>NZ_JAYKLX010000004.1:0-499753 GCF_035285365.1 Aquimarina gracilis | reverse complement strand
CCCTACTACCAAATCAATCGTTGGTAGTGTAGCTGTGATCGTAGCATCCATATCACTCACACTGATACCCGTTAGGTCTACATTACCCGTATTGGTCACTTCAAACACATAGTCGATTCGATCTCCAGCATTGATAATCCCATTACTATCTACATCTACATAGGTATCTGTCTTGGTGATATCCAATAACGGTTGACGTAAATCGGTCACCGTAGCATCGTCTGGATTTCCATCGTTATCATCATCTGTAGCATCTGAAGGGTCATCTGGGTCATCAGATAAACTGGAAATTGTATTTCCATTAGGATCCTCTGCGCTAACCGTAGCTGTATTACTAAAACTACCTGCCGTAATATCCCCAGCTTGTATAGTATAACTTCCTGTAAATGTTGAATTATCACTAGTGGTTGCAGCCAATGTTGCTATAGGTCCTCCTGCTACTGTAACAGTAGGATCACTTACATTTATATTTGTTAAAGTAGCTGTACCATTATTAGTTATAACAAATACATAATTGATTGTATCTCCAACATCAATAATACCATTGGTATTTGTATCTACATAGGTGTCTACTTTTGTAATTTCAAGGTCATTCACAACAGGATCCCTCCAATCGGGTTCTCCTCCTGGACTATCGGTATCCGGGAATGGATTCCCGGCAGTTTGTCCTCCATTTGTTACCCCACCAGCATCAGTTGTACTCGTTCCATCTACATCAAAATTATCATCCAATCCATCTCCATCTGAATCATTATTTGCCAGAATTGTATCTGCTACTCCATCATCATTCGTGTCATACCCTTCAATCGTATCATTCTCTCCATCATCATCTGAATCTAAGTCTATGTAATCAGCTCCATCACCTAAACCATCAGTATTTGTAGGTACAATAGGAGTCCCAGCTATGCCACAGGTGCCAAAGGAGCAATCTACATCATATCGATCATCAATACCATCATTGTCGGTATCATTACCAAAAGGAGGAAGATAAGCTGCTGTTGCCTGTGCTTCAATATTATCAACAATTCCATCATCATCTGCATCAATATCTAAAAAGTTAGCATTTCCGGTACCGTCTGTATTTGTTAAAGGAAGAGGTGCTCCGGCTATCGTATCATCGAGGCCATCATTATTTCCATCACTAAAACCATCAATTATCCCATCGAAATCTGTATCTACCCCTCCTGCTTCAATAATATCTGTAATCCCATCGTTATCGGAATCTAAATCAAAATGATTAGGAACTCCATCACCATCGAAATCAAATACAGGATCTAAGGTATCGCAAATGCCATTGGCATCCGCATCTGTACAATCCGGAGCTGTTAAGCTTCCATTATCAGTAAAATCCTGATAATTTGGAATACCATCTGCATCTGTATCTGCAGAAGGATCAACACCCAAACTATTTTCGGCCGTATCTGGGATACCATCGTTATCATCGTCAAGGTCTAAATTGTCTCCTACGGTATCACCATCGTTATTATCAAAAGTTAAGTCACAGGCATCAGAAATACCATCATTATCAGCATCGGGACCTCCTACTTGTTGGTAATCTGCAATAGTATCGGTATCTGCATCTACTGGAGTTGTATACCCATCGATACCAGAGGTTACTACACCATTACCATCAACCGTTAATCCTATGCCAAATGTTCCTGATCCCAGAAGTCCATTATCATCCCCATCTGTAAAGCCTGCTTCGATAACGTCATCACAACCATCACCATCACTATCTAATACCAAATAATCTGCATCGCCTGAACTATCAGAGTTGGTTGGGGTAGAAATTCCAGTTCCTCCATTGGCCGAATCTGGAATCCCATTATCATTGGTAGCATCTCCATCAAAATCGTCTGCTCTACCATCGTTGTCGCCATCTGTGCCTCCGGTTTCTATTACGTCATAAATACCATCATTATCACTATCTAAGTCATAATGATTAGGAACTCCATCCTGATCGTTATCAAACACAGGGTCCAATGTATCACAAATACCATTAAGATCACCATCCAGGCACACAGGTGCTGTGGCAGTACCATTATTATCAAAATCCTGATAGTTCGGAATTCCATCCATATCGGCATCTGCAGAAGGATCAACTCCTAAACTATTCTCTGCAGTATCTAAAATCCCATCATTATCATCATCAAAATCAACTGCATCTCCAACACCATCCATATCTGTATCTACAGCACTGAAAATTACTGTAATGGCAGACATTGCTGTTGTACAATTGGTTAGTGTATATTGAAATATATATGTCCCTCCTGCAAGTCCTGAGCTATCCAAGGTACCTAAACCTTGATCAAAGTTCGCTCCCGGATCATCCCCACCTGTATCTAAACTCCAGGTTCCTCCAGTCTCTGGGGTGCCTAATAATTCACTAAATAAATTTATTACCCCAGATGCACCATTGGCATTAACTGTATTATTAATTCCCGTATTTGGAGCAGCTTGTACAGAAACGGTAACCGATGTTACTGCATTAATTGTACAAGGTGCTGTAGCATTTACGGTATAATCAAAAACATATACTCCACCTGTAGTTGGATCATAGGTTCCTGCACCTGCATTAAAATCTCCTCCAGGAGCATCAGGAGAAGTAACCGAAACACTCCATATTCCACCCATATCTGCATCAGTAATCAAAGTGTTAAGGTCTACTAAAGCATCACCTGCACAGGCAAACTCATCTGTTCCTGTACCAGAATTTGGTGAATCGGTAACGGTAATTTGTACTACATCTTCACCCGAACAAGTGGATCCATTATCCGCTCGCAGTCTAAACCATGTAGTTTCGTTTACTACAACAGCAGGTGTTAGTGTAGCGTTTTCAAAAGGAGCGCTAAATGGCCCTGTTGGACCTACTGTACTATAAGACCATTCATATCCTCCTGATGAATCTGTACCTATACCATCTTGAATACCTATTTCTTCTATGGCCGAAGTAGATCCCGAAAAAGGTACTTCATAAATCGATGCAGTAAGAGGGTCACAAGAATTATCATTGATTTGAGCTTCTGCAGTTCCGTTTGGAATAGTACCACTATCAAAAATCTGTGTGGTTCCAGCACCATCGTCAAAAGTGATAATTATCTGGTCAATTTCTCCTGTATCAGCTGGCTCACAATCATATACCTGAACTTTCCAACCACCTTGTCTGGCATCATAACCTGCTAATGCAGACATATCTATTGCCGTTGGTCCTGAAGCGGGGGCAAAAAAAGTACAAGTAAAAGCATTACTATTAGACGGGTCTGTATAGTATGAATTATATGTACCTGAAAGAGAAACATTTGCACAAGCATTATTTCTATTAAATTCACAAATATCAAAATTTGGTAGTGTAGTAACGGCTGCAGGATCATTTGTAAACACAAGACCTACTGCATTTGCCGAAGCATTACAAGCAACTCCAGGTTCATTAAGTCCCAGGGGTATCGTTACTGCTCCATCTGGTGATACCAAATAATATGCTACATCTGATATATATGTATGTGTAATATTAAACTCTACGGAGATAATTGTCGAAGCCGTAATAACAAAAGGCCTTGGTACTGGATTATAATATGTATAGTCCGAATTATTTGCAGCCACACCACTCAATATAACTGTATCTCCTATACATGCGGTTGCATTTGTTCCTGCATCTGTATCTATTGTATTATTCCAAACCCAAGCACGTCCTTCTTCTATTGTACCTCCATCATTTCGTACTACCAAGTACCCACCATCATCTAACCCTGTTTGAATACGGGTAGAACCGATTGCAAAATCGTCATAAGAATTTGTAAGAGGATTAAAAATGTACCAATCATAAGTCGTTCCTGCCCCACCTGCTGGGCATTCCAGTTCTCCAGACGAAGGTCCTCCATCAAAAATGTGTATGGGATCATCAGAATTTGCAGAAAACGTGGGATCACTATAATTTGTTGTCAAAGTTCCACAATTAGAAGATGTCACCGGAGCGGTAATTGATAACTCACTTCCGTCCAAATTCAAAACCACAACAGTAGTCGTCTCATCACTACAAGGAGTTGTTCCCGTAACTGTATAATTAAATCTAGAAGGACCTAAAGGTAGAGCAGCAATAGTTACAGTATTACCTACAAGACTACCTGTAGCATCTACATCAACCCATGTCCCTCCCGTGTCTTCTGAACCATCCAATCCAGTAAACAAATCAACCGTCGAACCTGTTGTAAATACAATTAACGGTCCAGCTGTACTTCCCGAGCTTGACGCATTTGATAGTGAAACTGTTGTTGTTGCCGTAGCAGAAGTATTGCCAAAAGGGTCTGTAACCGTAACTTCTACGATCCTTGGAGTTGCTATTTCTGGTATAGCTGCAGAATTTTTATATACTAAATCATCTAATGTATTTCTTAATGTGTTTACATCTGAACTCACATTGGTAATAGTGAGTGATGTGGTTCCATTTCCTGAAACCGTAATTCCATCAAATGTACCTGCTATACTTAATTCCTCCTGACCCACATCTTGAGGGTTTACAAGAGTTACTGTCATAAAATCTAGGCCATGCGGAGCATTAAATTCTGATGTTGCTCCTGTATTAGAATTATCTAATATCTCGTAACTTTTTGCGCATCCGGTTACATTGATATCTATACCTCCCGCCCCAGTTATATTTGTATCATCCAAACGTATGTACGGTACTGGAGCCAAATCCAAAGTAAAGGGTTCGCCAGAGGCTGCTTCTGCAGGATCAGTTACATAGTATTCTACGGTTAAGGTAGTAATAGCAATATTACTTTGGACCGTCCAATAGGTTCCTGCTGCAGTAATTGAAGCATTTGAACCAATATGAATTTCTGATGTATTATTATTGTTTATAAAATGACCTGTTTGTGCTCCTGTTAAACTCCCTGTAAAAACTACTCCAGCATCGGGACTAGATACTTTAATGTTTTCAGTTCGAACCAAATCACTATGTTCCTGAGAACTCAAAATAACATGAACGGGTTCACTAAACACATAGGTATACGTATTACCTGAAACTCCAACCGTAGCCCTGGTATTGTTAAAACTATTTGCAAGTATCAAACTTGGTGGCACGGCATTTTCTACACCTCCAACTGTGGCTGATGGTGACCTGGTAATATCTACGTTTACAAAGGTTACACCATCCCCAATAGCCGATAAACTGCTTGTTGGATAATTATTCTCTGGAAGTACCCCCGAAAGACCTCCCCATGTAGTAACTACCTGAGCATGGTTTTTTGATGATATTATTATTAAAATAGATAATACTGCTAATATCTTTATATTATTCAAAGTGGAATGAGTAAAAAATTTCATAAGCTATTTATGATAATTGGGTTTTGTAAATCATTTGAGGAGAATCCGTAGGAATCGTATTCATTACTATAAAGAGTAACCTGAATCCGATTTTTCCAAAAAGTACCAGTACTATAAATTTTAGCCATCTGAGAGCATACCGCCACTATTTCTTCCTGGTAACTAGGAATTATATTTGGAAGGAAAATAATAGAAATAGAATTCAGGTTACCTATATATTTTTTATAGGAAAATGGGACGACATTGTTGTCCTTATATTTAGAATGTATACTTGTGTTTTTATAGCTATCTAGGTGTTTAAAGCTAGAAACATAAGATCCAATAAAAAATTGGAAGATGCTACTTAATATCAGTCGACAACCAACCCGAGAGGTAATTGCCATGTAAATCAAAAGCAGAGAAACACCAAGTTTAATATCGGATCGCGCAAGTGTATTTTTTGATATATCTTTTGGAATAAAAGAACATAACCGCATAATGATGATTTTCATATATATTAATCGTTATTCAAATCCAGTTTTTGCCGGCTCGCCAAAGTTTGCAATCACTAGAGTGTTTGTATAATGCAGCATCCCGAATTTAATTCAAGAAGCTCATACTTGTTTGTTTTTATTCTACGTCATAATTAATGTATTATGTATCATGTTCAACTTATGATAATAATGTATAATAAAAGATCCCAAAGTATATTTACATACTCTGGTAAGAAAACTTACATAAGGTTTTAAGAAAAAAATTAAGACACCATCAATCATAAGTGTAACTCATAAATTTAAGTTCAATCTTAATCATTAACAGTATAGGGCATATACCATAATGATACACTATGACGATAAAGTTTATTAGTATGTCCTACTTAAAACTACACCCATTTATATGGACAAAGGGGTAAGTATATAATGTATAGAAGCGTAATTTTTTATATAAGCGATACTCTTTTAACCTAATATTTACTTTTAGTTTTTTTTAACATTATAAATGTAAATATAATCTTTGGATCCTAAATACGTTCTTTTATCAAAATTTTTACGGTATAACCGTAAAAATAAATAAGGATGACAATCGCCATCCTTATTATATATCTCAATATTTGGTTCTGTACTATATAAACCCTCTTCTACGTGCTTCTTCTAGCAATTTTTGATCATCTGCTTTAGCTATAGAAAACATTTCTTTAATCTGATTCTTTCTTTTTTCTATGGCACTTAATGATAAGCTCACGTAATTAGGAAGGTTTTTGGTTTTAACACCGCGAGATAAGTGATATAGTATTTTAAGGTTTTTCTCATCTAGCGAGAATTTGTTGGTCATCATTTTTCTGAAATGATCGTTTACCGTAGCACTATAATAGGCTTTACCTTTTACTATATTGTTAAAAGCCAAAAGCAACTCGCTAGAGGTAAGATCGCTCTTTATCAAGAACCCGGCAGGGTTGATATTTTTAAGAATGTTGTGAATTCTATGATCTTCTCGATGCATTGTTAATATAATAATCTTTGCCTTAGGTAGCAGTTCTTTGGCATGCTTTGCCAAATCCTCTCCAGACGTGATCGTTCCGTCTGATGATGGCGGGAGTTTAATATCCACAAATAGCATATCATAGGGGGTAGATTCTGATGCTTTTACGATTTTTTCGTAAGCATCATCACAATTGGATGCAATGTCGATTTTGATCTGGTACTCTTTTTGGTTTTCACCTAGTAAGGTATTCTTATACCCCTCGATAATCATAGGATGATCATCAATCATAAGAACTTTTAGCTTTTTCTTCATTTTTTAATTCGTAGTTTTTAGTTCTCAAAAACAGGACTATCATTTATCTAACTTCGATCCTAGCAAAATATTATGACAAATACTGTACTTATAAAACTATTTTAAACATTTTTTTTAAACCGGCACGCTTACAGATACTTGAGTACCCGCGTCTTTATTACTTAAAAACTGTACCACACCACTCATCTGACTAACCCTTGATGTAATATTTTTTAGACCAATTCCTTTTTTAACCTTTGTGCTGTTAAACCCGATTCCATCATCCAAGATAGTAAGATTTATTTTATCTTCGATATAATCAAAATTAATTTTTATACTTTTTGCACTAGCGTGTTTAAAAATATTTTGCAGAGATTCTTGTAAAATCCTGAATAGATTTACCTTTTTCTCGTCATCGATATGCTCCCAATCGATTTCTTCGTCATTATTAAACTCAAATCTTATATTATTTATCTCACACAAATCACTAATCAGATTTTCTACCGCATCGATATAGGCCACGTCACTTGGCAGGGTTTCAGAACTTAGGTCGTGCGAGATTAATCGTATTTCTTTTTCGATATCTTTTAACTCGTCGATGTATTTGTTTCTGGCCTCGGTAAAACCATCGTTGGCTCGCTGGTTGATCCCATCGAGACTTAATCGCACTCCAAACAAACGGCCCAATACTCCATCGTGCAGCTCCTCGGACATGCGTTGCTGTTCTAATTTACGACCTTCTTCCAGCTTAATTTGTTGGTTAAGTAGTAATCGATAAATCTCCTGGTTGGCTTCTTGCTGGGTTTGTGCAAACAATAACTCTTTATTGCTTTGTTGCTGCCTAAAAATGATATAGCCCAATAAAAACAATGCAGTTAACCCCAGTATGGCGATGATCAAAATTTCATTTTCACGGCTTATTTGTAGATTTTGCTCGGCGATTTCGTCGGTTTCGAATCGTATGCGTGCGAATTTGTCGCGGTTAAGTCTTTCTTGATTCTGTAAACTATCATTTAACCTTATATAGTGATTAGCGTAAGCCAAACCTTTCTCTTCTGATGAAACTTCTTTAAGTAACAATAGGGATTTAAGAAGATCTTTTTTAGAATCTACAGATTCTGCAATCTCCTTAGCTTTTATGGCATAACCATTTGCAACGCTATCAACATTAAGAGAATTATAATATTCCGCTATATGTAAATTACATGTTATCAAACCGCTTTTATCACTTAAACTATCTCTAATTTGTAAAGATTTTTTAAAAGAATCTATTACTCCTTCCGAGTCTCCTGATAAAAATCTAGCATAAGCTATATTATCTAATAAACGCGCATAAAATTTAGGATACTTCTCAGCTATTCCTACATAATTTAAAGCGTCTTCATAATATCCTATAGCTTCTTTATATCTTCCCTGATCCTTAAAAACAACACCTATATTATTTAGTGTATTCAGTTCAATAAATTTACCATTGTCTATTTTCCTAGCATAGTCCAAAGCATTCTGATAGTTTTTAATCGCCTCATCGTATCTTCCAACGTCTGTAGAAAGTACTCCAAGATAAGTATAGCAATAATATATATAAAGATTGTTTTTTGATTCTTTAAACTTTTCAATAGCATTAATCATACTTGCTTCGCTCCCAACATAATCTTTAAAACTTCTTTGTATTACACCCTTATTAAATAAAGGAATACCATGATCTTCAGGAAATTTTTGACTAAACTTATTGAAAGCTTTTTCGGCATTAACATAGTAATAAAATGCACTATCTTTAACATTACTAACTTCATAATATGCCCCAATATTGCTGAGAGATTTAGCTATTCCAAATGAATCTCTAATTCTTCTAGAAAGGTTTAGTGCTTTTTGATTTACGTTTTTGTATTGATCATACTCCTTTAAACCATAATAAAGGTAAGCTATTTCAGATTGTTTAACTCTTCTTTCTGCATCCTCGGGTAATTTTGCAGACCAGAACAATGCATTACTCAAAGCGGAAATCTTATCTTCTTTGGAAATTGACTTATCTTTAGCTTTATCGATATAACTATCCAACATTTTTTTAACGTCAGTTCCTTCTTCCGAATCATTATTCAAATTGGTACAAGAAAGAATCATGAATAAAAAAAGTAGTAGTAGATATTTAAAAGGACAATATTTCATTAAACTAAGATAAGAATAGATTCTAAAAATTGATTACATAAAATTATAAAAAAAGCCTTATTAATTCGTAATAAGGCTTTTATATTATATCTGTTAGTTTTTATCAACCACCAGCTCCAGCGTTACCATTATTTAATGGACCATCGGGAAGCTCCTGCTCATTACCGAAGATCTCCATATCTTCTAATGCAACTTCTTCATTGACTGAATCAGCCTCACATGCCATAAAAAGAGTAGTTAAGAATAATATCGCGAATAAAGTTTTTATAGTTTTCATAATAATATATTTTACTGTTTGAATTAGTTGCTATTGACGAATTTTAAATTGTACCTGGATTTTCATTCCCTATAGGTCCCTCGGGTAATTGTTGTTCATCACTAAATGTCTCTAAATTATCTATTCCAATTTCTTCATTTACTGAATCCGCTTCACAAGCGATAAACATTGTACTTACTACTACTACTGCAAATAAAGTCTTAATCGTTTTCATAACTCTCTTAGTTTTTTTGTTAATTCAAAGACTATAAAATGTCTTTGTGGGGTAAATTAATTTATTAGTTTATACTTATTTTGGGGATCGTAGCGCTTTACGATTTTGTAGGAAAAAAAGTTAAATTTTTGTTGCTGTTTTTCCTTTTGTACACTACAAATGTAGGCCTAATCCTCGCGCGCGCCCAACATATTAAGGTGTGTTTAGTGAATTGACCTCATTTAAGGGTAAATGAACGGATTATGAGGGTAGATGAACCGATTTTAATTTTTAGATTTTTCTTGTAGGAATTTGCGCACCCAAAATACCTACATATATAGCCCCACCCTTTTAATAAAAAAAACCGATAGATGAAGTCATCTACCGGTTACTTTATACTTATTTTTATAGTATTCTAGATCTGAATCAAGCTTTTTTGGGCAAGATGATCTTTTAATTCTTCCACCTTATTCTTATATGATTTTGAAAACGGAATCATATCATTGGTGTTCTTGATGGCACATTTTGCTTTACCGAAATGAATCCTTGAGATATAATGTGTATTAATGATATAGCTGTTGTGAATTCTTACAAAATGATCTGGTAGCAGATCCTGGAAATGTTTTAATGATTTAAAAGCCTCTACTTTATTACCATTACTCATTATGAAATCGGTAGTATTATTATCTGCTTTAAGATACAGCACTTCATCTACATCTATAAAGCGATAATCTCCATACGATTTAAAGCATAATGTAGTATCTTCTACTTCATCAAAATCTTTTTCAAACCGCATTAACGTCCTCAATATCTGCCCTCTACCCAAAGGTTTTAATATGTAATCCAATATCCTATTACGTATCCCTTCGATGGCATATTCAGTAGTTTTTGTAATCACAATAAACTCGGGTAACCGGGTCATATATTTTGCCAACTCAACCATTAACGAATACTGCGTTGTGGCGCAATTTGTTCCCGGGACCTCGGGCTCTAAAAATACTAATCGGGGCTTTCTCTCTAAAATTAAATCTAATGCCGTTTGCTCGTCTTTTGCAATTCCAGTACATATATAATCAGTCTGCTCTTCTAAAGCAATCTGGATAGAATCTGCAATCTTTTGGTCATTATCAATAATTACATAGGGATATTTCATAGGGTAAGGATTAATAAATTAGTGTTGGTTGCTAAACATTATAAAATTCTATTTACAAGATAGGATTTTTACTTGTTTTTTTTAATACGGTAAAACCGTAATATAACTACGGAACACCTTTAGAATCAATTTGTTACAAAATGTTTTTCGTCGTTATTTTAGCACACTTTGTCGATAAATTGGATTAAGCATTTCAAAACGCAAAAAGATCCATTTAAGTATGCGTTTTCATAAAAAATTGAATACTAATACTATAATATGCCAAAAACGGCCGCAAAAATATAAACTGCACATAAAAAATAGCTAGTAAAATGCTAAAATCTTGACGGTCACAGCGCAAAAACTCAACAATTTTGAATAGCTTTATTAAAAATTTTGAGTTAATCGCCACCGTATGGAAAAAGTAGTAGTGCTTACAGGAGCAGGAATTAGTGCCGAAAGCGGTATCAATACCTTTAGGGATGCCAATGGTTTATGGGAAGGTCATGATATTATGGAAGTAGCTTCTCCTATAGGATGGGATAATAACCCAGAGCTTGTACTGGATTTTTATAACAAAAGACGTCAGCAGTTACTTACAGTGGCTCCCAATAAGGGACATGAAGCTCTCGTAACGTTGGAAGAACAATTCGATGTTACCATTATTACTCAAAATGTTGATGATTTGCATGAAAGAGCTGGCAGTCGCAACATTATTCATCTGCATGGTGAACTATTAAAAGTACGTAGTCAATTTGATGAAAACCTGGTGCTGGATTGGAAAAAAGATCTTAATCTGGGAGATTTATGCGAACACAAATCTCAACTTAGGCCTCATATTGTTTGGTTTGGCGAAATGGTTCCTATGATGGATACTGCGATTACAATTACCGAACAGGCCGATATTCTTATTATTGTCGGCACATCTATGCAGGTATATCCTGCGGCCGGATTGTTACAATATACCAAACCACAGATTCCGGTTTATTTTGTTGATCCGAACCCGGCAATTGCTCCATCAAGACATTTAACGATCTTATCTGAAAAAGCTACTGTTGGTGTCCCGAAAGTTGTCGAGCAATTAATAAACAGCTGATACTCGCTGTTTTTGCAAGCTATCTACCACCGTCGAATCGGGATTTTGCACGTTTATAGAGTCTACTGGCGGATTCTTTGCTTTTTCGCGAAGTTCTTTTACCCAACCAATAAGGGTTTTTGCGTCGCTCCCAGAAAGTTCACCATGAATCCAGGTATATGGTTTTAAAGGCATTTTTTTGTATTCAATTTCGCCAATAAGCTCTTCGAGCTTGTGATCTTTTTCCGTATCGGTATAAGATTCCCACGCAGATATATTAAAATGTTTTTTACCGTCTTCAATTTGATACGCCATATAATGAGTAACCGGACTTACTTCCATAAACCAAGGATAGCGTGTGGTATTACTATGACAATCATAACAGTTGTTTTGCAGGATGGTCTTCACCTCTTCGGGCATAGCCGTTGCTTCTTCAAAACTGGCAATAGTATCATAACTGCCCCGATTCTTCTCGGGCCTTAAAAACTGTGTTACTATTAACACCAAAAGTAACACTATAAAAATGTTTTTAATTTTCGTAAGCATTGTGTGAGTTATTTAGTAGGATAACATCCAAAAATGATAATTCCCTGTTACTGAAGAAATAACGTTTTTAACAAGTAATTATTATTAATTTCATTTTTTACATATATCCATACTTCTATATTCTTTACTTTTGAACGTGTTTTTATAAATATGCTATGATATCCCTGGAAGAAGTCTTGACTACCATAAATGCGACTCGCGAAAGAAGAAGTTATTTTGCGAATTTGGTTCTTGAAAACCCCGAGACAATTCCAGAACTTTTAACACTATGCAATAGAATCGATGATGACATTTCATGTAAAGCATCTTGGGGGTTAGAATTTTTATGCAAGAAAAACCTTAAGGCTATCCTACCCTATTTGGACCAAGTGATAGCTATTGCTTCAAGAACTTATAAACATTCGGCCGTACGGCCAATGGCAAAAATATTCGAAATTCTGATTCTAGGATATTACAAACAGAAATCGCAGGAGATCATAAACGCTTTAACTCAAACCCATCGTGAGAAAATTACCGAGATTTGTTTTGACTGGCTCATTACCGATCAAAAGGTGGCCCCAAAGGCATATGCTATGACCACATTATATTTATTGGGTACCGAATTTGACTGGGTTCATCCTGAGCTCAAAATTACGCTAGAAAATAATTATGCCACTGGTAGTGCTGCGTATAAGGCCCGATCAAGAATGGTGCTAAAAAAGATTAGTTGATGGATTTCCACCCGCTTTGTCTTTTGAAAATCTTTTCCTAACAAGAGAAAGAAGCACAAATTATTTTTCAAATTCAAAAATCGTAACTCGTAACTCGTAAATCAAAACATAAACTTTATCTTTGCAGCTTTCAAAAAAAGAAAATTATGTCATTATTTCCTTTGCAGGCTATCTCTCCTATCGATGGTCGTTACGCATCAAAAACACAATCGCTTAGTGCATATTTTAGTGAAGAAGCCTTAATCAAGTACCGCGTTTTGGTAGAAATTGAATATTTTATTGCATTATGCGAAATTCCATTGCCTCAATTACAGGGTTTTGACACTTCATTATTTGATGCTTTAAGAGAGATTTACACTTCTTTTTCAAGTGATGATGCGTTGGCAATAAAAGACATAGAAAAAGTTACCAATCATGATGTTAAAGCGGTTGAATACTTTATTAAAGAAAAGTTTGACGCTCTTGGACTTCAAAAATATAAGGAATTTATCCACTTTGGATTAACCTCGCAAGATATAAATAACACAGCCATTCCTTTAAGTATTAAAGAAGCTATTGGTAATGTGTATATTCCGCAATACAATGAAGTTATAGTAAAATTAAAATCACTTGTATCTGAGTGGGCCGAAGTTTCGATGCTTGCCCGCACCCATGGGCAACCTGCCTCTCCTACCCGGTTAGGAAAAGAATTTCAGGTATATGTTACTCGTTTGGAGGCACAATTTGATCTGCTTAAAGATATTCCTAGTGCAGCCAAGTTTGGCGGCGCTACAGGAAACTACAATGCACATAAGGTAGCATACCCAACTATCGATTGGAAAGAATTTGGGACACATTTTGTGCAGGAAAAGCTTGGGCTACATCATTCGTTCCCAACTACGCAAATTGAACATTATGATCATATGGCCGCTCTTTTTGACGGTTTAAAACGTATTAATACCATTTTACTAGATCTAGACAGAGATGTATGGACCTATGTATCTATGGACTATTTCAAACAAAAAATCAAAAAAGGAGAAGTAGGTTCTTCGGCAATGCCGCATAAAGTAAATCCTATAGATTTTGAAAATAGTGAAGGTAACCTTGGTATTGCCAATGCTTTATTTGAGCATCTTGCCGCCAAATTACCCATAAGCCGTTTACAAAGAGATCTTACCGATAGTACGGTGCTAAGAAACATCGGTGTGCCGTTTGGACATACACTAATTGCTTTTCAGGCAACATTAAAAGGATTAAACAAACTTTTATTGAATGAAGAAAAGTTTGCAGAAGATCTTGAAAACAATTGGGCCGTAGTTGCTGAAGCGATACAAACCATATTAAGAAGAGAAGGATATCCTAATCCCTATGAAGCGCTAAAAGTACTTACGCGAACCAACACCACTATAAACCAGGAAAGTATTACAACCTTTATAGAAACCTTAGACGTTTCTGAAGTTATCAAATCCGAATTAAAGCAGGTGACTCCTTCTAATTATACTGGGATATAAAAGTTTTTGATACTTTATCCTTTTATTTCATAAGAGAAAAAACACTCGAACTGACGGGCAAAAAAAAGCTTTGATTGAACATCAAAGCTTTTTTTGTTCGATTAATCTATATCTATGGTCTCTCCGATTTTTCTAAAAGCCTCAAAATCAAGTCTCCCTTTTTCAACAGATTGCGCCAATTTTGCCATTTTTTCGGGTCTCATATTATCTCCCAATACTCTTATCAAAGCGAGTCCCTTTTTTTGATCTGTTGCAAAAATAATGACTTCATCGATATCGTCATCGGCTCCTGTATATTTTAATACTGCATTGGTACCGTTGGATCCAAACTTCATTAAAGTCTCGTACTTTTCATTATTTAGGATTTTTGCAATATCTTCACTTTCTTTTTCAAAACGAGATTTATTTTTTTCATTTAAGGGTAACGCGAGAAAGTTTACTTTCTTAACGCTCTCCAGAGCTTCTTTTTCTTCGTTGTTAAGTTCGATACTATCTTTATTCAAAAGACTCGAAGGTATATCTACTGCAACAAAATCGACATCTCCTTGATGATCTACAAAATACTCTTGTAATGACGGACCACTATTGCAACTAGCAAAAAGCAATACCGTCACAAGGCCTAAAATTTTAAATATATTTTTCATTTTTGATTGATTTTGTATCCTATTAATAAAGGATGGGTTGATTGTTTTTGATTGATGTTTTATATAAATATTCTGTCATCTCGAGCGGAGTCGAAAGATGCTAAAGTTTACATTTCGACTCCGCTCAATGTGACGGGTTATTTTATAATATACTAAAACGTACTAGTTTCTTTTCTCTACGTTTTTAAGTTCTTTACCTCCAGGGATATTAAGATCATTGGCCAATTTTGAGACCTGCTTCAAATCTATATTTCCTGTTATTGTAAGTATAACCGTTTCAGGTTTTCCTTCTTTGGATTCGTTACCAACCAGATACATGAATAACTCTCTTACATGATCATCATCTTTACCAGGTTTCACATAAAACTTGATATTCTCACCATCATCGGTTTTAATTCGCATTAACTCATCTAGAGACGAACCTTTTAAATATTGGTTCACATCCCCACTCATTTTTTGAGCAACTTCTTTATTTTCGGTAACAAATACTTTAATATTATTAATGTTTTCTACCAGGTTTAAATATTCTTGTGTCTCGGCGTCTGTACTTTCAAGATCTATTTTGCTTAATAGTTTAAACATTTTGTTTGTTATAACCATAGAGGTTACATCATTCATGTTTTCATATTTATCAAAATAGCTTTGTGCATTAGACACGTATGGTAAAACTGCCATTATCAATACAATTGCTAACTTTTTCATAATTACATAATTTTAAATCTCGCTATACTAGAGCGTTAATTAATTTTTACTTTATAAACTTGTTTTTAGTGTTTTCAAATTCGTGCAAGTACACTAATCCTTGCTTGCCCTCGTTCATATATTGCGAAACCATATTGAGGACCTTCTTGGTTTCCTGTAAAGCTAATTCTGGATCATCAAAAGTATCAACTGGCTCTACAGGGCTGGTTCTCGTAAGAAATATTCCTGCAATCAATGCCACAGATGCTGCTATACCCACCCAAGCGTATCTAAAGGTTTTTCTTGGTGCTATAGTAAGATCCTTTGTAGCTGTTATGTTGCTCTCTTCAGAAAAGTACTGAAATAAATCTTTGTATCTCTCGAGATGTGACGGCACAGTTTCTCTGGTAAAATAAACCTTTAATTTTTTTTCTTCAGAAATGGTCGTTTCGCCTTCGAAATACTTTTCAAGTAACTTTTCAATGTTAGACAACTCCATAATTATGTTTTTTTAATAATTCTTCTCTAATTTTTTTTCTTCCTCTTGATAGTGCAACTCTTACTGCTGTTTCATTAAGCCCAAGCATTTCTGCTATTTCTGCATTATCATATTGTTCTATATCTCTAAGCTGGATGATCATTCGTTGTTGTTCTGGTAAGCTGTTCATAATTTTCCCTACCCAATCCAGACTATCCTTTGCTTCTACTTGTCTTTGTAATGACGGACGCTCATCTTTATAATTACTATGTACGATCTTTAGATTTCCTGTTTCCTTGGCTTTCAACTTATCATAACAGTAATTTTTGGTCATCGTCATTGCAAATGCCTCTACATTTTTATACTCGGCCATTTTGCTTTTATTTTTCCATAACTTTAGCAATACTTCCTGAGTAGCATCTTCTGCCTCTTCATTACTTATAAGCAAACGCTTTGCCAATCTAAACAGCTTGTCCTTAAATCCATTCGTAAGCGTGATAAATGCTCTTTCTTTCATTTTTTGATTGATTGGTTTATAAAACTATCTATAACATGTTTGTTTGTTAGCTTTATACAAGGGAGACGACTATACTTATAATTTGTTACATTCTTTTTTTAGAATTATAATAAAGTAATTACATTTAACGCTTAACTTATAAAAAGATTTTATGAGATTCTTGAAGCTTTTTTTACCATTTATGGTACTTGGAAGCCTTTTTACAGGGTGCTTTGATGATAATGATGATGTGCCACAAGTTGCAAGCACACTGGACATTAATGATTTCATTTGGAAAGGAATGAATGTTTTTTATCTATATAAAGCCGATGTACCTGATCTTGCAAACAATCGTTTTTCATCGGATCAAGAATATACAGATTATTTAAGAGGGTTTACTTCTCCCGAACAGATTTTTGGCGATTTACAATCTAATATTGACGAATTCAGCTTCTTAGTTGATGACTATATCGCTCTAGAACAAGCTTTTGATGGAGTAACGATGAATAATGGCATGGAATACGGTTTGGTTCGCTACCCTAATAATCCTTCGAATGTATTTGGATATGTGCGTTATGTTTTGCCTAATACAGATGCAGAAGCAAAGGGTATTAAAAGAGGATACGTATTTAGTACCGTCGACGGTACACAGATTACCGATCAAAATTTTAGAGAATTACTAGCGGCAGACTCTTATACTATTGGTTTAGCAACCTTTGATGGCACTAACGTTACCCCAACCAACACCGAGGTTTCTCTTACCAAAGTGCAGTATACAGAAAACCCCGTTTTTATGACTAAAACTATAGATGTTGGTGGTAATCCTGTGGGCTACATCGTGTATAATAGTTTTACAGCAGATTTTGACGCACAACTTAATGCGGCATTTGCCCAATTTACCGCTCCAAAGGTTACAGATTTGATTTTAGATTTGAGATACAACGGAGGTGGGTCTGTTACTTCTGCAATTGATCTGGCTAGCATGATCACGGGGCAATTTGACAATGAAGTATTTACTACCGAAGAGTGGAATGCCGATTTACAAGATCAATTTGGAAGTATTAATCGCTTTGATAGCCAAATACGAACAGGGGAAGCTATTAATAGTCTTAATTTATCGAGGGTATACATTCTTACAACTCGTAGTTCTGCTTCTGCCAGTGAATTAGTAATTAACGGGTTGGATCCATATATACAAACTATTAAAGTTGGAGATACTACTCGAGGAAAGTTTCAAGCATCGATAACCGTATATGATTCTGAAAATTATGGCAGACAGGGCGCAGATCCAGGTCATACATATGCTATGCAACCATTAGTACTTAAATCTATTAATTCTGTTGGTTTTACAGATTACTTTGACGGTTTTGCTCCAGATGTCCTTATAGAAGAAGATTTTTCTAACCTTGGAGAACTTGGTAATGAAGAGGAGCCTTTATTAAAAGCCGCAATTGATCATATTTCTGGCACTCGACAAGCTAAAAACTACAATGTAAAGGGGTTAGAAAACATTGGAAATAGTAAAATGTTTTCCCCGAACTATGAGAAAATGTATGTCGAAATAAAAGAATGAAATAGTATCATAAACAATCCCTTGGACTAACTTTTGTTAGTTTTTCAAAAAAAAACGTATTTTAGCGAAAAAATTAACAAATTTTAACAATCCCCATGAAAAAGGAAACAGTAAGGTTAGGAATACTATTATTTTCATTTTTATTTATTATTGCTTGTTCTAGCGAAGATGACACTCCAGAAACAGATTCTGGAACCAATGGCGATGGAACCACAGATCCTATTGAAATAGACAACCCAGATCAAGGCATTGACACCTTTATTTGGAGTGGTATGAATGCTGCATATTTATACAAATCAGACATTTCAAGTCTTGCAAATGATAGATTTAGTGATGATCAAGAATTATTCGAGTATTTAAGTAAGTTTGGTTCTCCAGAAAGTTTATTTGATGCACTTACATCATCTCAAGATAGATTTAGTTTTATCGTAGATGATTATGTTGCACTTGAACAATCTTTTAGCGGAGTATCTAAAAGTAATGGAATGAGCTTTTCTTTATTTGCAGTATCAAGCTCTTCTAATAATGTATTAGGATTTGTACGTTATGTATTACCAAGTACAGATGCAGCAACAAAAGGATTAGAAAGAGGTATGTTTTTTAATTCTGTCGATGGTGTAAAAATGACAAGAAGTAGTGATTTTAATGCAATGTTTAGTCCTGATTCTTATACTATTAATCTTGTAGATTTTGATGGAGTAAATGTTACTGCTACAGGACAAGAAGTTACCTTAACACAGGTAGAATATACAGAGAACCCCATTTTTATTGCAAAAACATTGGATCACAACGGTAAAAAGATAGGGTATCTAATGTATAATAGTTTTGTTGGAGATTTTGACGAACAGCTTAACGATGCATTCGGGAAATTTAAGACAGATGGTATCGAGGACCTTATTTTGGACTTAAGATATAATGGTGGAGGATTAGTGCGTTCTGCAATTGATTTGGCAAGTATGATCACTGGGCAATTTAATGGTGAGATTTTCTTGAAAGAGATTTGGAATGATGAATTACAAGCGCAATTTTCTTCAGGACCAGATGGTGAGGAAGCATTAATCAATAGATTTAGAAATAAAATTTACACAGATGCGCCTATAAACTCATTAAATCTTCCTAGATTATTTGTACTTACTACAAGTAGAACAGCATCGGCAAGTGAACTAATCATAAATGGTTTGGATCCTTATATAGACGTTATTCAAATTGGTGGAACAACCACGGGTAAATTTCAGGCATCTGTTACTCTTTATGATGGCGAAGGTTTTTCAAGAGATAATGCTAGCCCTGATCATACATATGCTATCCAACCTTTAGTATTCAAATCTGCAAACAGAGATAATGTTTCAGATTATGTTGATGGATTAACTCCAGAGGTATCGGTACAAGAGGATCTTCAAAACCTAGGTACTTTAGGAAAGCCAACAGAAACATTCTTAAAGGCAGCTTTAGATTATATTGATGGTCAAACTACAGCTACGGCAAGTTCAAAAAGCAGTAGTGCTGATGTAGATTTAATCAATTGGGAGTCTACGGCTTTACTTCCTAATTATCAAAAAATGTATATTGACAACATCAAGGTTCCTTTACTAAAAAGAACTCTTGAGGAAGCGAAGAAATAGAATAACAAGTATTTTAATAAATAAAAACTCCCAAGCTTCATACACTTGGGAGTTTTTGTATTCTAAAAAAACTTATTCTCTTAATTAAAATAAATCTTAGCAGGAACAATCCCTACTGTCATCGAATTGGTTTCTTGATTGTTTGAGAGATCAAAAACTTTCATAATACCACTACTTGCAAAATCCCCGGCATCTACTGCATATAGCTTATTTTCATTGACCTGCATGCCATAAAAATCAAAATCTCCTGAAATTATAGATGCGGTAGGTAAAGTGGTACTCGTCTCACTCATGCTATAAACCGCTGAGTTAAGATAAAAATAAATTGTTCCGTTACTATATGTCATCAAACTTGGCTGATTTGTTCCTTCAAAATTGATAGTAGTATCCACGACATTGGTAGTTGTATTAATTTTCACCAACGTCCCCGGAGTTTGATCTATGATATTGAAATCGGCATCAAAAGTAGTTCTTCCTTCACATAAAACCCATAAATCCCCTGCTGTATCGAAAGCTAATTCATCTGGCTTATCACCTACTATCAGTTCTTGTGTTTGGTTATTGCTGGTATTTATAACCGTTACAACATTATTAAAACCAAAACCTCCTTTATGGGACACATAGAGGTTCCCATTTCTTTCCAATATTTGTTCAGGTCCTTCAGAAACGGGTATAGTAGTACTCTCTACCGTGTAATCTGTTAGGTTAACAACAGCAATAAAATCGTCGGTAGAAGAAGCCGTATCTCCCCAATTGGTTACATATCCTTTATTATTGAAAAAAGTAATATACCTAGGTGTACTTAATCCAGTTGTAATCGTACTTACTTTTTCGAAAGTATATCTATTCACCACAGTAATCGTATTTGCATTGTCTACAACAATAAAAGCAAGATCTCCATTAAAACCGATAGATTGCTGAAATACACCAAGATCTTCACCGTTGGTTGCATTATATATATCATTCTGAATAGTACTGAAATCATTAGGAATAAAAGAAACGGATCCTGTTACTCCGCCAAAAGTCCCTTCATGCGAAATTAAAATACCGTTATCGAAATCTCCTTTTGGTAGTTCCATCCCATCATCATCACTACTACAGCTTACTAGCAATATACCTAAGGTAAAGATTGATAAAAATAATGTATTGAGTTTCATTGTTTAAAGTTTAAATATTAATTGAATTTGATAATTTCTATTTGGCATCGGTCTAAAACCGACATTTTGATAATTTCTGTTATAGATATTGTTAACACGAAAATCAACCGTAAACTCCTTATTGTCTTTTTTAAAATAGGTAAATCCTAATCCCAAATTGGATACATCATATCCATCTATTTCTCTGGTATTATCTGTAGTAATAAAAACCGCATCATTATAAAGCAATTGATAAAACATAGAAAACCTATTATAACTATAAGAAATAGAAGATGTAAGTTTATGAAAAGGAACATATATCAATTGTTTGCCCAGTTCCTTATCTTCAGAAACTGTGTAAGCGTAGTTGCTTTGCCAGAGTACTTCATGGTTATGCCACTTCTTTTGGTATGTTACGCCTATTTCAGCTCCGTAACTTTCAACCTCATCAATATTTACCGGTGACCAAACGGTTCCAGAAACAGGAATCCATCGAATTAAATCTTGTGCGTTGATGTAATATCCATTAATTGATAAAGCAATACTTTTATAACTTATCTCATGCCCTATTTCTGCCTGAAGGGACGTTTCTGGTTTAAGATCAGGATTACCCAACCCTCCTGGACCAACCCAATAGAGATCATTATATGTTGGTATGCGGTAATTGCGTGAACCATTAAATTTTATAGCATAAAATTTTGAAAACTTATATTTTGCATCTAATGCAAATAATAATGGACTATCATAGTCTCCTGTAATTTCTTGTCGAAGATTCACCCCATAATTAAGTTTTTCACTCAGTTTATGTTTAAATAGTAAAACTCCAGAGAAAATATTCCGGTCTTCAGAATTTCCAAAATTTGTACCTTCCCCCTGAATAAAAGAGTAATCAGCTATGGCATTAAGTTGTATATCGTCATTAAGGTGGTACAAGAATTCATATTTGGTGTACAGGTTATTCGATTTACCGAAATCATATTCCTCACTATCCTTATCATCAAAGAAACGATACATTTCATGTAAATGAGCAACGCTTAACTTTGAGATATAAGAATCATTAAAATGTTTCCAGGTAATTAAACTTCTAGAATTAATATCCTCATAAGCATCATTTGATGGAGAAATTGCGGTTCCCGAAAGGATTCCCGAAAAATTTCGGTCACTCAAAAATGTATTATGATATGCTTTTAATACGTTGTTATCCGACAAAAACACTCCAAAACTAGCATTAAGATTTAAGTTTTTAAAACCTCCGTTCTGATTCCTAAATTCAGTTCCCAGGTACTTGTAATCATTATCAGAATTTATGGCATCAATCCCCACATCGGCATATATCTTTTTTGTTCCGTATTTGGATTTATAATTTACTTTGGTAGTATTGAAACTTCCGTAAGAAGTTCTAAGTGTATTTGTAAAATGATTCGAAAACCTGAATTCGTTATTTAAGTGTATGCTCCCTCCTATGGCTCCACTTCCGTATTGTACGCTTCCTCCTCCGCTGCGTACATCGATATTATCATAATTATTTACACTTACCGTATTAAAATCGGTTTGACCGTTAAGCTGGGAGTTAATATTGATCCCATTCCAGATAACTGCTGTTTGTGAAGCACTTGTACCTCTAAATGAGGCAGAAGAAATCCCTCCTATTCCGTTTTCTCTGAAAAAGATAGTAGAGTTATACCTCAAAAGAGAGGTTAGAGAAATGTCATTACGCTTGATCACAGAATCTGAAAGAGTTTGCACCTTATAACCCTCAGAAAACTTCTTGAGTTTAATATCACTAACAATGACTTCTTCTAATTGTGTTATAGAGTCATTCTGAGCGAAAACGGATACTGCCGAAAAAGCAATAAAAAGTAATATGTAATGCGTTTTTTTCTTCATAATCCATTAATCTTTTACCCGAAGATTATTGATTTATTAAAGAATTAAGGCAGGTCTCCTGGCTTGCGTCTTGTTATATACCTTCCCGCATCTTTCGAAGCAGTGGTTTTTGAAGAATTTATAACAAGCACCCGATAAATTAATAATGTTTTTATCATTAATAGACGGACAAAGCTTACAGTTGCGGGAACAGCTCAGGAATATTTATTTACAATTTTAGATTTTAGATTCACGATTCAGAAAGTAACAAATCGTATTTCGTAACTCGTTATTCGTAATTTATTTCACCTGATTCCCTTTTAATCTTCAACACCATACAATGTGTTTCAGAACCAAAATTCAGCGCGAATGTATTATAATTTAATGAATTTGATATTACTTTAACGAATAAATAATGTATTAAGTTACCTTTGCCATCGTTAAAAACACATTTTTCTGATGTTATATTACATTACCGGGGGCGAACGATCAGGCAAAAGTAGCTACGCACAAAATTTGGCATTAGAGTTATCTGATGCTCCCTTTTACCTTGCAACATCACGCATTTGGGATGATGACCATCGTAAACGAGTGGATCGTCATATCGCAGATCGTGATCAACGATGGACTTCTATTGAAGAAGAAAAACAACTCTCCAAAGTTATTAAAGACCATAGTGTTGTAGTTATAGATTGTGTTACCCTTTGGCTTACCAATTATTTTGTGGATACCAAAAACAATGTCGATGAATCATTGGCTCTGGCAAAAGAAGAATTTAATAGACTTCTTCAGAAAAAGGCAACTATCATAATCATTTCAAATGAGATTGGGATGGGTGTTCATGCAAGTACAAAGGTTGGTCGTAAATTTACAGAATTGCAAGGCTGGATGAATCAACATATTGCAAAACACGCAGATAAAGCCATATTCATGGTATCTGGTATTGCAATAGAAATTAAAAGTTAAAAAAGAGAAACATGAAATTTGATATAGAATCTCTTTCAAATAGAAAAGTTAAAGATATACTTCAGTATAAAATCAACACAAAGACCAAACCTTTAGGAGCACTTGGAACCCTCGAAGAAATTGCTATGCAAATAGGTGCAATTCAAAATTCTGAAAGCCCTAAACTTAAAAACCCAACGATATTGGTCTTCGCAGGAGATCACGGAATTGCCAAAAAGGGTGAAGTGAATCCCTATCCTCAAGAAGTTACGGCACAAATGATTTACAACTTCATACAAGGAGGCGCAGCAATAAACGTATTTTGTCAACAAAATAATATCGATTTAAAAGTTATCGATGCGGGAGTGAATCATAAGTTTGACGCAATCCCAGGGTTGATAAATGCAAAAATAGCTTTTGGAACAAAAAATTATCAGGATCAACCGGCAATGACAGCACAAGAATGTGATGCCGCTATTCATAAAGGAGCAGAAATAGTTGCCAAAACTTATAATAATGGTTGTAACATAATTGGTTTCGGTGAAATGGGAATTGGAAATACTTCATCGGCATCTTTATTAATGTCTCATTATACGGGAATCGAAATTTCTGAATGTGTGGGAGCCGGAACAGGATTAAATTCTGAAGCTATTAAGCAAAAGCAGAAAGTGCTAACCGAAGTTTACAAAAAATACAAATCGGCCAAACAAGTTAATACACTTGCCTATTTTGGTGGTTTTGAAATTGCAATGATCACAGGCGCAATTCTAAAAGCTGCAGAATTAAAGATGACTATTATAATTGATGGATTTATAGTTACATCAGCATTATTGGCCGCCCATGAAAAATATCCCGAGGTACTCGAATATTGTATTTTTGCACATACTTCTGGCGAACAGGGGCATAAAAAAATGCTCGATTTCTTTAAAAAGGAACCTCTTATAAACTTGGGAATGCGCTTAGGAGAAGGAACAGGGGTTGCAGTGGCCTATCCAATTATTGTTTCTGCAGTTAACTTTTTGAATAATATGGCTAGTTTTGAAAGTGCTGGTGTATCTAATACTACAACATGAGAAAAGAAATTCATATCTTCTTTACCGCGCTTATGTTTTTTACCCGAATTCCTTGTCCAAAATGGGTAAATCATGATCCTGGCTATTTGAGATTAAGTTCCAAGTACTTTCCGCTAGTTGGTATCATTGTGGGATCGATTGGTGCACTTGTTTTTTATGGTGCTTCTTTTCTTTTTTCGATTGAAATTTCAATACTCCTATCTATGATAGTCACAATATATACAACTGGTGCTTTTCATGAAGACGGTTTTGCCGATGTTTGCGATGGTTTTGGAGGAGGGTGGACCAAAGAAAAGATTCTTTTAATCATGAAAGACTCAAGATTGGGCACGTATGGCACTATTGGTCTGGTGTCAATTCTGGCGGTAAAATTTATTGCATTGAGAGAGGTAGAGACGTATGTTATCCCTTTTGTTATCATTTCGGGACATAGTCTTAGTCGATTTATAGCTACTACATTAATTTTTACGCACCCGTATGTAAGAGATACCGAAGATAGTAAAGCAAAACCTGCGGCAAAAAGCATGAACTTTGCAATGCTTGTTATAAGTGCGTTTTTTGGAATCATTCCATTGTTGTTGTTTAAGAACCCATGGATATTCCTTACCTTAATTCCCATGTACCTCTCAAAAATATACCTAGGTCATAAATTCAGGAAATGGATTGGCGGACAAACTGGTGATTGTGCTGGGGCAGTACAACAACTAAGTGAAGTGGTGTTTTATCTTACAATTATTGCTCTATGGAAATATATTTGGTAAGACATACTACCCCGAATATTGAAAAAGGCATTTGCTATGGGCAAAGTGATCTGGGTGTTACAAGTACTTTCCCTTCAGAAGTAAAAGAAATACATCAGCAAATCCCGTTGCAAGAAGTATCCAAAGTATATTCTAGCCCTCTGCAACGATGTAAGTTATTGGCAAAGACATTTTCAGAAAAAATCACTTTTGATGACCGTCTTAAAGAGTTAAACTTTGGTGATTGGGAATTACGCCCATGGGATGAGATTCATAGTAAAGTATTAGATCCCTGGATGAATGATTTTGTAAATGTTCAGGTTCCAAATGGTGAATCTTATATCATGTTACAAAAACGAGCTTTAGAATTCTTTTTTTCTTTAGATCATGCGTCAAATGAGAAAAATATAATCGTTTCTCATGCCGGTATAATACGATCAATCGTTTCACATATTCAAAATATTGATCTTAAAAATTCGTTTACCATTAAACTCGAATATGGCCACGTAATAACTATAAAAACGACAAAAGATCAATTTACAATAACAACGGGATTAAACTTATCCTGAATTACTATTTTTACACAAACAAATGTGATTATGTATAGGAGTTTTATTATAGCATCTATTCTTTTTTTATTCTATTCCTGTAAAAAAGAAAACAAACAATCTGAGCAACTTACGGTAATGTATTTGGCCCCACAGAATATTGAGTATGCAAAGGGACTTACTATTGAAAATCGTGGCACCTACAAAGAGATTAAAGTTACTACGCCATGGCCAGATGCAAATGAAGAGCTAATCTATATTCTACATCCCAAAGGAACAGAAAAACCATTTAAATCAAATAAAGTTACGTTTATAGAAGTTCCTATCGAGCGCGTTGTGGTCACTTCGACTACCGATATTCCTATGTTGGAATACCTGAACCTTGAACAAAAACTGGTTGGATTTCCGTATACTGATTATATCTCTTCAGAGAAAACCCGGACATTAATTGACAACGGCTCTATAAAAGAACTAGGAAAAGAATATAATCTTAATACCGAAATAGTACTTGAACTTGATCCCGAATTGGTTGTTGGATTTTCTGCTAGCGGAGACACAAAATCATATGACTTGATTCAAAAAACTGGAATCCCTGTTGTAATTAACGGATCCTGGATGGAGGAGCATCCGTTGGGGAGAGCCGAGTGGATAAAGTTTATAGCTGCTTTTTTCGGTAAAGAGAGTTTGGCCGAAGAAGTTTTTCAGAATATTAAAAAGGATTATAATGAAGCTATAACACTTACCCAAAGTGTAAAAGATACCCCAACTGTATTATCGGGTAATATGTTTAAAGATGTATGGCACGTACCAGGTGGTAACAGTTATGTAGCCAAATTTTTGAAAGATGCCAATACAAAATACCTTTGGGAAGAAACCAAAAAAACTGGAAGTATCGCTTTAAGTTTTGAAAGTGTTTTGGAAAAAGCTCAAAAGGCAGATTTATGGATTGGTTCTGGGAATTCGCGATCATTATCAGAGCTTAAAGAGAAAAATCATCAATATGCCTTATTTGAAGCATTTAAAAATAAAGCCGTATATTCTTCAACGTTAAAAATGGGTACCAAGGGCGGATTAATCTATTATGAGCTAGGGCCAATGCGTCCCGACCTCGTTCTAAAAGATATTATCCAAATAGCACACCCTAACCTTTTAACCGATTACGAACCTTATTTTTTTGAAAAGCTTAATTAATTGACCCCAAATAAATCATACAAAAAGGTATTTATAGGTATAACTGTCCTTTTGATTATTTGCTTTATTGCAAATATAAGTCTGGGTTCGGTTTACATTCCTTGGTTAGATACCATAAGTAGTTTGGTTGGTGGCGCAGTAGAAAAGGATTCCTGGAGACATATCATTGTGAATTACAGGTTGCCAAAAGCGATAACCGCCATAATTGTTGGTAGTGGATTAGGTATCTCGGGATTATTAATGCAAACCTTATTTAGAAATCCTTTGGCGGGGCCTTTTGTTTTAGGGATCAGTTCTGGAGCTAGCCTGGGAGTTGCGTTGCTTATACTTGGTAGTACTTTTGCCGGGGTTGCGTTTTCAGGTTTTCTAATTTCAAAATGGGGATTAGTGATTGCGGCAAGCCTTGGTAGTATAATTGTTTTGTTTGCTGTTATGCTGGTATCCATAAGAGTACGGGATACGATGGCAATTCTAATTATTGGATTAATGTTTGGCAGTATTACTGCAGCTATAGTAAGCGTACTTTCTTACTTTGCTCCCGCAGACCAGTTACAACAATATATCTTTTGGGGGTTTGGAAGCCTGGGTAACCTTTCCTGGAATGATGTTTTAATCTTTTTTGGTGTTTGTATTTTGGGTGTACTCCTATCAGTAGCTTCTATCAAATCTCTCAATACACTACTTTTGGGAGAAAACTATGCTCGTAGCCTTGGACTTAATATCAAAACAAGTCGTTTTTTAATTATAATGGCAACTGGATTATTGGCAGGAAGCATAACTGCCTTCGCAGGACCAATCGCTTTTATTGGTTTAGCTGTTCCCCACCTAACAAGACAATTGTTTCATACATCAGATCATAAAACCTTAATACCAGCCGTAGTTTTAATTGGTAGTATTATCATGTTGGTATGCGACAGTATTGCGCAACTTCCCTCAAGTGCTTATATACTACCCATAAATGCCATAACCTCATTAATTGGTGCCCCAATGGTTATATGGTTATTAGTACGCAAACGTAAAATGCTATTCTAAGCATCCGCTTCATTAAGTTTTTATTAAGTAAAACCTGTTAAAAAAGAGGTATATTTAAAGGAAAACCTATACCTATGAATGCAACAGATTATCTAGAAGGAATAATAAAACAATTCAAATATTATAAATCTTTGGGAGAAAAAACCATAGCGCAACTTCCAGAAGAAAAGTTATTTTGGCAATATAATGATGACAGTAATAGCATCGCAATCATTATAAAGCACCTATGGGGTAACATGAAATCCAGGTGGACAGATTTTTTAACATCAGACGGAGAAAAAGAATGGAGAGAACGCGATGCAGAATTTGAAGATGACATTACCACAAAGCAAGAACTATTGTCAAAATGGAATGATGGCTGGCAATGTCTTTTCAAAGCTTTAGAAAGTATAAATGAAAGTAATTTTATGCAGCCTATATATATCAGAAACATTGAACATAGTATTGTTGAAGCAATCAATAGACAATTAGCTCATTATTCTTATCATATTGGACAAATTGTGTTTTTAGGGAAAATGATTGCTGGTTCAAATTGGAAAAGCTTATCAATTCCTAAAGGTCAATCAATAGCATACAACAAAGAACGCTTTTCTTCCCCTAAACATAAGGCACACTATACCGATAAACTAATCGATGACACTCCCGATTCTTAAACTCGAATCTGAAATCTTTGATCCTGTTTTTATTTACGATAGTCAATAACTCCTGTTGGTTTGTTAATAACTATGGTTTTTTGAATACCGAAATCCTTATAGATTACAATTATATTTGCGTAAAACTGAATATAACTAGTCACACACACATATGAAATTTATAGTATCAAGTTCATATTTATTAAAACAACTACAAGTATTAGGTGGTGTAATAAGCAACAGCAATACACTGCCTATTTTAGATAATTTTTTATTCGAATTAGATAACAACGCTCTAACCGTTTCTGCTTCAGATCTTGAAACCACAATGTCTGCAAAATTAGAAGTAGAATCTTCTGATCAGGGAACTATTGCGGTACCTGCAAAATTATTATTAGAAACGCTTAAAACTTTTCCTGAGCAACCTTTAACTTTTGTTGCTGCAGATAACAATACGGTAGAGATTAGCTCCAATCACGGTAAATATGCATTGGCTTATGCTGATGGAGAGGAATTTCCAAAAGCCGTAGAGTTAGAAGACCCGAGTGCTACCACCTTATTGGGAGATATATTGGCTACAGCCGTAAGCAAAACAATTTTTGCTACTGGTAACGATGATTTGCGACCAGTAATGAGCGGAGTGTTCTTTCAGTTCTCTACTGAAGGGTTAACTTTTGTAGCTACCGATGCTCATAAATTAGTAAAATATACCAGAGAAGACATTCAAGCTTCACAATCGGCAGAGTTCATTATGCCAAAAAAACCTCTTAATCTTCTTAAAGGTATTCTTGCAGGAAGTGATAGTGAAGTATTGATCGAGTATAATGATTCTAACGCCAAATTCACTTTTGACGAAACGCAATTGATCTGTAGATTAATCGATGGAAAATATCCAAATTATGAAGCTGTGATCCCTAAAGAGAATCCTAATAAATTGACTATTGCACGTACACAGTTTTTAAATTCGGTACGTAGGGTTTCTATTTTCTCTAATAAAACTACACATCAAATACGCTTAAAGATAGCAGGTGCCGAATTAAATATCTCTGCAGAAGATATCGACTATTCTAATAAAGCTGAAGAACGGCTTACTTGTGATTATCAAGGAGATGATATGCAAATCGGATTTAACTCTCGTTTCCTAAGCGAAATGCTAAATAACCTTAACGCAGACGATGTACAACTAGAAATGTCATTACCAAACAGAGCAGGAATTCTTACCCCGGTTGATGGGTTAGATGAAGGTGAACATGTTACTATGCTTGTAATGCCGGTGATGTTAAATAATTAATCCTAAAACATATATTCCAAAAAATCCAATCGTCTTGGGGCGATTGGATTTTTTTGTTTCTATTTTAAAGGGTATTAAACGGTTTCCTTATAACTAATTCAAAACTCTAATTAAATACTTCCCTTTTACTCTTCAAAATATCTTAGATAATCACTTTCTGCAGCTATATACCCAAAAGAGTTCCATGATTTTCTTTCAAGGATCTCGTTCATTATTCTCTTTGCTTCTTTTTTCTTTTCATTATAAAAATACCAATTCGCTAATCCATACCTAACAGCATCATTTTGAGCTGCACCTTCTACATTTTGTAAAGAATCTATGGGTAGTAAACCTTTATAAAACTTACACAGGTTATAATAGCTCGTATTTTCAATGATGTTCATGGTATCAGTAATAGGTTCTAAAACTTTTTTTGCTTCCTGTTCTTTCTCCATCCGTCTTAAAATCATATACAACCAATGCGTACTGGATACCATATTATCATCATTTGATTTAAGATTTCTACAGTTTAGATAAGCATTGTAAGCTTTTTCCATTTCTCCTTTCAAATAATAGGCAAGCCCAAGATGATACCAAATATTTCCGTGAAGTGTACTAATTGGAATATTCTGGGCATTTGGCATACCATCGGGTTCAATTTTATCTTCTCTATTTTTTATTAGAGTTGTAGCATATTCTAGATCGGTTATTGCTTTATCAAATTCTCGTATCGAGATATAACGATGTCCCCTATGCCTATATAATCTGGCGTCATTTGGCTTTTTTTTAATTCCATCGGTATAAATTTGTATGGCTTCTACATATTTTCCCAGATATGCGGTTCTTCTTCCGTACCAAATAATATGTTCTATATTATCTGGGTCTGATTCAAAATCTTGTCGCGCTTCTTCATATTGATTTATCGCCTTTTGAGAAGCTTGTACTATCACTATTTTCTTACCCAATGGTGTAGTAAATGTTTTGGACTCACTTTTTTTTTCTAAGGTCTTTTGATTTTTGCAGGAGACACAGGTAACTGCAAAACATACAAAGACGATTATAAGTAATTTAGAATACATAACTCAATAAAATAAAAACTAGAAAACATGTTAAGGGTATTGAAAATGAAAAAAATCTTTGATCTTTTATATACATTTACAATATACCTTGCTTTAAAGGTATAGAAAAGAATAATACAATTGTGAACTAATATATGGGTAAACCCATAAACCTAATTTTAATCCGAAAATAAAAATGATCTCTATTCGGGCTACCGATGGCTATATGCTTTCGGGAACGTTATACACTTCATCTGGCAACAACAATAAGCACAAAGTGCTCATTCTTAATTCTGCAACTGCTGTAGATAAAAAATTATACCATCATTATGCATTGTTTATGTCCAAAAATGGGTATCAGGTCATTACCTATGATTACCGCGGTATCGCGGCATCCCGTCCAAAAAAACTTAGAGGCTTTGAAGCTTCATTTACAGATTGGGGCAAAAAAGACTTTTCGGGTGTGATCGATTTTGCAAAAAGTAAATTCCCAAATTTTAAAATCCTAACTCTGGGACATAGCATTGGAGGTACAATTATAGGAATGACAGAGAGAAATAAAGATATATGTGGGATTATTAATATTGGCGCACAAACCGCATATTATAAAGATTGGTCAAAAAAGGAAAAAAACAAAATATATTTTCTTTGGCACATTTTTTTTCCTCTCATTACTAAATTATATGGTTACTTTCCTGGTAAAAAGCTGGGGATGCTAGAAGACATACCAAAGGGGGTTATAGACCAATGGCATCAACGTCGAAAACTAACCGATATGAAAACTCAAATGGAGTCCAGGGGAATAGCATTTTACTATGACCGTTACGACGCCAAGTTATTGACTTTGGGTATAGAAGATGATCCTATTGGTACAGAAAAAGCAATTAGAAGAATACATGATTTGTTTTCAACATCAAACAAAGAAATACAAATCGTTAAACTCGCTACAGTTCAAGCTAAAAAAATTGGCCATTTCGGTTTTTTTAGCCGAAAATTTAAAGATCCCTTATGGCAACAAACACTAACTTGGTTTGACAATATCTAATACCATTAAATTCTTGCCTATTTAATTCTCTGGCCGATTAAAAACTATAAAAAATTGAATAACTATGACAAATAGCATATTTTTTCGTGTTTTGAATATATAGTTTTAGGCCATAGTGCATAATATGGCTTTATAAGTTATAATCAAAACTTTACCTAGCCACAAGTATTCTTGCACTATTATAACACCTAAAATTATGGGAGAACATAATGTACATAGTAGTATTGATCAAAAAAATAGAGCAGAATTCTTAAGACATTTGCTTGATGATATCAAAGCACTCGAAATTATGCAAGAGCGACATTTAATCGAAGATGATATCATACGTATTGGTGCCGAACAAGAATTCTGTCTGGTTAATAGTAAATGGAGACCTGCCAATAATGCCTTAGAAATCTTAAAAACTCTTAATGATAATCATTTTACTACAGAGCTGGCAAAATACAACCTTGAAATTAACCTCGATCCCATTGAACTTAAAGGCAATTGTTTTTCTAAATTAGAGACTGAGTTAAAGCGATTATTAAACAAGGTAAAGGTCGTTGGAGGCACTTCCGATACCAAAGTTTTACTTACAGGGATATTACCAACAATAAGAAAACATCACCTGGAGTTGGAATACATGACCCCTAACCCAAGGTATTGGGCTCTTAATGAGATCCTAAGATCGCAAAGAGGTGAGGATTTCGAACTTCACATTCGTGGTGTAGATGAGTTAAACATTCATCACGAATCAGTGCTTTTTGAAGCTTGTAATACCAGTTTTCAAATGCATTTGCAAATACCTCCTCTTGATTTTGTCCCAAGCTATAATTGGGCACAAACCATATCGGGCCCCATATTAGGAATATGTACCAACTCCCCTCTATTGTTTGGAAGAGAATTATGGAATGAGACCCGAATCGCATTATTTAGACAAAGTATGGATATACGGGGAACTTCACATGTTTTAAAAGATAGACAAGCCAGAGTGAATTTTAGCAATCATTGGGCTTATGGTAACATTACCGACATATTCAAAAACGACATTGCACAACATAAAGTAGTGCTATCCAGAGATATTGTTACAAACTCACTTTCTGAACTGGAGGAAGGAAAAATACCTAAACTAAAGGCACTTAATCTACACAATGGTACTGTATATCGTTGGAACAGACCTTGCTATGGTGTAGGAGCCGGCAAACCTCACGTTAGGATAGAAAATCGTTATATCCCTGCTGGGCCAACGATAATAGATGAAGTAGCCAATTTTGCACTATGGGCCGGAGTAATGATAGGTCGCCCATCAAAATTTAACAATATGCCCAATTGCATGGATTTTAGGGATGTAAAAGCCAATTTTATTAAAGCTGCACGCACGGGACAAGATGCTATTTTAGAATGGATGGGAAACTCAATATCTGTGCGAGATTTAATAATAAAAGAACTTCTTCCTATAGCGTATAATGGATTAGAAAAAGCCAATGTGAATAAAGAAGATAGGGAACGATTATTAAAAATCATTGAAAGTCGAGCCAAAGGAATTACACCTTCAAAGTGGAATATTAAGAACTATCGATTTCTACGAAAAAACTTAAAAGAAGATGATGCATTAAGAATGCTTACCAAAACCATTTATAACAATCAACAAAACGGTTCTCCTGCTCATCAATGGAAAATGCTAAAAAAAACACCTACAACACACCAAAATGCTTCTATAGTAGATCATATTATGTCAACCCAACTTTTTACAGTCGATGAATACGACTTGGCTAATCTGGCCACCAACATTATGAAATGGAAAAACATACACCATGTTCCGGTCGAAAGTAAACCAGGTACTTTATGTGGATTATTAACCTGGACACATGTTCAAAAGGCCCAGAATGAAAGAGAATATGATGATGAAATCATAGTTTCAGACATTATGGTGAAAGATGTAATTACCGTTTCCCCAAGAACTTCTATTCATGAAGCTGTACAAATTATGAAACAAAATGAAATAGGATGTCTACCCGTGATACAAAAAGAAGAACTCGTAGGAATCATCACTATCAAAGATGTAATTGCTTTTGACAATGGTAAAAATCTATAGTAAGGCATTGGATCAATCCATCGATGTAAAACGAATAATAAAGCACATAAAGGGTTCTAAACCAGGACCAACACTTATTTTTATTGGAGGAATACATGGCAATGAGCCTTCTGGCGTATTTGCTCTACAAAAGGTTATGGAGAAACTACAGGAACAGGAAATCCCTATTTGCGGAAGTATTTATGCGCTAAGCGGAAATCTTTGGGCTTTGAAGAATAACCAACGATATCATAAACAAGACCTTAATCGATTATGGAAAGCTGAAACCATTAAAGACATATTAAAGGAAAAACATAAGGTTACAAATGAAGACGTTTCTCAACAAATAGAAATCTGTAAACTAATACATAAAATATTAAAAACTGAAAGTGGACCATTTTATTTCATGGATCTACATACAACTTCTAGTGAAACTGTTCCTTTTTTAACCGTAAATGATAGTTTGTTAAACCGAAAATTCACAAAACAGTATCCTCTTCCTATCATTTTGGGAATCGAAGAATATCTAGAAGGTCCTTTACTAAGCTATATCAATGAATTGGGATATGTAGCTTTTGGTTTTGAAGCGGGGCAACATGACGATCCTATATCCATAACCAATCATATAGCCTTTATCTATCTTAGTCTGGTTTTTGCAGGTTCTATAGAAAAAAAGCATATTGACTATCAATACTATTATCAAATGTTGTCTAATAACTCAAAGGAGTTCAAGCATTTTTATGAGATCTATTGGCGTCATGAAATTAGCAATGGAGATACTTTTAAGATGAAATCTGGATTCATTAATTTTCAGAAAATAAGAAAGGGACAAGAATTGGCGCAAAGCAATGGAAAGATAATACGATCCAAAAAAAACGGGAAGATTTTTATGCCGCTCTACCAAAGTTTGGGAGATGATGGTTTCTTTGCCATAAAACGAACTAGAAAAGTATTCCTGAAACTGTCTGCTATTTTACGAAAAATCCGTTTTGATTATGTACTCCCCATGTTGCCAGGGGTGCGATGGAGTGCCGATCAAAAAAACACACTCACGGTAAATCTAAAAGTGGCCCCCTTTTTTACCAAACAATTCTTTCATCTATTAGGATATCGAAGTAGAGAGATTGACAGCACTCATCTTAAACTAAAAAATAGAGAGCTCGTATCTAAAACAAAAGAATACAAAACCTCGAGATGGATAAATAAATGAAATCTATATGAGAATAGTGTTGTAAAACTCATATCTTTCAAAACATGAAAAGGGTTTCATCAAGATGAAAAGATTGCTAAGTTATTTATGGCCATTCACCAAGGAAGTTCAGTCTGCCATCAACGGTACTCTTGAGCTAACATTGATGAATGGAAAAAAAGTATTGGACAGTCAAAATGCAAACTATTCCTATGGTACATTGCAAAGATTACTTTGCTATGGATTATCCAAGCTGCAGATTAATGAAACAAGTGAAATTTTGGTGCTTGGCCTGGGAGGAGGAAGTATCATAAAATCCCTAAGAAATACTTTTAATCACAAAGGGAAAATTACAGCCGTCGAGATTGATCAGGTAATAATTGATATTGCAAAAAATGAATTTGGCATTTCTTCTATTCCGAATCTGGAGATCATTTGCGATGATGCTTTTTCATTCATAAATAATTGCGACAAAGAGTTTGAAATTGTAATCGTAGATATTTTTATTGATGATGAGGTCCCCGAGCAATTTTATAGCATAGCGTTTTGGAAAAAAACGAGTTCTATTATTAAATCTGGTGGATCCATGGTATTTAATGCTGGTATTAATTTAAAAAATCATGACAAAATTAATCATATCAAATCTTCGGTTGGCACAACTATGCAATTTGACCAATATGATCATGTACAAAGAGTAAATACCTTGTTAGTTGGGAATAAAATTTAAACCTTTGCAAACCCGGTAAATTATGTAATTTTGAGTTTCTCTTAAATTACACACATGACTCCTCAAGAATTAAAAGATTGCCACGCACGTATCGCTCCATATATTCATAGAACTCCGGTACTTACTTCTCGATTACTCAATAAGATTTCTGGTGCAGAATTATACTTTAAATGTGAAAACTTTCAGCGAATGGGAGCTTTTAAGATGAGAGGTGCCACAAATGCAATTTTACAGTTATCAGAAGAGCAAAAAAGTAACGGTGTAGTAACCCACTCTTCTGGCAATTTTGCTCAAGCTTTGTCGCTTGCTGCAAAAAGTCTGGGAATTAAAGCATATATCGTGATGCCATCTAATGCACCCAAAGTAAAAAAAGATGGGGTAAAAGAATACGATGGAGAAATTATAGAGTGTGAACCTACTCAACATGACAGAGAAAAAACTGCAAAAGCGATTGAAGAACAGAAAGGAGCAACTTTTTTGCATCCTTACAATATGAAAGACGTTATCCTAGGACAAGGTACTGCTGCCATAGAATTGCTAGAAGACCATCCTGATTTAGAATATCTTTTTGCTCCTGTTGGCGGTGGTGGATTAATAGCCGGTACTGCATTGGCTGCATCATTTTTTGGCACCAATTGCCAAGTGATAGGCGGGGAACCTTTTGAAGTAGATGATGCCTATCGCTCTATAAAATCTGGGAAGCTAGAAGTAAATAAAACTACCAACACTATTGCTGATGGATTAAAAATGTCGATTGGAGATCAAACATTTCCAATAATAAAAGAACACGTAAAAGAAATCATCCGAGTAACCGAAGACGAGATTATCGCTTCAATGAAATTGATCTGGGAACGAATGAAAATTATTGTTGAACCTTCCTGTTCAGTTCCGCTCGCTGCTTTATTAAAAGAGAAAAATAGCTTTAAAGGACATAAAATTGGAATCATCCTTTCGGGGGGAAATGTAGATTTAAACAATTTACCTTTTCGAACTATTTAAATTTTTTAGTTCGATTTTTATTGTTAAATCAAAATATTAGTACTAAGTTTAGCTACTGAACAAACTCACCATTCGCATGAATTTATCGCTTAGAAAGGCTCTCTTTCTTGGTTTCGTATTGGCAATCGCTACGGTTTTAGGCCAAGAAACTTCAAATAACAAAATACATAAAAATCTTATTAAACTTGGCGCAGGTAAACTTATCAATAACACCTCGACTACCGATCTAGAAGGTCCATTAACTCCAACAGGATATCGAATAGACGTAAATAATCCCACTGGATTTGTTGGTTCCTATACGCGATTCTTTGGTAAACATATGGGGATTGAAGTTTTACTGGGGCTACCACTTACCTTAAAAATAGAAGGTGCCGGAGAAGCTTCTTTTGTCGAATCTGTGGGTGATGTAAAGGTACTCCCTCCTACTGTGCTTTTCAATTATTATTTTACCCCTATAGAAAAAGACTTTCGCCCATATTTGGGAATAGCTCTAAATCACACTATTTTCTATAATGCAGAATCGAGTCAACAATTAGAAGAAACCCTTTTCGGGGAAACAGAAATAGACCTTTCGTCATCAACAAATATTGGTGGCTTCGCAGGTCTCAATTATAGAATTTACGATCAATATTTTGCATCTTTTATAGCGGGATATGTAGCCGTGTCTACCAAAGCTACTACCACTACCGATACTCGTGTTATCGGTATTCCAATAGGTATTATAGAAAGGGAAATAGAAGTAGATTTAAACCCTTTTGTATTCCTTTTTACCTTGGGTATGTCATTCTAAATCTAAACAATACGAATTTTAAAACAACTTTAACAGTGCTTTACAACCTCAATAAAATTAGGGTTTTTGCTATTGAATTACTAATTTTTTAGTTGAATTACTAATTAATTAGTTGTGAAACTAAAAAATTAGTATTACGTTTGTTTCATAAAATCAAATCCTATGCAAAAGTTAGCCAAAAGAGAAGAGCAAATAATGCACAGCTTATGGAAGCTTGAGAAAGCTTTTATAAAAGAAATCATTGAAGAACTACCAGACCCAAAACCTCATTATAACACTACAGCTACTATAGTTAAAATTCTTGAAGAAAAAGGATTTATCAGTCATGTGAAATATGGTAATACATTTCAATATTACCCATTGATTACAAAAGAGGTTTACCAGAAAGAAATTGTTGGTGAAGTAGTTAACAATTACTTTGACAGCTCTCCTTTGGCTCTTGTAAAGTTTTTTGCAAAGGAAGAAAAAATCAATACTCAAGAATTAGAAGAAATCATTCAATTAATAAAAAATAAAAAGTAATGGATTACATTATTCACAGCTCGGCATTAATAGGTCTATCATATCTTATTTATAGACTATTCCTTTCTAGAGAGACTTTTTATCATTTAAACCGATGGGTACTTTTATCATTAATTGTGATATCCTTTACTTTACCTTTTATAACGGTTCCCGAAAATCTTTCTTTCAAAAAAATAGCGGTTAAAGAAACTACCGAGGCATCATTACCTATTTCTGAAACGTATCAAGAAGATACTGCGCAAAATGTCGTAATATCAAGTGCGTCTTCGGCCGTTGATCAAACTTCAGCAATTTCCGCATCTCCAGATACCTCGATGGATTGGAAAACTATTCTTGTATACATTTATATACTCGGGATTTTGGTTTTTGCCATTCATTTCCTGATACAACTTGGGGTTTTGTTATATCGCATTATAAAGTATCCTACTGTAGAAGTAGATGATTATAAAATCATTGAAACGAATAAAAAACATGCACCCTACTCTTTTTGGAACCGCATTTTTATGAATCCCAGTCAATATAATCCAGAAACATATCTACAGATTCTTAAACACGAACAAATGCATATCAAAGGCAAGCATAGCATGGATATGCTACTTGTAGAATTGCTCGTAATGCTACAATGGTTCAATCCTTTTGCCTGGTTATATCGAAAAGCTATTGATAACAACCTTGAATATCTTACCGACGACGGAATGCTAACCATTGGTGAAGATAAAGAAGTTTATCAAATGAATCTATTAAAAGTCTCTACTCCAAATATGCCTACAGGTTTGGCAACAAGTTACAATCAATCATTTCTCAAAAAACGAATACTTATGATGAATTCTAAAAAATCGACAGCAAAATCAGGATGGAAATACCTAATCATTATTCCATTACTGACACTTACCGTATTTTCTTTCAACCCTGTAAAACCAAGCACACTAACCATTGCACATGACGAAGAAACCTCGGATATGATTTTGGAGAAGCAAAATTCAAAAACTACCTCCGAAGCTTCAAATGATTATACACGAGGCGTTTGGGACGCCGAAGTTGGTGGTGAAAAATTGTGCATCATGTTTAGAAGTGCCGAACCTTTGAAAAGAAATTATTGGTCGACGACACGATGTTATGAACCTTCCTTTTTCGCCAATTTTCCAAAAGGAAACAAACAAAAGCTAGAAATTACAAGAGACTCTGGAACGATGACTTTTGTAGGTGAATTTGACGGTAAAATTGGCGACGGTCGTTATACATTCGCCCCTAATACTACCTTTATTGGAGCTCTAAAAAGTTATGGTTTAAATGCTCAAAAAAACGACTTGGCCCATTGCTTTTTGACCGACTTTGACAAGAACTATTTGGATTACCTAAAGAAAGAAAAACTTTCTATTAATCAGGATGATTTTGAAGATATTATTCATAAATCTCTATCCCTGGACAAGTTAAAGATGTACCGTAAAGAACTTGCCAGATTAGGATATCAAAACTATACTATAGAAGAAGTCGCCAAGCTTAATTTGTTTGATGCAGATCCCAATTACATTTCTTTCATTAATAAAGTAAATGGTTCTAGAGCCACTTTAAAAGAAATTACCAAGGCAAAAATTCATAATCTCTCTCCAGAATTTATTGATTCTTACAAGAAAAATGGATACGGAAATATGTCTTTGAATGATTATGTAAAACTTAAAATTCATAATGTAACTCCAGAGTTTATTGGAACCTTTAAAAAAGAAGGATACGCAGACATCTCGGTAAAAGAAGCAAAAAACTTAAAAATTCATAATGTGACTCCTGCATATATCGATTCTTATAAAAAGATTGGATATAAAAACATCACATTAAGACAAGCAAAAGAATTAAAAATTCATAGTGTATCTCCAGAGTTTATTACCAGTTTTAAAAAGATTGGGTATCCTAACATCTCTCTGGATGAGGCTAAAAAATTAAAAATTCACAACGTGACACCAAAACTCATTCAGTCCTTTAAAAAGGCAGGACAAAAAAATCTTTCTTTGAAAGAAGCTATTAAATTAAAAATTCACAATGTTACCCCAGGACAAGTACAAATCACCAAAGGTTATTCGTCTAGCGCTACCAGTAATCCAGGAAGAGGAAACAATGATGAGCAACAAAATCCTAATGATTTTATTCAAGCTTTTGCCGATCTGGGATATACAAATGTTCCGGTTGATGATATTATTTCTTTGAAGATTCATAATGTGACTCCAGAATTTATTAAACAATATAATGCTGCAGGATACAATAACATTCCTTTAGACGACGTGATTGCTCTGAAGATTCATAACGTAACCCCCGAGTTCATTGATTCCTTTAAAAAAGCAGGATATAAAAATATCTCTTTGGACGATGCGACAAGCCTAAAAATTCACAATGTTACCCCAGATACGGCACAGGCTTATACAAAATTAGGATACAACAATATTTCAATTGATGATTTACTGTCATTAAAAATCCACAATGTCACCCCAGAGTACATTCAAGAATTTAAAAAATCTCGCTTTGGAAATCTTCCGCTGGATGAAATTGTCTCTTTTAAAATCCATAATGTTACTCCTGAATTTGTAAAACAATTTGAAGATCTTGGTTACAATAGCATTACTGCTGACCAGGCACAAAGTTTAAAAATTCATAATGTAACTCCAGAATTTGTAAAGTCGTTAAAGGAGAAGGATAAAGATATTTCTTTAAATCAAGCAATAAGAATTAAAATACATTTTTAGTTTGTAAAATTAGTCAATCAAAAAACGAAAAGGCTGCATATACATGTAGCCTTTTTAACTAAAGAATTATGAAGAAATACATCATACCCTTATTACTTGTAGTATTACTAATTTCCTGTAATTCTCAAAATCCAACTTCCGATTTCCGAGGAACTAACACTACAATTAACTCTTTTTCAAAGAATTATAAGCCTTTCCAATTTGAAAATGATCAAAGGGTTCAATTAATAGAAAAGGTAACTCTAGAAATTCAAAAATCGATAGAAAACCATGCAGATTCAAAGAAAATACCTGGGTTTGCATATGGTATTGTAGTAGATGACAATTTAATTTTGGCCAAGGCCAAAGGGCTTATTAATATCGACAACCAACTTCCGGCTACTATAAAATCTTCTTTTCGTATTGCTTCTATGACTAAAAGTTTTACTGCAATGGCGATTTTAAAGTTAAGAGATGAAGGCAAACTTAGACTTGATGATCCGGTTGCTAATTATATTCCTGAAATGGCTAATCTGGAATATTTAACAAGCGATAGCCCCAAAGTTACTATAGAAAACCTATTAACCATGACCGCCGGATTTCCAGAAGATAATCCTTGGGGAGATCGACAACTTGAAGAAACAGATAAAATGCTTATTGATTTAATAAAAGATGGGCTTTCTTTTTCTAATGTATCTTCGTTCAGATACGAATATAGCAACACAGGATACGCGCTCTTAGGAAAAATCATCTCTAGGATTACAGGAATTTCATACCAAGATTATATTCAAGAGCATATTTTATTACCGTTGGGTATGAAAAACACGTATTGGGAATACACCAACATACCCGAAAATCAATTCGTACTTGGGTATCGATGGGATGAAGAAGATAAACAATTGAAAAAAGAACCTATATTACATGATGGTTCTTATGCAGCTATGGGAGGGTTAATAACCTCGATAGATGATTTTAGTAAGTATGTAAGTTTTCATCTTTCGGCATGGCCTGCTCGTAGTGATGAAGACAATGGCCCGATTAAACGTAGCACACTTCGAGAAATGCATAATCCTCAATACCCTTTTTTAGTGGCAAAAGCAAAAGATTATAACAATGATCCTTGCGCCTATACTATAGGATATGGCTACGGATTGGGTATCTCTAAAGATTGCCACAGGATTACAAAAGTTAAACATTCTGGTGCTTTACCGGGGTATGCAAGTAATTATGTTTTTTATCCAGATTATGGAGTGGGTATTATGGCTTTTGGAAATCTTACCTATACCAGCCCTTTACCTACAAAAGAAATAGAAAAATTATTATTTGAAACTGCAAAGATTCAACCTCGCATACTTCCCGTTTCTGATATCCTCAAGAAAAGACAAAAACAAATTGTAGAACTAATTCAGCATTGGGACCAAACACTAGCGACAGATATTTTGGCTGAAAACTTTTTTTTAGATGCATCTAAAGAAAATCGCGAATCTAAAACTAAGGATATATTTAAAAAAGCAGGGGTCATAATAAAAATACATGAGATTAGGCCTAGAAATCAATTAAGAGGGAGTTTTGATATTCAAACTGAAAAAGGAATAATAAGTGTGTTTTTTACTTTAACTCCAGAGAAAAATCCAAAGGTTCAACGACTTGATTTAAAGTTTGAATCTATTGAATAATTATAACCTATTTACTTACTTTTTAGATTTAATCATCAAAAAAAAAGAAAAGGCAGTCAACTCCCATATTGACTGCCTTTTAATTTAACCTAATACAATCATCAAGCTAGTATAAATCATAAGCCCAGTCGATAGCTATTCGATCATCACTAGACCAGCCTGGTGTCGAACTTATTCTCCAATTGCAAACATAAACACTGCTTTTCATCACAGATCCACAGTTATTTGCAGCATGATATGCCGGGCCTCTTGTTCCTGGGATAAGTCCTCCTTCTGTTTGATCTGAATGTAAATACCCCAAATTATGTCCCAGTTCATGTATTAGTAAAGCCATTGTAGATTCTGAAGAAGCCCCTTCATGATCTTTAGCGGTATTAATATTTAACCAAGAACCTACATTCCCATTACCACTAGGTAGTGCAGCTCTGGCCCAAGCACCATCACTAGTGCTATACCAAGTTCCAACAAGTATATCTGCCTGCGATCTTGTATAGGTTCTTCTTATATTTATATTAGGACTTATTCGACTCCAATGATAAGCCGCCCATGAAAATTCATATTCTAAACTTCTCGGAAAATTTCTTTCAATGTAGTAAGTAATATTCCTCGAGTTCTCATAATAAACTCCATTCCCTACAAAATACCATTGATTTTTTTCAACACTACTTTCTTCTATAATTCGATTTTTTTTCAAGTTTTTAATGAGATCAAAAGAAAACTCCATATCACCGGCATAGATAAACGTTTTATTCTGAAAATTTGGAATGAGGTCATTTGAAGAATACCCTTGATCTATTAAAAAATCCATAGTAGCTCTTGCATCTTTGGTTAAGGTCTGCTCTACAGAATCTAAATCATCCTGCAAGCTCTCATTTTGACAACTAGCAAATAATAAAATCGTTATCAAAAATAAATTAAGTTTGAATTTGTGTAGTATCATAACATTAAAATTTTAGTTATCAACAAGTTAACCAATCAACTAGCATTTATATAATACTATCCTAACTAGAATTAATACGAAATAAGCTAAAACTAATGAGCTGCAGGAAAAGAATAATAAATAGACATGTTTAAAAGTTAAATACGTAAATATTAGACACTTCAACTTATATAAATCAGAAATGAATAATTACAAACTAATTACTCATTTTTTAGATTTAATCATCGAAAAAAGAAAGGCAGTCAACTCCCATATTGACTGCCTTTTTCTTAACACTAATAATTAAAATATATCGCGCACGATTAAATCCTTGGTAAATCTCCTTCTCCCTTTAGAGGAAGATTTGAACTCCCCATCAAATAGGTATCTACGTGATGTGCTGCTTGTCTTCCTTCGGCAATTGCCCAAACAATTAGCGATTGACCTCTACGCGTATCTCCCGCTGCAAAAACACCTTTTACATTGGTCGCATAGTTATCTTCGGCAGCTTTAATGTTTGTTCTTGCATCCATGTCAATTCCTAATTGTTCGGCAATGGTAGGTTCTGATCCTGTAAATCCAAGAGCCAATAATGCCAACTCACATTTCCATTCTTTTTCGGTACCAGGAACTTCCTTTAAAGTAAAACGACCGTTTTCTTTAATCCATTCTACTTGAGTTGTAACTAACCCTTTCAAATTCCCATTTTCATCTCCCAAAAATTCTTTGGTAGAAATACTCCAATGGCGATCTACTCCTTCTTGATGCGATGTACTTGTTCGCAAACGCATTGGCCAGAATGGCCAAGGCTGATGTGCAGGGCGTTCTGTGGTCGCCTTACCCATAATTTCAAAATTGGTTACAGATGTTGCTCCATGTCTAACTGATGTTCCAATACAGTCCGATCCAGTATCTCCTCCTCCAATAACAACCACATCTTTGTTTGTAGCCAAAATTTCTTCTCCCAGGTCTTTGATTCCGTCTACTCTTCTATTATTTTGTGGTAGGAAATCCATCGCTTGCACTACTCCTTTTAGATCAGCTCCTTTGATGGGTAGTTTACGTCTCACCGTAGCCCCGGTACATAGTACTACCGCATCATAATCTTCTTTGATTTGATCTGCTTTAAGGTCCTTACCTATATGGACATTGGTTTTAAAAACTATTCCTTCTTCTTCCAAAACAGCCACACGACGATCAATTACATGTTTTTCCATTTTAAAATCGGGAATACCATAACGTAGTAATCCACCAACTTTTTCATCTCTTTCAAATACCGTTACCAAATGTCCTGCACGATTCAATTGCTGTGCAGTGGCAAGGCCAGCTGGACCAGAACCGATTACAGCAACTGTTTTACCGGTTCTCTCTCTTGGTGGATTTGCTTTCACCCATCCATTTTTAAAAGCTTCTTCGACAATGTTTTTTTCAATGTTTTCGATCGTTACAGGGTCTTCATTGATTCCAAGAACACAAGCTTCTTCACAAGGTGCAGGACACAATCTACCTGTAAATTCAGGAAAATTATTGGTAGCATGCAAAATACTTGCTGCCTTTTCCCATTTACCACGATATACCGCATCGTTAAAATCAGGAATAAGATTCCCTAGTGGGCAACCACTATGGCAAAACGGAATCCCGCAATCCATACATCGTGCTCCCTGGTCTTTGAGTTTTTTCTCGGGCATCGCCACAGTAAACTCCTTATAGTCTTTTATACGATCTTTAACAGGTTGGTACTGTTCTGTTTCTCTTTCAAATTCTAAAAATCCAGTGATCTTTCCCATGTTTAATCTCGTTTTATGCTTGTGCTAGTTTTTCTTCTTCTAATCGTTTTAAGGCTTGCTTATACTCCTCTGGGAATATTTTGATGAATTTTGGAAGTTCATTTTCCCAATGTTCAAGAATTCTTTGCGCCAACGGACTTAAAGTAGCGTTGTAATGATTTTCAATTAATCCTTTTAACTCATCTATATCCTTCTGCTCTACTACCGGATCAAGGTTTAATGCTTCTTTGTTACAGTGTGCTTCAAAAGTTTTTTTATCATCGTAGATGTATGCAATACCACCAGACATTCCTGCTCCAAAGTTTCTACCCACTTCTCCAAGAATTACGGCAACACCACCAGTCATGTATTCACAACCGTGATCTCCGATTCCTTCTACTACTGCCTTGGCTCCAGAATTACGTACACAGAATCGTTCTCCGGCTTTACCATTAATGTATACATCACCTGCAGTTGCCCCATATAATGTAACATTACCGGTAATGATATTTTCTTCAGGAACTATTGTGGCTTCGTCTGGAACTTTAATAATTAATTTTGCTCCAGACAGGCCTTTTCCTAAATAATCATTGGTATTTCCATTAACTACCATAGTAAGTCCTTTGGTAGCAAAGGCACCAAAACTTTGTCCTGCTGCACCTGTAAAGTTCAATTTCAGTGTATTATCCGGCAATCCCTGAGCGCCATATATTTTAGAGATTTCATTACTAAGTATTGCTCCAACAGCTCTATCTGTATTGGTAATATCAAAGTCCAAAGTAGTTTTCTCTTTACGGAACAATGCTGGGTGCGCCTGTTCTATAATGTCAAAATCTATAGATTTACCCAGACCATGATCTTGCGTTTCGGTATTATAGATATCTACTCCTTCTGGAGCATCTACTTGATGCAGAATTGGCGTAAGATCAACTCCAGCTGCTTTATAGTGCTCTATCGCTTTTTTGTGATCTAGTTTATTTACTTGCCCAACCATTTCATCAACGGTACGGAAACCAAGCTTTGCCATAATCTCACGTAGTTCTTGAGCTACGAAATACATATAATTTACTACATGCTCTGGCTTTCCTTTGAATTTTTTACGTAATTCAGGGTTTTGCGTTGCGATTCCTACCGGACAAGTATTTAAATGACAAACTCGCATCATTATACATCCTGAAGCTACCAATGGTGCAGTGGCAAACCCAAACTCTTCAGCACCCAATAAGCACGCAATAGCAACATCACGTCCGGTTTTTAACTGTCCATCACACTCTACTACTACGCGACTTCTCAAGTTGTTTCCAACCAAAGTTTGCTGGGCTTCGGCAATACCAAGTTCCCACGGTAATCCTGCATGTTTCAGTGAGGTTAATGGTGATGCTCCTGTTCCTCCATCAAATCCAGAAATCAGAATTACATCGGCTTTTGCTTTGGCAACTCCTGCTGCTACTGTACCAACACCAACTTCAGAAACTAGTTTTACATTGATTCTTGCACTTCTGTTAGCCGATTTTAAATCATAGATCAACTGTGATAAATCTTCAATCGAGTAAATATCGTGATGTGGTGGCGGAGATATTAATCCCACGTAAGGAGTCGAATTTCTAGTTTTAGCAATTTCTGGATTTACTTTTGGTCCAGGCAACTGTCCTCCTTCTCCTGGCTTGGCTCCTTGTGCCATTTTAATCTGAATCTCTGCAGCGCTCGTAAGATAATTCGAAGACACTCCAAATCGTCCTGAAGCCACCTGTTTGATTGCACTATTTTTCCAATCTCCATTTACGTCTTTATAAAATCGTAATGGATTCTCTCCACCTTCACCAGAATTACTTTTACCTCCAATACGATTCATGGCAATAGCAAGATTCTCATGTGCTTCCTGGCTAATCGATCCATAAGACATTGCTCCTGTTTTGAAGCGCTTTACAATCTCGGTCCAAGGTTCTACCTCATCAATCGAAATTGGATCATAATTAGAAAATTCTAATAATCCGCGAATGGTCATCAAAGCTTTGGATTGCTCATTAATTAATTCGGCATATTCCTTATACGTTTTTGGATCATTGTCACGAACAGATTTCTGTAATTTGGCCACAGACAATGGGTTAAACTGATGTTTCTCTCCATTACGTCTCCATCTATATTGTCCACCAATCTCTAAATCTAAATTGGCATCAACTTCTCTTTCTACATAAGCTCTTCTATGTCTTTTCGAAATTTCTTTCTCAATTTCATATAGCCCAATTCCTTCTATACGAGTTGCAGTATTTGGAAAATACTGATCAACAACTTTGGTATTAATACCAATACACTCAAAGAGTTGCGAACTTCTATAAGAATTCAAAGTAGAGATTCCTATTTTATTCATTACTTTAAGTACCCCCTTACCAACAGCTTTATTATAGTTATAGATAGCATCTTCAAAAGTAAGATCGGTAATATTATTATCTTCAATTTGTTCGCCTATAATCTCATTAACCATATATGGATTTATGGCACTTGCTCCGTATCCAAACAATAAGGCAAAATGATGTACCTCTCTTGGTTCGGCAGATTCGATAATGATACTTACTTTAGAGCGCTTGCCTAATTTTTGTAAGCCACTATTCACATATGAACATGCTAATAGTGCCGGAATTGGAGCTCTATGTTTACTAACATTTCTATCCGATAGTATGATAATATTAGTTCCATCATCAATTGCTGCAGAAGCATTTTTTAGCAGTTTTTCTAAGGCGTCTTCTAATCCATTAAGCCCTCTGTTAACATTATATAACATAGAGACCGATGTAGCCTTAAATCCTTTATCTGAATACGTTTTGATTTTATCCAGATCTTCCTTGGAAATTACAGGATTCTGAATTTTTAATTTATTGCAATGTTTCTCTTCAACATCAAAAATATTATGATCTGCTCCCAATGTTAAACTAATATCACAAATCAATTCTTCTCGAATACCATCTAATGGTGGGTTGGTTACCTGGGCAAACAATTGCTTGAAGTAATTATAAATTAATTGCGGCCGTTCTGATAACACGGCAATTGGAGTATCTGATCCCATTGATCCGATAGGCTCTTTACCTAGTTGCCCCATTGGAGCAATAATCGTATCGATATCCTCCTGGGTGTACCCAAATACTTCTTTACGTTTGGTCATCGTTTCTTCACCCAAAAATAAAGGGCAATCGTTATAAGGAATATCTTTAAGGTGTACCAAGTTATTATCTAACCATGCTCTATATGGATGCTTGGATGCAATTTCTTCCTTAATCTCCTCGTCATTTACTATTCTTCCTTCATCCATATTCACCAAAAACATTTTTCCCGGTTCTAATCTACCGTGATATTCAATATTTTCGGGAGCTATATCTACGACCCCAGTTTCTGAAGACATAATTACATAACCGTCTTTTGTCACCGTGTATCTGGATGGACGAAGTCCATTTCTATCTAAGACTGCTCCTATATAGTTACCATCGGTAAAAGGAATTGATGCAGGACCGTCCCAGGGCTCCATTGCACAAGAATTATACTCGTAGAAGGCTTTTTTGGCTTCAGACATCTCTGGATTTTTCTCCCAGGCTTCTGGTACCATCATCATCATTACTTCGGGTAGTGATCTTCCTGTCATTAATAGCAATTCAACCACCATATCCATAGAAGCCGAGTCGGATTTACCTTTTAATACTACCGGCAATATCTTCTTGATATCTTCTCCAAACCAATTGCTTTCCAGCAGTTCCTCTCTAGAGCGCATTCTGGTTACATTCCCTCTTAAGGTATTTATCTCTCCATTATGACACATATATCGGAAAGGTTGTGCCAAATCCCATGTTGGAAATGTATTGGTAGAGAATCGTTGGTGTACCAAAGCCAATCTTGTAACAACCATGGGATCCAATAAATCCTTATAGTATAACTTAATATCCTCTGGCATTAAAAGCCCTTTGAAAATTAATGTTTTGGTAGAAAGACTGGGTAAGTAGAAAAACTTACTTTCAGAAAGTTTAGAATTATATATGGTATGCTCTGTTACTTTTCTAGCCGTGAACAATTTTAAGTTGAAATCAAAATAGCTTTGTTCCTTATCCCCTTTACCTATAAATATTTGTTTAATAAATGGTTCTGTTGTTGCCGCGATCTCTCCTATATGTATATGATCAACAGGAACATCTCTCCAGCCCAATAAAACCAGCCCTTGATCCTGAATATTCTTCTCGAATGTATCTATACAATATTGTCTTTGATTATCCTTTTTGGGTAAGAAAACATTACTTACTGCATACTCTCCCGGTTCTGGAAGCTTAAAATCGCAATGCTCTACAAAAAAATCATGGGGAATATCTATTAATATTCCGGCACCATCTCCTGTTTTGCCATCGGCACTTACCGCTCCCCGATGTTCTAACTTCTCTAGAATTTCTAGTGCCTTATGAATGATGTCATTTGACTTTTTTCCTTCTAAGCTACATATAAATCCGGCACCACAGGCGTCGTGCTCGAATTCTGGTAGATACATTCCTTGTTTCTTCATAATGTTTCCGATCTAAATAGAATTTCAAGTTCATGAAATTAACAAATCATTAAGGAACCAAAAAGAAAATGAAAGTATTCAACATCACTTTTCTGAGCTCGATAAAAAAAGACCGGAATGGATAAAATAATCACAAAATAAGGTCTTCTAATTACGAATTTGATAATGCGATTTTCTCAAAAAAACTCAATAAAAATGCCGTTTCACGTAAAATCGGATCCTATTAATAATCCATAAATTCTAATGAAAACGTTTTCGTAAAAAACTTGAATTTTGAGAGTGCGAAATTGTCATTTTTTTATCAAAAAAATATATACCCCCAATTTTTTAGGGGGTAAATATCAAAAAATGATAAAAATTACGTGTTTACCCCACAAAATTTGGATACAAAAAACAAATTCACATATTTTTGAGCTGAATTTAACATTAATTTTAACTTTTATTCTTTATGAAGAAAATAGAAGCAATTATTAGGAGATCAAAATACCGAGCTGTAAAGGAAGCTTTACATGACAAGGGAGTAATGTTTTTCTCTTATTGGGATGTAACCGGTGTCGGACACGAAAAAAAGGGAAGTGTATATAGAGGAATTTCTTATAGTACTACAGATATTCAAAGACGCTATTTATCTATCGTTGTAAACGATGAATTTGAAGAGGTTACTATATCTACCATATTAGAAGCTGCAAAAACAGGAGAAGTAGGAGATGGAAAAATATTTGTTTCTGATATTAAAGAGGCATATAGAATTCGTACTGCCGAAAAAGGAGGTGAAACATTGAATTAATGTTTCATTAATCACACAACAATTACCAACTGAAAACAAAAAATAATTTTAATAGTCATTAAACAATGGAACTTTTAACTACGAACAATGTATGGATGATGGTGTGTACAGCACTTGTATTTTTCATGCACTTAGGGTTTTCTTTTTTAGAGATTGGATTAACTCGACAAAAAAACACAATTAACATATTATTTAAAAACGTATTTATTATCTGTGTAGGCTTATTAATGTACTACATTGGTGGATTTAACCTTATGTACCCAGGATTTGAAGATGGGGATTTTGGATTCTTAAAATTTGCAGGATTCGGTATTGCGGCTCCTGAAAATGGGATGACTCCAGAATACGCAGATGGAGGATATACCTGGTGGACAGACTTCTTGTTCCAGGGAATGTTTGCTGCTACAGCCGCTACTATTGTATCTGGTGCTGTTGCCGAGCGTATTAAACTTGGAGCTTTTATGATCTTTACTCTTGTATATGTAGGTCTGGTTTATCCTATCGTAGGATCATGGCAATGGGGAGGTGGATTCTTATCTACTTTAAGCATTGGTGAAGCCGAAGGATTTTATGATTTTGCAGGTTCTACCCTGGTACACTCTGTTGGTGGATGGGCAGCATTAGTAGCCGTTGCTTTATTAGGATCCAGAATTGGAAAATTCAGTTCTGAAGGAAAACCACAAGCGATTCCTGGTCATAACATCCCACTTGCAGCAGCGGGAGTATTAATTCTTTGGTTAGGATGGTTTGGATTTAACGGTGGATCTGTACTTTCTGCAGACCCTGCAGGTACTTCACTTGTATTGGTAACTACTTGTCTTGCAGCCGCTGCTGGTGGTGTAGGAGCTTTTGTCCTTTCTACAATTCTATATAAAAATTATGATCTTACTATGTTTTTAAACGGAATCTTAGGAGGATTGGTAGGTATTACTGCCGGGGCAGATTTAATGTCTCCAAACGAAGCCGTAATTATTGGTCTTCTTGCCGGTATCATTATCGTTCTTGGAGTTGCCCTTATAGATAAATTAAAACTTGATGATCCTGTAGGTGCTATTGCGGTTCATTTAATTTGCGGTATCTGGGGAACGCTAGCCGTAGGAATCTTTGGTTCTAAGGCAGGTCTTGATCAATTTTTGGTTCAAGGAATAAGCGTATTAATCGTTGGAGGATTCTGCTTACTAACAGCATTTATAATCATCTTTACTCTTAAGAAAACTGTTGGAATCAGAGTTTCAGAAAAAGAAGAGATTGATGGACTGGATGGTCATGAACATGGAATGGATGCTTATCCGGATTTTAGACTTAACCAACACTAGAACTTAAATAGTGTTTAACTATAAAAGCGGGAGATTTGTTTAAATCTCCCGCTTTTTTATTATTTGATTATATGTAATGACAGCGGATATGAAGGTGCTTCGCCGTTACTGGCTTTAATTGCATTAAGTATAGGAAATATAAACATCAATATGGCGATTCCTATTAACCCCAAAGCTCCCAAGCCAAACAATAAGGTTAAAGGGATACAAATTATAGCATAGATAAACATACTTATCTGAAAATTCATTATAGATTTTCCGTGCTCATCCATAGCCATAACCCTTTCTCTTTGTGTTAACCAAAGAATTAGAGGCACTATAAATCCTCCAAAACCTGTGATAAGATCCAATAATTGTGATAAATGTGTAACGACTAATACCGATTTGTCTTCTCTCATGATATGTTCTTTTTTGGTTGATTGATGAAATTGCTAATATTTTTAGCAACTATACTTATATGACGAAAATAATTGCATTTTGTTACAGTATAAATTAAAGTTTCACGCAAAAAAAACATCCCGAAAAACTCGGGATGTTCTATTATAAATTTAATGTCTTTACAATGTTGTTTTAGTTTATAATTAACTTTTGAGTGCTCAAAACATTTCCTTGATGCTCAATTTTCACAAGATAGATTCCTGTTCCTAAAGCAAAATTGCGTGTTGACACTCTATTATCACCCGATGTAAGCTTAATTTGAGCTTTTCTTCGTCCCAAAATAGTGTAAACAACAGCATTTACATCTCCTTTTAAAGCATTACTAATATATATAGAAAAAGAGTCTCTTGCAGGGTTCGGAGCGATTCTAGAACTGAATGCACTAAACTCATCATCTGTACCTAATACAGGAGTAACTGCTTCACGTTCTACTATACTTTCTGCAAGAGCAGACTGTCCGCAGGATCCCTCATAAATCTTAACATTAGAAAATGTAGAGTTATTACCAGAACCGCCGTCATTATCGTTGATAAATACTAATCTATCCATAGATCCTGTATAGAAATTACCAACAGGAATTGTATAGGTTGTTGAACCTCCTGCATAATTATCATAGTTTGTAACTCCGTAATTTTGAGTACCATGTACCTTGAAGTATCTCGATGAAGTTAACGAATCATCATCTTCAAAACCAACACCGTGAATTTCACCCTGACCCGAACTACTAAAAGTAAACTCGATAACAGTATTCGCAGTTACAGTATAATTAAGTGCAATGTATTTCCATGTGTTATTAGTCAATGATAAAGCTTCTCCTCCACTTTCTACAGAGTAGTTTCCTGCTGCATCCTGGTTAGAGAACCCAATAATACTGAAGTCATTAAAGTTGATAGCATCACATGTAGGGCCAGGACCGGTAGATCCATTCTGAATACTTACATCATCTATGGCTATATCACTTTGCCAACCGCTTCCGCCAGAACCAGTCACTACATTGAATCGCAACTGCACGCTAGATTCTCCAGCATATGCAGACAAATCTACATCTGCAGCATTCCAGTTACTACCTTGTTCTCCAGATCTGCTAAAAACGCTTGTCCAGTTACCAGAATTGTTTGTTCTGGCTTCAACATTAAGGCTATTGATAGCACTACCGAGCATATGGTATTGAAAAGACAGGCTGGGTTCGGTTAATCCACTAAAATCTAAACAAGGCGAATTTAGGATCGCTCTTTTATTAGGGTACCCTGTTCCATTACCTGAAGCCTCTACATAAACATATGAACTACCATCTGCGGCACTACCTGGTCCAGTTCCGTTTGATGGCGTTCCTCCTGAATTAACTGTCCAATTTATATCATCCTCAGAGGATTGTTTCCAGGCACCCAAAGATCCTTCAAAGCTTTCGCTATAAGGAAAAGAAGCAACATCTCCTGTACACTCTTCTGGCCCTGGGCCAGGTCCTCCGCCTAATCCCATAGCATCCCAAAATGCTGGAATCGTTGCTCTTTCACCAAAATTAGAACCTCCAGATCCCGAACAACCACCATAAGCATGAACTCCTACAGCATTTCCTGTAGCCGTATCTATGATTGGACTACCAGAATTCCCTCCAGTAGTATCTGTACGATAACGCACAAAAGTATTATCCACCGATGATAAAGGCCCAGTATGTGTTTGTTGTGTTTGATTATCTATTCCTGTGTCGGTACCAAATCCAGTAATGGTAATATTGCTCCCCGGCGAACTTTGCACTACATTAAATGATTTTCCCTGCGCCTGTATAGGTGTTAATCCTGTTTGCGTATTTGCACCAGCTTCAAAAACTGCCCAGTCTGTCTCGGGCCTACCACTAACATATTGAGTTACAAAACTACCAATGGGATACTGATCTTCTGGTCCAGGATGATTAATAGTTCGATCAGGATTTGATTTTGGCACATTAAACTCTACGATTTGTGCTCTACTTCCTCCGCAGTGACCTGCTGTAACCAATTTACCATTGGTAATGATCCATCCTGTACATCCGATAGGCACAATTCTACCAATGGCATCATCTGTAGAGTCTACCCTGTCATCATTTGATCCGCACTGAGATTTTATCGTAGGATCCAACTCCCCTACACCTAATTCTCTAATATGCACTCCAATGGCACTTTCACCTGAAGCTACCGTTAATTTTACAGTTACTTTATCACCATTAAAATAAGCACTGGAATTACTCCATTTTTTAATGGTTTCTGAAGTTAGAGTTTGAGTTGCTCCATCTAGATCAGAAGTAATGGTTAATGTACTGTTTTTACCTAGATTAACATTTTCAAAGAATAGTCTCAACCAGGTAGCTCCTTTTTCCGAAACGGTTTCAGTAACCACTTGCTGGCTGCTTTTTGCCTGGTTACTTGGTGACATGATACTCTTATTATACTTGGTATAATGGCGTTTTAGTTCTTTTGTTTGTGCTTGATTTAGCAAAGGAAACAACAAAAATGCCATACAAATGAGTATGGACAACCTTCGTATCAAGTATTTCCCGTTAAAATTTGTTGAGTTTGTGTTGTGTAAATTCATACGAATAAGAATTAGTTATTATTGGTTAGACATTAAATTTAAACTACATGCTAGTTGTTACAGCCAAAGTCGTAACAATTTGTGTCCCAATCAACCAAAAATTAAGTGGTCAACTTAATCCAATAAATCTCTTATTCTTTTTGTTTTCCTTTGCGGGGTAAAAGGTAATTGTATATAAAGTAATTTTCAACTTCTTGCGATCACAAGATAACAAAAGAAAAACAACTGCTCAAAAAAAGTTTGATGGTGCGTATTTAAAGTGAGTATATTAATCTCTATTTTTGCCACTTAGTTAGAAAGATTATGATTCCACAAGATACTATAGTAGCCTTAGCAACACCATCGGGTGCTGGAGCGATTGCGGTAATTCGTGTGTCTGGAAAAGATGCTATAACCATTTGTTCTCCCCTGTTTCGATCTATCAGTGGAAAAAAACTTGAGAAGCAAAACACCCACACCATCCATTTGGGTCATATTATAGATGGAAACCGTGTTTTGGACGAAGTGTTAGTATCTATTTTTAAAGGAACAAATTCGTACACCGGTGAACCAACGATTGAAATTTCCTGTCATGGTTCTACTTATATTCAACAAGAAATCATTCAACTTTTGCTTCGTAAAGGATGTCGAATGGCAGATGCTGGAGAGTTTACATTGCGTGCTTTCTTAAATGGAAAATTGGATCTTTCTCAAGCTGAAGCAGTGGCCGATTTGATTGCTTCAGACTCTGAAGCATCGCACCAAATTGCAATGCAGCAAATGCGTGGTGGATTTTCTAACGAAATCAAAAAACTGAGAGACGAGCTGCTTAATTTTGCTTCATTAATTGAATTAGAGCTCGATTTTGCCGAAGAAGATGTAGAGTTTGCCGACCGTACACAGTTTAAGGATTTAATTGCCAGAATCACTCAAGTCCTAAAACGCTTGATCGACTCTTTTGCTGTTGGAAATGTGATCAAAAATGGAATCCCGGTTGCTATTGTAGGTGAACCCAATGTTGGTAAATCTACGTTGCTTAACGCATTGCTTAATGAAGAAAGAGCAATAGTATCAGATATAGCAGGAACCACCAGAGATACTATTGAAGATGAAATTACTATCGGGGGAATTGGTTTCAGGTTTATCGATACCGCAGGGATACGAGATACCAAAGATGTAGTCGAAAGTATTGGGATTCAAAAGACCTTTGAAAAAATCGAACAGGCACAAGTTGTAATTTATTTAGTTGATAGTTCATTGTTGACAGTTGATAGTATCGCAGAACTCAAAACCGAAATTGGAAAAATAAAAAACAAATACCCACAAAAACCTTTGATCATTGTTGCGAATAAAATTGATAAATTACAACAAGATCAAATCGATCATCTTATTTCAGAAATAGACCATATCCATTTGCTTTCTGCAAAAAGTGGTCTAGGAGTCGAAGAATTACAAAACAAGCTTTTAGAATTTGTAAATACTGGCGCTTTACGTAATAACGAGACCATTGTAACGAATACACGGCATTATGATGCTTTATTAAAAGCACTAGAAGAAATACAAAAAGTGCAATTTGGCCTGGACACTGGCTTATCGGGTGACTTAATGGCTATCGATATTCGCCAGGCATTATATCACTTTGGTGAAATTACCGGGGAGATATCTAGTGATGATCTTCTGGGGAATATCTTTGCTAATTTCTGCATCGGCAAATAGGCTTTCTTTTGGTACACTTTTGTTTTCCTTTGTTTGATCTTTGATAAAAAAACAACATTTGTTTTTGCTTTTTATGGGTCTTTTCTTTCCTTTATTACTACTAAATTTTAAGCTTTTTTACCTTAATTTCTCATTAATTAAAAAATGGGCTCAGTCACTAATACCGAAGAACACATTATTCTATTTAGATCATTGTTCAATGGTCGTAATGATGTTTTTGCCAAACGATGGGAAAAAGGAAACAAAAATGGATATATGCCTGCTTATTTTTATGACCCATATCGATACAAAGCCCATCAGATGAGAGGTGGAAGTTTTAAGGATTTTAAAGAAAAGAAATATTTGGAGTTAAACGATGAACAAATCCTAAAACATCTTAAAGGTGAACAATTAATCGGTATTTATCCATTACTTAAGGATAACACATCTTGGTTTATTGTTGCTGATTTTGACAAATCTGGTTGGAAAAAAGAGTGCACAGATTTTATTACTATATGCCATAAACAAAATATACCGGTTTATTTAGAGCGATCTCGATCAGGAAACGGAGGTCATATTTGGATTTTTTTTGAAAAACCATATCCCGCTATAAAAAGTAGAACAATTTTTAAATCCTTATTAGAAGAAAGTGGTTCTTTCTCTATTTTTGATAAAACAGCAAGTTTTGACAGATTATTTCCAAATCAAGACTATCTCTCTGGGAAAGGTTTGGGAAATCTAATCGCATTACCATTACATAAAACTAATGTAGAAAAAGGAAATAGTTGCTTCATTAATCCTGATAATTTTGAACCTTATGATGATCAATGGACTTTTTTACGCCAAATACAAAGAATAGAAACTGATCGACTAGATCACCTGTACAGTTCGATTCAACAAGAGGTGATTCCTTTAACATCTTCTGCAAATAATGGTAAATTGATCATTGTTCTTGACAGATCAATAAGAATAAACAGGATAGGTTTGACTCTATTATTAATAAACTTCCTTAAATCAACATATAACCTTCCGAATTCTGAATACTTTGTCAAAAAGAAAATGAATCGAAATACCTGGAATACTGACAAGTATTTTAATCTAATAAAGGAAACTGATACCGAAATTATACTTCCAAGAGGGGCAATAGGAAAACTAATTCGATTTTGCAGACAACAAAAAATAGAATTCGATTTTCAGGATAATCGCAAAAAAGCAGAAATTATCAATTTCGAATTTAATGCTTCTTTGCTTAAACATCAACAAGAAATCATAGCTTCGATTCAGAAAAAAGATTATGGAGTTATTGTGGCTCCTCCTGGTTCCGGCAAAACTATTATTGGTCTAAAAATCATTGCAGATAAACAACAACCTTCACTAATAATTGTTCATAGAAAACAATTGTTGGATCAATGGATCGAACGAATTGAGAATTTTTTAAAAATCCCTAAAACTGAAATTGGAAAAATAGGTAACGGAAAAGTGAAAATTGGTAAAAAGATCACCATTGCTATGATTCAAAGTTTAGCAAAAAGAATAGATGATAATGATATATCAAAAATGTTCAAAACAATAATTATTGATGAGTGTCACCATATTCCTGCAGCTTCATATATAAATACAGTCTCAAAACTCTTCCCCTATTATCAGTATGGTCTTACGGCTACTCCCTTTAGAAAATACAATGATGGAAAGCTTATTTTCGCCTATTTAGGCGATCCTATAATCGAAATCAAACCAAAAGATATCGAAACTTTCAAAAGAGCACAAGTTGTTATTAGAAATACCAGTTTAGATGTTCCTTTCAATTCAAAGACAGATGTTTTTGAAACTTTATCCAAAATATTAATCCATGATTCTATTAGAAATAAACTTATTCTAACTGATATCTGTAGAGAAACAGATAATGGAAAAAAAGTAGTAGTAATTACAGAAAGGAAGGAGCATATTATTACTTTATATCAATTTCTGAAACAAACTTATGAAGTAATCACCTTAAGTGGTGAAGATTCGGAAAGTGATAGAAATTTAAAATGGAAATCCTTAAAAGAAGGTAATTATCAGATTTTGATCACTACTGGTCAATTTTTTGGAGAAGGTACGGATCTTCAAAATGCAACTTGCCTGTTTTTGGTATATCCTTTTTCATTTAAAGGTAAGCTAATTCAATATGTAGGAAGAGTTCAACGATCAGAAATAACTCCTATTATTTATGATTATCGAGATCATAAAATTGAATATCTAGACAGATTATTTCTAAAAAGAAACACCTTTTATAGAAACCTTTATAAACAAGCTACATTATTTGATGACACTTCGGAATCCACAAAAGTATCTCAAAAAGGTTCAATCATAAATAAACAGATAAAGGTACCTATAGACCAACTTGATTTCAGATATGGAGCCATTGCTTTTAAATATAAAGACATCTCCTTTTCTGATGAATTTGAGTTTGAAATTGAGAATGATTATATAAGACCAGAATTTGATGTTTTGAAACCTTATTTTTCAAAAATATTAGGTAGTAAAAAAGTAGAAATCCATATCCATGTCGAAATTGAAAATAATGCTTTAATCTCTCAATTAGCCACTTCCAATGATTTAGAAAATATTAATAGAGAGATTATTGAAACTGTCCGATTTACATTCGTAGAAAAAACTCTTTTTGGAAATAAATCCTTTGAAAATCCAGATTTAACAGCAGAGGAAAATCAAGAAAGTAATGATAGTCTATATCAATCAACAGAAGAATTGTTAGAAGACATTCTTAAAAACAAAAATGTAAAGCACTATCGACAATTACAATATTTAGCAGCTAATCATATGAATACGATCTTAAAACTCAGATATGTTTTAAATCCATTTTCGTTTGTCTTTTTACTATCGGGAGAAAATCAATTTCATCTTATTTTGGAAACTTTGGATACAGAAGAAGCTACCTATGTATGGCATATTGAAAAAGATACCGCTACTCTAAAAAATAACCTTGAAAAGGTTAACAAAGAACTAAATATCATCAAAAATGAGGGAAGACAAATTTATCTTGAAAGCCAACCGGTTAATTTTAGTCGAATAATTCATGATTATTCAAAAGATAAGAAAGGTTTTATTCTTTGGAGAGATCAATTAGAAGAAAAACTGTTTTAATAATCCCTTATCTTGAACCCTAAAAAATATTAATTACCTTTGTACTATGGCAAAAACAAAAAGCATATCAAGTTTTTTCCCAAAACATTTATTCTGGGATATGGATATGGATAGACTTGACTTTCAAAGAGACAAGGATATTATTATCCCTAGAGCTTTATTTGCCACAACCGAACAAACCTTTCTTAAAGACATTACTACACTGGAAAAACTCTATAATAAAGAGCAGATACTTTTTCACCTTCAACATACTAAAGAAAGGATTAGTAATATGGTTTGTGATTTAATTACCAGAAGATATAACGCTAAACCATTCAAGCGTTTTAGTCTATGAATGCTGTTTCTGCTGAAATTCTAGAATCTATTTGCGAATTACAGAACCTTAATAGCCTCAACAATTTCTTATTAGGTGGAGGAACAAATATCGCTCTTAGGTATAATCATAGAAAGTCTATTGATATAGATTTATTCTGTCCGGATATCATTGGTAAAAAAGGGTTTTACGCCATAGAACAAGAACTAAGTCAATTTTATGGTGAACGAATAACCGGACTTAGTTATCCATGTAATATTGATGATCAATTTTGCTTTATGCGATTTTTTCTACAAAAGAATGATGAAATGATTAAGGTAGAATTACTTCAAAATTTTAAAAACCTAGAAACATCAGAACAATTAGACAATATTAGATTATTATCAATAAATGATATTGGTTTATATAAACTTAGTAGTGCTGCAAATAGAGCTTCAAAAAAAGATATTTATGATCTGGATTTCATTACAAATACTACTAACCTGATTAAACTATATAAGTTGCTAAAAAGCAAGATAGAGAAATTCAATTTACCCGAACATCGTACCATATTTGATTTGGATAATGAAGTAAGCCCAATAGATAAACCCGAACTATTATTGTCCTTTGATGATTCAAGATCAAACAATAGATCTCGACCTTTTCATTTGCAAGATAGGATTGATATTATTCCAAATTCTAAATCCTGGCAAGCGGCAAGGATTAGTTGGCGTTCTAAAGTAAGACAACTTTTTAATCATTTAGACATAAAATTCCCTGGAGCAGAAATAAAATGAATTCAGATAAACTAACACTACTCAAAAAAGTAATTGAACATAAACTATCTAGTTTTGATTTTGATGGAGAAATTGAAGATCATCAAAGTCGTTTAGACAAAGTACTGCAGACTCCAGCTGATGAATATTCACTTTCAGGAAATATAGAATTTGGGATTAGAAATATTCTAGATGTGGCTACCGGATTAAGCCACCCTATTGGTTATTTGGTTTCGCAAAAAGTTGCCTATAGACAAATTCTGGATTTATTAGAAAAGGAAGAAAACGAATTACAAGAAATACTTTCTCCAAAACCCGAGAGTGATAATGGCAAAAAAGAAAGTATTATTGATAAAATATTTTCTGAAGTGGAAAAAAGCACCTCTCCAAAAAAACACTTCTTTGATTGTGAACTTACAGATGAAGATTGGGGTGTTGAAGGTTGTATTTGCCCTGGAGCATATATTTACAGAAAATACTTATCTGTTGGACTAAGTAGGAAAGATGCCAAATTAGTATCAAACTATTGCGAGTTTGGAGATGTTATGGAAGAACAAGACAGAATCAAAGCAAAAGAATTATATGAAAAGCATAAGTTTCTAAATATAAATCCACTAAAATAGTAAACAACATCCCACCAAAAGCAAACAAAAGCTCCCACCTTGAGTACACCTCCTACTCTGCCACCCCTTTATTTACAAGGGCTTATTACATATTGTATCGGGAAGTAAATGCATTTTCCTTTGGTACACTTTTGTTTTCCTTTGTTTGACATTTTGCAAAAAAACAACATTTGTTTTTGCTTTTTATGGGTCTTTTCTTTCCTTTATTATTACTAAATTTCAACAAATTTCAAGCTTTTTTATCTTTATTGGTCTCAAATTAGGATGAAAACCCTGCAATTTCATTGCAGCACTTTAGTAATGCGAAAAAATCTATATTTTAGGTGTGATGGATTCGTATTTAAGAAAAGGTTCTCATACCACAAGTCGTTTGACATGTCATATAGTTTGGTGTAGCAAGTATCGTTATAAGGTTTTGAAGGGTGATATTCAGGTTCGTTGTAGGGAGTTGTTGATCCAAATTTGCGAAGCTGAGGATATTGAGATTTTGAAAGGAGTTGTGAGCTCTGACCATGTGCATATGCACATAGAATATGCTCCTACGTTGAGTGTAAGTTATATCGTAAAGCAATTGAAAGGAAGGACATCTAGGAAGTTGCAACAAGAGTTTACACAATTGAGTTATCGCTATTGGGGCAAGCATTTTTGGGCAAGTGGTTATGGAGTATGGAGTACGGGTAATATTACTGACAAGATGGTCAATGAATATTTGGAGCACCATAGAAAAGATGATAGTGATAATTCCAATTTCATATTGGAATGAGGCATAGGGACTTTAGTCCCTAGTAAAACCAACCCTCTGCACTTTCAGTGCAGAGTGGTTTAGTTATGATTATTCTAATGACAAGAAAGGGTTTGTTCGTTGGAGAGATCAATAATTGACATAGATCATCTTTGTTTCGTGGCCCAGTTCTGGTTCGTTATAGTCTATGATACATACATAGGAACCCACGGGCACCCGACTGCCTTTATGGGTGCCATCCCAGGCATCACCGGGTCCGCCATAATGGGCGCTGAACAGCAAGCGTTGGCTCAGGTTGTATATCTTGACTACGTTATTCTTATATTGTTCAAGGCCCTCTATCACCAGATTATCTGCTATGCCATCACCGTTGGGAGAAAACCCGCTATTGAAATCCGCAAGTGTCGAACCCGAATCAGACCCACAATTGCCGAACACGGTCACCATGGCAGTTGCCGTTGCGGTTTGGTCGCCTTGCGCAGCGGTAAGAGTGACCGTTACCGGGGTACCCACATCGTCACAATCAAAACTATCTATATCCAGGCTTAAATTCGGGGAACCGCCACAGCCATAAGAACCATTGTTGATATCTTCTGGAGATATGGTTGCCCCCCCGTTGGCATCCAACTGTACCATAATATTCCGGGCAATGACCACAAAATCGTTCGAATCCGTTTCCACAGCGACCCTTGCACTTGCTGGTAGATTGGTGGAATCGGGCATATTCACTGCATTCACGGGGAGATCAATGGTAATGGTACCATCACAGGATGTTGGGGTTGGGGTGATCTCTACGGTATATATGGAACCACTACCCATAAAATGGTTTGCAGTGGCATTGCCAAAATCAATGTCATCTACCGTAAAACCTGTCACATCCTGATCAAACCGAAAGGTGACCGTAAAGGCTGATAAATCAGCTGTTTCTGTAGGTGCGTCTATCGAAACGCCGATCTCTTCTTTAATGGACCTGAACCCTGTCCACCCGACATCTTCATAGTTGGCCCTAATTCTTCCGGGAGGGGTAGCCGAGGGAACCATCAAATCTATTTGGCCACGGTCTGCGTTTGTAAAGGTGCTTGCTTCGATCGATGGAGGGACGAAGGCCCTGGACACCACTGTGGTAAGGCCTGGGTTGTTGGTAAAAGCATTGGCGCCGATACCAGTAACGTTTTCGGGAATGGTTACGCTGGTCAATTGGTTGTCTTGAAAAGCACCATCCCCAATGCTGGTCACACCGTTCGGGATGTTGACCTGGGTCAAACTGTTGCCTGCAAAAGCCCGATGACCAATGGTCTCAATACTTTCAGGCATGTCTACATTGCTCAAGACGTTCTCGGAAAAAGCACCTTCCCCGATACGGGTTACGTTGTTGGGTATGGTAATACTGCTCAAGGCGTTGTTTGAAAAAGCATAAGCCTCGATGCTTTCCACACCATCGGGTAGGGTTACATTAGTCAATTGGTTGCCCGAAAAAGCGGATTCTCCGATACCGGTAACGCTTTCCGGTAGGGTCGCACTGGTCAATTGGTTGTTCTGAAAAGCACTTTCTTCGATACTTTCCACACCATCCGGTATGGTAAGAGCGCCGATTATATTTCGGTCAGCAAAAGCATGCTCGCCAATTTTGGTAACTTTAAACGCATGCCCCACATGTGCTACGGGGTCAAATATTTCCAAAAGTCTACGATCGTCATCTTCATTATTGATGACCGTAACTGTGTTAGTAGGGCCGAATGCGGTTACTTCATATTTGATAACGGCGGTGTTGGCATCACGCTCGACCGTAAAGGTATCACCTACATTTACTTTGGCTTTGATAGATCTAAACGTAAAATCGTTCCAGGCCGGTACATAATTATCGAATGCGCCATTGGGAACGATCACATCTATTTGGTCACGGTCTGCAAAGGTGCTTTCTTCGATTGATGGGGGATCTGTTCCCTCCAATTCTACTGTAGCAAGGCCTGGGTTGCCAGCAAAAGCATTGGCGCCGATACTGGCAAGGCTGTCGGGAATGATCACACGGGTCAATTGGTTGTCCTGAAAAGCACCGGCCTCAATATCGGTAATCGTATATTCAACTAGTCTTTCCTCAGAAATTGCAAAGGGTCCTTTCTCGAGTCTTTCTACCTTCATTGGTATGGTAAGGTCTCCTGTATTTTCATTGTCTATTATGGTGACCGTGTTGGGGTTGAATTCTGTTATTTTATAGGTGATACCTGCCTTTTCAAAGGTTTCTCCGATGTCACCTTCTTCCTTGATGGATTTAAAACCATGGTCCCCCCAACCTCTACTGGTTAAGTATTCGTGTTTGTTTCTACCGGGAGGGTCACTTCTGGGAACGATCACATCTATTAGGGGACGACGATCTTCAGTGGAAATGAAATCCTCACCAAATATTATAAAATCAAAGGCTTCACTACTGAGATCTATAGGACCAGGGTTCTTCATCACAAGCGTAACAAGCTCCAGGTTGTTGGAAAAAGAACCTTTAGCAATAAATTCCACATTTGCGGGAATGGTAACCTCGGTCAATAGGTTATCCTGAAAAATACCGATATCAAGCTTGGTAAAGTCGGGGTTATCAGGGATGGTCACACTGGTCAATTTGTTCCTCGAAAAAGCACCACCCCGGATCTCGGTCACACTGTTGGGAATTTCGAGATGTCCTGTTAATCCGCTGTTCCTGAAAGCACTTGCTCCAATGGTGGTCACACTATTCGGTATGACGACCTCAGTGAATTGGTTGTTATCAAAAGCAAACTTCCCAATACTGGTAACGGTTTCGGGAATCTCTACACTAGTTAATTGGTTGTTCTCAAAAGCAAAATCCCCAATAGCGGTAACAGTATAGGGAACCCCATGAAACACCTTCTCGGGTATGATCACATCGAGTGGGCCGTTGGCGACTCTTCCGGTCACCCTCACCGTTCTATCCAAATCCGAAATTACTTGATAATGCATACTTCTTTTTTTCACGAGGGGAACATCCGAATAGGTAAAGGAGCCTTCAAAGTGCAGTTCTTCTATAATGTTTAAGTCTTTCCAATGGTCTTCGGTTAGATATGCACCCCTGGCACCCCTGGGAACGATCACGGTGAATGAGCCGTTTTCTTCGCATCTATCTTTAAAGACACGATTACAATCACCGTTGGAAATATCAAGAACAGGGGGATCAGAACTGCTTAGCCCTACTATAACCATATAATTCTTACTCATAAAAGCGGTTTGCCCAATTTTGGTCACATTACTTGGTATGTGCACACGACTAAGTTTGTTGGCATTAAAAGCACTTCTCTGTATTTCGGTAACGCTTTCGGGAATGGTAACCTCGTTCAAGCTATTGTTAACAAAAACACCCATCTCAAGAACCTGTAATTTGTCCGGTAGGGTCACACTTTTTAAGCGGTTGCCTGCAAAAGCCCTCTGCCCAATACGGGTTACACTGTTCGGTATGGTCACACTGGTCAAACCGGCATCGACATCTCTTGAATTAAAAGCGTCATTCTCAATACTGGTCACGCTGTTGGGAATTTCAAGATGTCCTTGTAGTTGACTGCGATTAAAAGCACTATTCCCAATACTGGTCACACTGTTCGGTATGGTCACACTGGTCAAGGCTTTGTTATTAAAAGGAGGTAAAGGATTAAAAGCATTATCCCCAATACGGGTAACGGTATAGTCAGTGGTCCCAATAGTTACGGTTTCGGGGATGTTTACGTCGGTGGCGGTCCCCTGATAACCTATGACCTCTGCCGTGTTGGGATTAGTATTAGTTACATTATATTCGAGACCCTCGGTCACGTCGCTTACTTCTCCCGTGATAGATTTGAAACCTGTCCATCCAAAAGCAACATTTTCATAAATTGATATGCTAACATCGGGAACTATCAGGGCTATATCGCTTCTGTCACCAAATGCACTTGGATCAAGACGTGGAGGATTAGTGCTCTTTGACACCACTCTTTTAAGATCTGGGTTGTCGGTAAAAGCATTGGCAGTAATTTGGATCACACTACTCGGTATGGTCACATTGGTTAAGCCGTTGTCCCCAAAAGCACCAGCCCCGATAACGGTAACCGTAAAGTCATTACCACTATAGGTGACGTTCTCGGGGATAGTAAAGTCTTCCCTATTTTCATTGCTCGTCTCAGTTATCGTCACCATGTTGGGATTACCTAGTGACGTTACTTCGTATGTGATACCATCAACTGTAAATATGTCACCTACATTCTGCCCATAGCCGGTAAGGCCCGTTAACACCATAAAAACGGTGTATATTGTTAATTGAAATTGCTTTTTCATGTCTTTTTTATTTTATGACTATTTTTTTAACTGCTTTGGCCCCTGTTTGGGTTGTTATTTCCAGTATATACATACCGCCGGGTACATGGCTTACATCTATTTGTAAGGCGCGTGCAGAATGCACATGGGCACCCTGGGTAGTGTATAGGTTTACCTGTTGTAAGGCTTCGCCATCACCCAATGCAATGTTGATATAATCTTGTACGGGGTTGGGATACACCGTGACATCATTTATAGAGGCGGATACCGTCTTGGCACTGGTAGACTGTCCCGCGACCGCTGCTTCTGTAATGGATTTAAAGTCCGTCCACCCGGCAGCCAAATAAGCATTTGTCCTGCCTGCAGGGACTATCAGGTCTATTTGGTGGCGTATACCCAAAATAACGACCCCAACAGCTATTTCGTGGCGTTCACCAAAAGCCTCTTCATCAAGCCATGGTGGAACGGCTCCCTTTGCCTCCACTGTGGCAAGGTTTGGGTTGCCCGAAAAAGCGAATTCTCCGATACTGGTAACGCTTTCAGGAATGGTCACACTGGTCAATTGGTTGCCCTCAAAAGCATAACCCCCAATACTGGTCACACCATCCGGTATGGTCACACTGGTCAATTGGTTGTCCCGAAAAGCACTTTCCTCGATACTGGTCACACCATCCGGTATGGTCACACTGGTCAAGGCATTGCCTTCAAAAGCACTATATCCAATACTGCTAACGCCTTCGGGAATGGTCACGCTGCTCAATTGGTTATCCTTAAAAGCACCGTTACCAATACCGGTCACACTACTGGGTATGGTCACCTCGGTTAAAGAGTTATAGGCAAAAGCACTTTGTCCAACACTGGTCACACTATTCGGTATGGTTACACTGGTCAATTGGTTGCCCAAAAAAGCATAACCCCCAATACTGGTCACACTGTTCCCTATGGTTACACTGGTCAATCGGTTGGTGTCAAAAGCACCTTCTCCAATACTGGTCACACTGCTGGGTATGGTAACCTCGGTTAAAGAGTTATGATAAAAAGCCCAATTCCCAATACTGGTCACACTGTTGGGTATGGTCACACTGCCCAATGGCAATTGGGAGAAGTTTTGCTCAAAAGCCCGATCCCCGATACTGGTCACCTCAAAGTCATTGCCCCCATTATTGGTTACGGTTTTGGGGATGTTTACATCAGTGGCCGTACCTGTATAGTCTATGGCCATTACGGTGTAGGGCAGCAATGATGTGATTTCGTATTTGATGCCACCATCGGTAAAGGTATCTCCTACTTCGGCACTTGAGATGGATTTAAAGCCTGCCCACCCTGCGGCCAAATAAGTATCTTTAGCACCTACACGAACTATTAAGTCTATTTGGTCACGGTCTGCATTAAAAAAAGCATCTTCATGAAGTGATGGCGGAACGATGGCCTTTGTCGCCACTGTAACAAGGGTTTGGTTATTGGCAAAAGCAAAAACCCCGATACTGGTCACACTGTTCGGCAGGGTCACACTGGTCAAGTTGTTGTTTTTAAAAGCCCGCCCTCCGATATTGGTCACACTGTTTGGCAGGGTCACACCGGTTAAGGCATTACCTTCAAAAGCACTATTTCCAATACTGGTCACACTGTTTGGAATGGTCACGCTAATCAAGTTGTTGTCTTTAAAAGTCGAATCGTCAATACCAGTTACACTGTTCGGTAGGGTCACACTGGTCAAGGCATTGCCTTCAAAAGCACCATCGCCAATACTGCTAACGCCTTCGGGAATGGTCACGCTGCTCAATTGGTTGTTCAGAAAAGCCCGTTCCCCAATAGTGGCCACACTATTCGGTATGGTCACACTGGTCAAGTCGCTGTTTTCAAAAGCACCATCGCCAATACTGATAACCTCAAAGTCATTAGGCCCATAGGTTATGGTTTGGAGGATGTTTATACTGGTAGCCGTACCCTCGTAACCTTCAATCCTCACGGTGTTGAGACTACCAAGTGCCGTTATTTTATAGGTAATGCCTTGAACTGTAAAGCTGTCGTTAATCTCCAGTTCTTCCGTGATGGATTTAAAATCCGTGCCCCAATCGGTTTCATAAGCGGTCTTGATGCTACCGGCTGGAGTACCCCTGGGCACTACCACATCTATTTGGTTGCGGTTACCAAAGGTATTGTCCTCTATTGAAGGAGGAACTGTGCCCTCTGGGACCACTATGCCAAGGTCTGGATTGCCATTAAAAGCATTGGCACCAATACTGGCAACGCCATCGGGAATGGTCACATGGGTCAATTGATTAAAGACAAAAGCTTCATCCCCGATACCGGTAACGCTAAAGTCATTGCCCCCTCTGGTTATGGTCCCGGGTATGGTAAGATTCCCTGTATTTGTATTGTTCGTTATGGTGACCGTCTTGGTGGAACCCAGCCCCGTTACTTTATAGGTGATCCCTTCAACTGTAAAGGTATCGTTAATCTCCAGTACTTCTGTGATGGATTTAAAATCCATGCCCCAGTTGGTTTCATAAGCGGTTTTGGTACTACCGGCAGGGGTACCCTTGGGCACTACCACATCTATTAGGTTTCGGTTTCCAAAGGAGCTTGTTTGAATTGATGGGGGATCTGTGCGCTCTAGCACTACTGTGGCCAATGGGTTGTTGGCAAAAGCACTATTCCCAATACTGGTCACACTACTTGGTATGGTCACACTAGTCAATTGGTTGTTCTCAAAAATACCACCCCCAATACTGGTCACACTGTTCGGTAGGGTTACACTCGTCAATTGATTATGACTAAAAGCATTATCCCCAATATGGGTTACACTGTTAGGTAGGGTTACAATCGTTAATTGGTTATGCATAAAAGCATTATCCCCAATACGGGTTACACTGTTCGGTAGGGTCACACTACTTAATTGATTCTTAAAAAAAGCATAATCCCCAATATGGGTTACACTATTCGGCAGGATTACACTCGTCAATTGATTACTATCAAAAGCGTCATCACCAATACGGGTAACCTCAAAGCCATTAGGCCCATAGTTTACGGATCCGGGTATGGTAAGGTCCCCTGTATTTGTATTGTCTATTATGGTGACCGTGTTGGGGCCCAGCGCCGTTACTTTATAGGTAATGCCTTGAACTGTAAAGGTGTCGTTAATCTCTAGTACTTCTGTAATGGATTTGAACCCTGTCCACTCGGCATGGTTCTGATAACTGCCTAGGGCACCCCTGGGCACCACCACATCTATTTGGTTACGGTTTCCAAAGGTGTTTTCTTCTATTGATGGGGGATCTATGCTTTCTGGCACCACTATAGCAAGATCCGGATTGCCGTTAAAAGTATTGGCCCCAATACTGGTAACGCCAACGGGAATGGTGACACGGGTCAATTGATTAAAGGCAAAAGCTTCATCCTCGATACCCGTAACATTAAAGTCATTGCCCCCTCTGGTTATGGTCCCGGGTATGGTGAGGTCCCCAGTATTTGTATTGTCCGTTATGGTGACGGTGTTGGTGGAACCCAGCCCCGTTACTTTATAGGTGATGCCTTCAACCGTAAAACTGTCGTTAATCCCCAGTACTTCTGTAATGGATTTGAACGCTGTCCACTCGGCATGGTTCTGATAACTGCCTAGGGCACCCCTGGGAACAAACACATCTATTTGATTACGGTTTCCAAAGGTGTTTGTTTGAATTGATGGGGGATCTATGCGCTCCAGCACCACTGTGGTCAATGGGTTGTTGGCAAAAGCATTTTCCTCAATATTGGTAACGCCTTCGGGGATGATTACACTGGTCAAGGCATTATCCTCAAAAGCACCACTCCCAATAGTGGTCACACTGTTCGGTATGGTCACACTGGTCAAGTTGTTATACCTAAAAGCATTACTCCCAATACTGGTCACACTGTTGGGAATCTCGACACTGGTCAATTGATTGTTACTAAAAGTACTTTGCGCAATACTGGTTACACCATCGGGTATGGTCACCTCGGTCAATTGATTGTTCCTAAAAGCACTACTCCCAATACTGGTCACACTGTTGGGTAGGGTCACACTGGTCAATTGGTTGTTTTCAAAAGCACTGTTACCAATACTGGTCACAGCACAGTCCTGCCCATAAAACACCGTACCGGGTATGGTTATATCGGTATCCGTTGAGCCGCTGTTCCTTCCGGTCACCGCCACTTTTCCAGGGTTTACGGACGTTATTCGATAACCAATACCGTTGCCCGTAAAGGCTGTTCCTACCCCAAATTGCGTGATGTCCTTAAAAGCATACCTATTGCCCCAAGCAGGATTACTTTCATAAGTGGTTTTGTTACCAACGGGTACCACTACTTCTATTATACCCGGATTTGAAAAAGTATCATTTGCGGGAAGGCTTGGAGGTACATTGGCCAATACCAGTACGCTGGTCAAGGGGTTGTCCTTAAAAGCACCCGTCGCAATAAGGGTAACGTTTTCGGGAATGGTCACACTCTCCAAGGTGGTGTTCCTAAATGCATCGGTCCCAATAATTTTAATACTGTTGGGGATTCTCACACTGGTCAAGGCCTTGTCCTTAAAAGCATAGGGACCAATAACGGTAACGCTAAAATTATTACCCTGATAGGTTACGGTTTCGGGCATTGTCAGGGCTCCTCCTGTATTTGTACTGCTTTGTATGGTCACTTCTTTGTTGAGGACAAGTTTCGTTACTCGATATGTGACATTGTCATAAGTAAACACGTCACCAACTTGTTGCCCATAGCCGATAAGGCCAAATGACACCATAAGAATGGTAGATGCTATTAATTGTAGTTGTTTTTTCATGTTGGAAGGTTTTTATTGTTAGTTTTTTTAATATTAGTTCATAACAAAGAATAACAACACTAAGCAAATACCCAAAATTTGGTGTCGAACTCCGTTAAAAATGGGATGTTATATGGTTTTTTGGGGATTATATGAATCCAGCAATCTCCTTTGATAGTTTGTTCATTTTAATGTTGATAGGATACGAAGTGTGAGTTTCATTTTTTAGAACTGGCACTTCGGACAAGCTCAATGCAAAACTTACCCTTCGAGAGCACTTCGGCAAGCTCAGTATGGCACCTCAGGCTTCGATTATATCGAGGGCTGAGCGTAGCCGAAGCCCCGGTTATTTGAGAAACGAAAAGATCAATAATTGACATAGATCATTTTTGCCTTCTGGCCTAGTCCTGGGTCGTTAAAGTCTATCACACATAGATAAGAACCCACGGGTACCAGACTGCCTTTATGGGTGCAGTCCCAAGCATTGCCGAGCCCACCATAATGGGCGCTGAACAGCAAGCGTTGGCTCAAGTTGTATATCTTGACTACATTGTTCTCATATTTCTCAAGGCCTTTGATTACCAAAGTATCAGCTATACCATCACCGTTGGGTGAAATCCCTCTATTGAAATCTGCGACGGGCTTAAGTTCATCACTCCCCGCCGCTTCCACGGTCACCCGCCATACTTGTTGGGTGGTTCCATCCTCTGCGGTTACCGTGTAGTTTACCGTATTGGTGAAGTCTTGTGCCACACCACTTTCTGGATTAGCACTGGCTCCATCTGACAGGGCGATCGTTGGAGTCAACCCGCTTAAATCTGTACCCAGTTCGACCTCAATAACCACCGTATGGTTGTCATAATCAATCACAGTCTCACCGCTCTGTCCGGGTATTGTGAAGCTGAGAATATCTGTGGCGGTATTAATCACCGTTACGATCAGGTCTTTGCTGGCTGCATTGCCATAGGGATCACTCACGAACAAGGTCACGGTTTGTCCCCCCCGATCGTCAAGACCAAATTCCCTGGTCGTCACATTGCTGTTTGGGGCATCAAAACTGTAAACCAACTCACTCTCTTCGCTACAGTTGTCCTCTGCGCTATATGCTAATTGATCTAAACTAAGAGTGGCCATATCCATATCCAGGTATAGGCGCAGCTGTTGAGTGGTTAAGTTGAGCACAGGAGCTTGGTCGTCTCCTTTAGCATCTCCAGCAAACTCCCAGCCATAGGTATCCATCAGTGTTTGTCTGTGTGCTTCTTCATCACAGTCATATACCAAATCATGCGCACCCAGCGTAATCCCTGTGGGGGTATTGTCCAAGTCCGCCCAGTACTTTAATGTGGCCCCATAATAGCCCCTGGACAAACCGCTATAGCTCAACATAAAACTCATATTGGTGACATTGCTTACGTTCCAACCGCTTATGTCTTGATTAAAGTTAGTGGCTCCATTGAACATATCTCTCATATTGGTGACATTGCTTACGTTCCAATTGCCTATATCCCCGTTGAAGTTAGTGGCTCTATCGAACATAGCTGCCGTAGTAGTAACATTGCTTACGTCCCAACTGTTAAGGTCGGTGCTTTGCCCGATGACACCAGATACACTGAACATCCCTCGCATATCCGTTACGTTTTGCAGATTGGGGGCATCTGTGGCGGTGATATTATTCAGGTTGCTACATCCAAAAAAGGCATTTGCCATACTTTTCCATTGGATATCGCCCCACTGCTGTACGGCCAGGATCTTGTTCTTGTCCCCTGTATTGTTAAAATAGATCCTGGGGAAATCGCCGTAGATCTTTATGGTTTTCTCTCCCGGGACCCCATAGGTATGCTCAGCGTCTCCGGTCTGGTTATACTCGATGGTTTCATCACCCCAGTTTATGGTGTAGTTGTAACCACCGCCCGTGGTGGGAATGGTGATGGATAGGTCTGTGGCTCCTACCTTCCAGGTGGTGATGAAGGGAGCACTTGATGAATAGGCATCTTCGGTGATGGATTTAAAACCCGTCCATCCAGCAGCTAAATAAGCAGTTCTGGTATTACCGGAAGGGGTACCCTTGGGAACGATTACATCTATTTGGTTACGGTTGGCATTTGTAAAAGTGAATTCTTCAATTGATGGAGGATTGGTTCCCTTTGACACCACCGTGGCAAGCTCCGGGTTGTCGTTAAAAGCCTCATGCCCTATACTGGTCACACTTTCCGGAATGACAACACTTGTCAATTGGTTGTTTTGAAAAGCTCTCTGCCCAATATTGGTCACACCGTTCGGTATGGTCACACTGGTCAAGTTGTTGTGGGTAAAAGTCCATTGACTTATACTGGTCACACTGTTCGGTATGGTCACACTCGTCAAGTTGTTGTGGGAAAAAGCCCAGGGTCCAATATTGGTGACACTGTCGGGTATGGTCACCTGGGTCAATTGGTTGCCGGTAAAAGCACTAGCCCCAATACTGGTCACACTATTGGGTATAACAACACTGATCAATTGATCGGACCTAAAAGCATTGGATACAAGGGCGGTCACCTGGTAATCGATATCCTGGTAGTTGGCCGTTTGGGGGATGGTCACTTCGGCACCTCCGGCAGGGTCATAGTCTATTGCCGATACCTGCCTATTGGTGGGGGTTATTTCAGTGATTCGGTAAGTGATATGGCCGGCAGTGAACTCGGTATTGACCTGCGCTTCTCCGGTGATAGATGCGAAGTCCTCCCAGTCATCATGGTCCTCATAAGCGGTTTTGATACTACCGGCAGGGGTGCCCCCGGGAGCGATTACATCTATTTGGGAACGATTTGAAAAAGCAGCACCAAGATTGGGTGGGGTATTGCCCAGCATTATCATAAGGTTCAATGTTGAAGGCGAATGTGGATGCATAATAAAAGCATTATCTCCAATACTGGTCACACTTTCCGGAATGACAACACTTGTCAATTGGTTGCCATGAAAAACAGCGTTCCCGATATGGGTCACACTGTTGGGTATGGTCACACTGTTCAATTGATTCCCCGAAAAAGCATGATTCCCGATGCTGGTCACACTGTTGGGAATCTCGACACTGGTCAGGCCTTTGTTACTAAAGGCATTGTCCCCGATACGGGTTACAGCATAACCGCCGTCGACAGGGGCCGATGCAGGGATTGTCACATTTTTATTAAAACCCCCGTTATTATCCCCCACGTATTCGATGAGCGTAACGGTCCTTGGGTTTACCGAAGTAACTTGATATCGGGCCAATGAAGTGTACCCCCCACTGGTAAAGGATATGAATTTATCTTCTATAGCCCTTTGTCCATAAGTGGTGAGGCTTGTCAATATCATAAGGAGGGTAGATAGTATTACTTGGACTTGCTTTTTCATTTTATAAAGTTTTATTTATACTTTTTATATATACATTACATAAACAAAAGAAATCATCAAAAAAGATACACTCAATAATAAGTGCCTAACTCTTATAAAAATGGGATATTATACGTTGTTTAAGGGATAATAGAAATCGAGAAATCCCCTTTGATGGTTTGTTTGTCCCAGTTTTGACCGATATAGACACTTTTTATCTTGGGGTCTTGTACTAAAACCTAATCTTTGTTGACAACAAAGGGTCGACAGAAGGTATGCGCAATGCAGAGACGGCGTGGAGCCAGATCGAGCATTGGTTTTATAAGAGTAAAGTGTTTTTTGGTTTTTGAATATGTTAATAACCGCGGCGGGGATTTATAACAACGGTCCCCGTCGTTTTTTTGTAAGACAAGGCCAGAATATCAGGGATGCTTGTAATGCGTTGGGCCAAAAAGATCTTCTGTCGGGCCAAAAAGGCCTTCTATTAGGCTCAATACGATTAAATTTGGACCCCGGGCGTTAAAAATTAAGTCGTAAAGGCCCAACATTAGACCTAAGCAGTTAAAATTTAGACAAGATGGTCTCAATTTTGTGCTATCATAGCCTAACACTTCGTAAAAATGGCCCTCGAGAAGGTTAAAACGGCCCATAGCATCCTCGAGGCGTGCTAAGTTTTAACCCGGCACCGTCAATTTTTGATAAAGCCTTTCTAAATTTTAAAAAACAATCAGAAACACCTATAATCATCATATTTGAATACGTACCGGTTGCTTTGCCATAAAATCCCAAGAATTTCGATAGCCACATGCAATGAGTCCAATATTGTTGTCATAAATTCTGTTGTCTTTAAATTTGATGATTTCATTGGTAATGAAAAACGCATTGATAGCTTCATTTTTGGCCTTATAATGCTTTTCCCAATCATCGGTGATATCAATGGGATCAAAATCCAGTATGGCAAAACAATAGTTGCTGTCAAACTTGAGTTGCACGCCACTTTTTCCATAGGTATTTCGTAAAAAGCTGGCAATAGAAAAACTTTTTCCCTCCTCATAAGACCCTAAATTTGGGAAATGGTTTTTAAAAAGTTTTGTAAAGTGCTCGAAGACTTTCGGGGTGCTTATTACAGATAAACCCACTGTTCTTTTTATGGGATAGAGATAAGAAATATTCTTTTTGGCATACCAGTGCCCAGTACGCCAAATAACGCTGCCCTGGTAATATTCATTTTTTAGTGCCTGGCCAAAATGTACAACCCAAATTTTTTTGTTATAAAAAGGGGGTTTTTAACTTGTCTAGTTTGAAATAGCTGGCTCCCAGTACAATGTCATGATATTTTAATAGCACAATATCAAAACCATATGTATTAGACAATCTGGCGTTTATATATTCTTCATTAGCTGTAGGATAGTATCGTTTTAACAAGCTTTTTAATTGATTTTTTTCTTTATTGGATAGTTCATGGGGTTTTCTATAGATAACTTGTGGCATGATTGAAAGTAGGTTTAGATTTGGTCAACCTAAGTTACTCTAAATACCTATTCAAGTCCATGGACAATTTACCAAAAAGCAAAAAGGATGGGTCAACGGGTTTGTCATTTTTCCGGACTGTATAATGAATATGAATTCCCTTCTTTCGAACCTGGATACGTTATTTGGTACATCTTTTTGCTTCTGTTGTCCACTACTGCAACATCGTATTCTTCACCATCATTAAAAGGACAACCTTTTTAGAACATCAAATACTAAAAAATGGAGGTAAAAACGCTCCATTTTTTAATATTATCAATTATTTTATGAAATAAACTGTTTTATAGCTTGTTGTAAATAAATTCTCTAACCTGTTCATTGTTATCACTATCAGTAAAGGTATAGATAAGCTTAATCGTAGTATCATCTTCCAACAAAAGCTGCACCCCTGATATGTTTTTAAGTACTATGGTCTTCTCATCTTTTACAATATATTCCAAAGTACTCGTTTTGATAAATTGACATGCCGCACTGGTATCAAAAACAACCATATCATTTCCTTTGAAAATTGTTGCATTAATACTTTCTGGCAAAGGATAACTAACGCTTACGTTATAATTTAACAGATCCCTACGAGTAAAGGTTTCCTTATGTTGAATGAATTCAAAAACACTTTGAGGTTTAAATTCTATCGTGTTTTCTTGAAGGCACTCTTGGTTAGAGTCGATTTGCCACTTACCCAATATCTTTTGAATCACCGCGGTTCCATCAAAAGTATTGTCACCATTATCCTCATCGGTCTCATCTGTTTCTACATTATCCGTTTCTTCATCTGGATTTTCCTCTAATTCTGAATTGTCACTTCTAATAAAAATATCCACTTGTTCTTGTTCTTCATTATCATTAGTAACTTTGGAAGTAATCTGTAAAGTATCGTCAATCAACTCGATCTCAGAATCAAAATTGAAAAAAGTAACCCTGTTCAAACCAATGACTGTATAGGTTCCAGATTGCGTAACTGTCCTATTACAAAGCGTTGTAGAATTACTCCCTAGTTTTATAAAGGTTAATTCATAAGTGTCATCTTGATTAAACGTAGCGGTTGAATTTTTTAAGCATTCAAATTCTTCAGGTGAAGCATTTTTATTGTCAATAGTGCTGCTTACCAATTGCCATTCTCCAACTAATTTTTCTTTGGTGGCCCTTATTTCTTCACTATTTTCTGGGTTAGGATTAGGATTAGCATCGTCATCAGAATTACACGATAAAAATGCTAGAGTAAGTAGCATAAAAAGTAATGCCTTACAGGTTTTAATACGTACCATTTTTTATTGATTTTAATTATTGATTTACTTGATTTCAATAAGGTTTTGGTTGGTACGATTCAAACTGATGCCTCTTTTGAAATGTTTCAAATTCTACCTTATTTTTATTTAAGAATCATTTAACAAATATTTGCACATAGGAGACGATCTCCTATCTCTTGATTAGCGAAGTCATCTAGTTGCTTGCATACTGTTCTTAATATTGCCTCAACACTTCAAATTCATCATAGGTTAACATCCATTTACCTTCAACATTTTCCCATTTTTCCTGATAAATTTTACCTTCACCAATATTCATACTCCACATAGATGATAGTATACCGCTATTATTTGTTAAAGCCTTGAATGTAGGATTGTGATAGGTTAAATTTTTAGCCCCATCTGCTATTAATTTTTCCCAAAACCCTTCGATACCTTCTTGTCCGTTTATAGAAGCAAATGGCATGGCATTCATTGTTGCATTTTTTGAATAGCCTTGACCGCAGACCGTTCCTTTTCCCGAGTTAAAACTGTTGGTCCATGCTATAGAAGCTTTGATAATGTTTTCTAAAACAATATGACTTGCCACAGGGTTTGTTTTGTTTTCTTTTGGTGTTTTATACTGCTCTAAAACTTGAAAGTTGTCATAAGTCAATAGCCATTGCCCTTTTTTCTTCTCCCATTTCTCCTGATAAATCACTCCCTTACCCACATTCATACTCCAATTAGCAGACAAAAAAGCTGTGGTTTCATTAACAACTTCTACACTTACATTTGTGTAAATTAAGTTCGTGGCTCCAGATGCTATAAACGGTGTCCAAAATTCAGAAATTTCTTTTGTTCCTTTTTTAACTCCAAAAGGTATAGCACTCATTGTTGCATTTGCGTCATAACCTTTTACACAAGCTTCGACGTTCCCTTTATTAAATGCTTCAATCCATTTTTCACTAGCATCCAATACTTCCAGAGCCGTTTGATGATGCCTTGTTGGCGAATGTTTTTGGTAAGATTGTTGTGCTTTTTCTGATGGTTTATTGTCTTCCGCTTTTTGCGCACAAGAGATATAACCTATCACTAATGCCAATCCCGTTATTATTCCTTTCATACGTTTCATATCCTTGTATGTTATTAAGTTATTGATACAAAGATCGAAGGAATAAAAGAGAGAAAGTTGTGACTTTTGTCACAACAGCTATTTTTTATACAATTTCTATCTGTTTTTGTCCCAGATGAATTTTTTTATTCTTTTCCAATGTTTTTAAAAGCCTGGAGATAACCTCTCGTGTAGTACCTAATTCTTTGGCCAATTCTTGATGTGATTTTTTAACAACACCACCATTTGCTTTTGATACTAAATAATCAAAGAGACGATCTTTAAGTGGCTGAAATGCCAAATTTGAATACTGATCAATGAGGTGCAAATAACTCTCTCTAAATATGTTGATGGTAAAACGATTCCAAGATTTATATTTGAAATTCCAATCTCTTACGAATCGAACCGGAATATTAAGGATAATAGTACAATCATCTTCTGCAATGGCATTTACGGTGCTTTTGCAATCTTCGAAACAAGCAGATAAAGATAGTGTACAGGTTTCCATTGTATTGAGGTAGTAAATCAAAATTTCTCTGTCTTCATTTTCTTGATACACCCTTACTTTACCTTCTAAAACAATTTTTAAAACTTTTATATATTGATTGCTTTTAATTATAAAATCACCCTTTTTGTGCGTTGTGATAGTAGCATTTTTGTGCAGCTCTTCTTTAAGCGCTTCTTCAGTAATTTTAATACCCTTTATAAAAGTTTCTAACATTTTTAAATCATATTTATATGACTATGAACTCTTTGACTTTATTCATAAAACAAAAGTAAGGCAAAGCTTACTTTTGTTCAAAATTTCAATTGAACTTTGTTGATATTGGATCAACCGAATATGCTGTGCTGCCAAGGTGCGTTACTCTCTTGCTTTTTTTCCCGCCGGTCAAAATTCTGAGCCACGATTTATGAAGAAACCTCTTTACTCGATAATCCTGCCTCGGCAGGCACGGCGAGATTTAAATGCTCTAGGGATTGCCTTTATTTTTTAAGTCTTTTCCTAACGAATGCCTAGTACTACTTACCCTTTGCTTCCCGGTTCCTGAGCTGTCACACTGTGCCGAAGTACTCTCGAAACCCGGGATAATGCTTAGTACTACTTACCCTTCGAGTCACTTCAGGGTGCGAACACCATCGTGAGCCGATCGTAGTCGAAGCCCCGGCCATTACAGAAGTGTAAAAATTAATAATTGACATAGATCATTTTTGCCTCTTGATCCAGCCCCGGTTCGTTGTAGTCGATCACACATAAATAGGAACCCACAGGTACCAGTCTGCCTTTATAGGTACCGTCCCAGGCATCGCCGGGGCCCCTGTAATGAGCAGTGAACAGCAGGTGTTGGCTTAGGTTATAGATCCTCACCACGTTGTTCTTATAGTGTTCAAGACCTTCGATCACCAAGGTATCGGCAATGCCATCACCGTTGGGAGAAAACCCTATATTGAAATCCACAAGGGGTCCAAGTTCACAATTCCCGTTCGCTTCCACGGTCACTGTGGCGGTTGCCGTGGCGGTTTGGTTGCCTTGTGTTGCAGTAAGAGTCACCGTTACCGGGGTACCTACATCATCACAATCAAAACTATCTATATCCAGGCTTACGTTCGGGGTACTACCACAACCATAACTGGAACCATCGTCAACATCCTCAGGTGCGATGGTCAGCTGCCCGCTGGCATCCAACTGTACAGCTATATCTTTGGCAATGGCCACAAGATTGTCCAAATGCGCTTCCACAGTCACCACAGCGGTCGCCGTATCCCAATTGTTGCCCTGTGCAGCGGTAAGGGTTACCTTTACTGGGGTGCCTACATCATCACAATCAAAACTATCTATATCCAGGCTTACGTTCGGGGTACTACCACAGCCATAACTGGAACCATCGTCAACATCCTCAGGTGCGATGGTCACCTGCCCACTGGCATCCAGTTGCACGGTAATGTTCTGGGCAATAGCGGTTAATGGACCATCCTGAACGGCTACCGTAGCTGTTCCCGTTAGCGGCATACTACAGTTTCCATTGCTTATCCCTGTTAAGTTTATCGTGGCACTCGAGCTTACCCTGTTTACGGTTACATCTACAGTTCCACTAGCTTCTATGGTTACTGTTCCTTTTAAGGCCCCGTCAATAGTTACATTATCACCGGGGGTTCCCGCAATGGTAAACACGGCATCTTCACCAGAGCATATAGGACTGTTCGTATGTATTATCGGGGCTACTGGCAGAGCGTTGACCCTTACCACAATCACTGCACGTTCACTCTCACAACCGTTTCCGTTTGTTTGACTGACGTAATAGGAGGTTTCCCCGGCAGTTGCTGTATTGGGTGTCGGTGCCTGAGTAGTTCCTGAACCTCCTGTTGCTTTGGTATACCATAACAGGTTATCTCCTGTGGCAGTCAATACTACAGCATTATCATCTATACAGTATTCGACGAGCGAATTGACCGATGGGGCTACTGGTAGAGCTTTGACCCTTACCACAATCACTGCACGTTTACTCTCACAACCATCGATGGTTTGACTGACATAATAGGAGGTTTCCCCAGCAGTTGCTGTATTGGGTGTCGGTGCCTGAGTAGTTCCTGAACCTCCTGTTGCTTCAGTATACCATAACAGGTTATCTCCTATAGGCGTTAATGCAACAGCCGTCTCGCCCACACAGTATTCGATAAACGAATCGACCGATGGGGCTACTGGTAGAGCGTTGACCCTTACCACAATCACTGCTCGTTCACTCTCACAACCGTTGATGGTTTGACTGACGTAATAGGAGGTTTCCCCGGCAGTTGCTGTATTGGGTGTCGGTGCCTGAGTAGTTCCTGAACCTCCTGTTGCTTCAGTATACCATAACAGGTTATCTCCTGTGGCAGTCAATGCTACAGCATTATCATCTATACAGTATTCGATGAGCGAATTTACCGATGGCGCTGACAGGGCATTGACCCTTACCACAATCACTGCACGTTCACTCTCACAACCATCGATGGTTTGACTGACATAATAGGAGGTTTCCCCGGCAGTTGCTGTATTGGGTGTCGGTGCCTGAGTAGTTCCTGAACCTCCTGTTGCTTTGGTATACCATAACAGGTTATCTCCTGTGGCAGTCAATGCTACAGCATTATCATCTATACAGTATTCGATGAGCGAATTGACCGATGGCGCTGACAGGGCATTGACCCTTACCACAATCACTGCTCGTTCACTCTCACAACCATCGATGGTTTGACTGACATAATAGGAGGTTTCCCCGGCAGTTGCTGTATTGGGTGTCGGTGCCTGAGTAGTTCCTGAACCTCCTGTTGCTTCGGTATACCATAACAAGTTATCTCCTGTGGCAGTCAATGCTACAGCATTATCATCTATACAGTATTCGACGAACGAATTGACCGATGGTGCTGACAGGGCATTGACCCTTACCTCGATCACTTCGCGTTTACTCTCACAACCGTTGATGGTTTGACTGACGTAATAGGAGGTTTCCCCGGCAGTTGCTGTATTGGGTGTCGGTGCCTGAGTAGTTCCTGAACCTCCTGTTGCTTCGGTATACCATAACAAGTTATCTCCTGTGGCAGTCAATGCTACAGCATTATCATCTATACAGTATTCGACGAGCGAATTGACCGATGGCGCGGATGGGATGGCGTTGACCGTGACCGTTGTGCTTGATGCCAAATTGGGAAAACTGGGCGCATGTTCCGCTACATTTTCAGGGACATTAATGGTAATGGTACCCTCACAAGATGTTGGTGTCATTTCAATGGTATATATGGAACCGTCGACCTTGGAAAAACTGCCATCGACCACAGTGGCATTGACTACTTTAATATCTTCCTGCGTAAAACCGGTTACGTTTTGATTAAAGGAGATGGTAACCAAAAATGGTGTTAAATTATCTATCTGTGCCGGTGCGTTTATTGAAACCTGAATCCCTTCCGTGATGGATTTAAAGCCTGTCCATCCAGCATCTTTATAAGCGGTTTTGATACTACCGACAGAACTACCTTTGGGAACGATCACATCTATTTCGTTATTGTTTGAAAAGGTATTACGGATCACAATGGTGGGCACGGGAGCAACACCCTGTGCCACTACTGTTTTGATTGGATTGCTGGCAAAGGCATTGCTCCAAATATCAGTAACACCATCGGGTATGGTAACTTCGGTCAATTGATTATGGGAAAAAACCGCAGCTTCAATACGGGTCAAACTGTTGGGTATGACCACACTCTCCAATTTGTTGACAACAAAAGCACCCATCCCAATATTGGTGACACTGCCCGGAATGTCCACACGGGTCAATTCGTTGCCTTGGAAAGCATTGTTCCCAATACTGATCACGTTGCTTGGCGTGATGAAAGTAACCTCGACCAATTGCTTTTCCTTAAAAGCTTTATTGCCAATAGCGGTCACTGTATAGGTGTTTGGACCATAATCTACTGTTTGGGGAATGGTCACTATGCTACCTCCCGAAGTATTATAACCTGTTGCCTTTACCGTATTGGGATTGGGGGCCAGAGATGTAATTCTATATGTTATATTATCGGCAATGAACGTGCGTCCAACTTCTGCTGGTTCTGTGATGGATTTGAAGTCTGTCCAGCCATTATCTAAATAAGTTTGTACTTTGCCTGGAGGCACTACCAGGTCTATTTGGTGACGATTTGAAAAGGTATGAGCGGTAACAATAGTGGGCACGGTAGCAACACCCCGTGCGGTTACTTTTGTGATTGGATTGTTGGCAAAGGCTTCTCCGCCAATACTGGCAACACCATTGGGAATAACAACATTGGTCAATTGGTTAAACTTAAAAGCGCCATAGCCAATAGCGGTAACATTGGTTCCCAACGTTATACTGCTCAATTGATTTTTCCTAAAGGCAAAGGTACCTATCGTTGTAACATTATTGGGTATAACAACACTCTCCAATCGGTTGGCCCTGAAAGCATCTTGACCTATACTGATCACACCATCAGGGATGGTCACACGGGTCAATCCATTTCCCTTAAAAGCACTGTTTCCAATAGCGTTTACCGTATAGTCTCCCACCTTTTCGGGGATGGTCACAACGCTATTTTTACCGATATATTCCACTGCCATTACTGTTTTAGGGTTTGAGGACGTAATTTGAAACCTAATGCCGTTAGCGGAAAAGGATCCGTTCTCATAGATGGTCCATCCCAAATCGGCAAAAAGTCCCAGGGTGATAGTACCCGGCTTATGTATTGCCTCATTTAGTCCGGTTTGGGGCGTCATCAAAGAATTTGAATTTCCTGAAGGAAAACTCCTTTCGTCCCAATGCGCGATACTGGAACCACCCCCATAAGGAGATGGGGAATAGATACGTGGACGCCTTCCACCAAAACGGTATACAGTGTTGGGGCCATCTATAAAAAGGTTGTTACTCGTGTAAAAATCGGCCAGATTATTTGACGGGGTCGAAATATCCGTTACGTTGGTGCCCGAGCCATTTTCTAAAAAATCATCATATCTAAATGGTGTGTTCGAACGGCTTCCCAGACCAGAATTTTGATCAACGTTTTGGGATGTTGTGAATCCCAGTCCATGACCGATTTCATGTAACATAATGGTAACAAGATCATATTGCAATGGCCAGGGATCGCCATCCGTGCCATAATATAAAAAATAAAAAATACTCCAATGAGAATTGACCGTTACACGTATATCCGGTTGATTTGGTGCTAAATCCCTTTCGAGTAGTGCATTGGCTAAAGCAACCGGGAAAATTCTCCCATCTGGGTATGCGTCATCGGTTAATCTGAAATTTCTTGTTGGTCCGGCTCTTGCCAATGTATTACGACCCAAATTCTCAAATCTTATTTCTATAACGATCGGCACCGGGCTTACAATATAGCGTTCCCAAATATTGGCAGCATACCTACAGGCATTTCTAAAACCCTGATCTCTTGCCTCATCACCACCAAAGATAAGCCGAATCTCCGAAGTGGATGGTGTGGTTGATGTAGCCCTTTTTTGGGCCATAAGTCCATTCTTCCCAGATGTGCCCACACGCGAATGCACATGCTCATGTCCGGCAGGGCATGTTATTGTTGTACCGGGAGAGCTGCCCATCACCCTATACTTTTGCCCAAAAGAAGCGATAACGCCCAGAAAAAATATTGCGAAAAATATAAGTAGTATGTTTTTTCTAATTAACATTATCAATTACAACATTACACTAATCAATCGGTTATTTGCAAAAACGTTTCTACCAATAGTGGTCATACTGTTTGTTATAGTTACAAAGGTAAAACGGTGGCAGTATCCTATTCGGTTAATTCATTTGGGAGGTATTTTTTATAAGTTTTTAAACCTTAAATCAAACAAAGAATGAGCATATTGAGGAAATATCCAAAAATTGGTGCCAAACCCTTTTAAACATGGGATATTATGCGATGTTTTGGGGATAATAGGAATCCAGTAATCCCCTTTGATGGTTTGTTTGTCCCGGTTCTGGCTGATATGGGCACTTTTTATCTTGGGGTCTTGTACTAAAACCTCATATTTGTTGACAACAAAGGGTCGACAGAAGGTATGCGCAATGCAGAGACGACGTGGAGCCAGATCGAGCATTGGTTTTATAAGAGTAAAGTGATTTTTGGTTTATTGAGTTAATAGCTACGGCGGGGATTTGAAACAATGGTTCCCGTCGTTTTTTTGTAAGACAAGGCCAGAATATCAGGGATGCTTGTAATGCGTTGGGCCAAAAAGATCTTCTGTCGGGCCAAAAAGGCCTTCTATTAGGCTTAATACGATTAAATTTGGACCCCGGGCGTTAAAAATTAAGTCGTAAAGGCCCAACATTAGACCTAAGCAGTTAAAATTTAGACAAGATGGTCTCAATTTTGTGCTATCATAGCCTAACACTTCGTAAAAATGGCCCTCGAGAAGGTTAAAACGGCCCATAGCATCCTCGCGACGTGCTAAGTTTTAACCCGGCAGCGTCAATTTTTGATAAAGCCTTTCTAAATTTTAAAAAACAATCAGAAACACCTATAATCATCATATTTGAATACGTACCGGTTGCTTTGCCATAAAATCCCAAGAATTTCGATAGCCACATGCAACAAGTGCAATATTGTTGTCATAAATTCTGTTGTCTTTAAATTTGATGATTTCATTGGTAATGAAAAACTCATTGATAGCTTTATTTTTGGCCTTATAATGCCTTTCCCAATCATCGGTGATATCAATGGGATCAAAATCCAGTATGGCAAAACAATAGTTGCTGTCAAACTTGAGTTGCACGCCTCTTTTTCCATAGGTATTTCGTAAAAAGGTGGTAATAGAAAAACTTTTTTTCCACCTCATAAGATCCTAAATTTGGGAAATGGTTTTTAAAAAGTTTATTCCTGTATAAATCGAATAGTGGTTGTTTTTCCACCGTCAGTAATGTTTAAAATATACATACCTGAAGATAATTGACTTGTGTTGATCGATTTCTGGACTAATTTACCCTTCATAAGAATGTTTCCTAGTAAATTAACAATTTCGTATTGTGTGTCTTTTTTAGAAAAAACTACATTTAATATTCTATCTTTCTTCACCGGATTAGGGAATACCCTAATCGAGAATTGTTCTGTAGTCACTATATCTTCGATAGTGAAAGATCCTGATGCGTTACTAATAGTAAATATGGTAGATTCAGAGCTTCCGAAAGATCCGCCAGAAGCAATTGTGCTTCCTTGTGATGTAAGTGAATATGAACCGTTTCCGTATCTACAACACATGCCATCGCCGTAACTATCAAGAAGGGTAAGCGTATATGTTCCAGGCTCTAAACATTCTGTTAGAGTTAATGTAGATCCATCTGGTTGTAAGGCATAAGTACCCCCAGAAGCAATAACCTGGTTATTAGTATCCGTAATTTGCCAACTGGTTTCTTGGGGGGAGTCGTCAAAAGTAAGTATCAAAGCAACATCGGTACAAGTTGAAGGTCCTCCTGCCTGAGATAGATTAATATCGTCGATTGCCATGTCTCCTTGCCAGGTGTCTCCAGTAACACCATTAAACCTTAGTAGTAGTAAGTCTCCGACATAAGTAATTAAATCTACACTGGTAGATTGCCATGCGTTTCCTTGATTTCCAGATCTTGACCAAATAGTGTTCCACGTTGCTCCACTGTCATTACTAGCCTCAAGAGCCAGACTTCCCATACGCGATGCGCCATACATATGGTATTGAAATGAAAAGGTTGCAGCGGTAGAACCACTTAAGTCAAAACATGGTGAGTTTAGAATTGCTCGTTTGGTAGGGTTATTGGGCCTTGATGACTCCATATACATATAATATGCTCCTTTTGCCGCATTAGAAGGTCCTGTATTTCTCGATAGTGTTCCATTGGTATTAACTGACCATTCAAAATCGTCTCCAGCACCTTGTGTCCAATCCCCAAACGTATTTTCAAAGCTCTCATTATAAGGGAAAGTGACTATTCTTTCTGTACACGCCGATCCTCCAGACAACGTTGTCACATTTACGATGTTACTGGCATTAGACGTATTGCCCACAGCATCTCTTGCCTTAATACTAAAGCCATATGAAGTATTAGCCGATAATCCGGTTACTTGATATGATGTTGTAGTAGCATTTGCTATCACTGTGTTTCCCTCGTGCACATCATATCCTGCTACACCTATATTATCTGTTGATGCATTCCAAGAAAGATCTACAGTGGTTTGTGTACTATTTGAAGTGATTAGGTTGGTTGGTGCCGTAGGTGCTTCGGTGTCTACCGGCAAGGTTGTAGCATTTGCAGTGTTGCTAAAACCAGATACGTTATCCATTGCGTCCTTTGCTTTTACTCTAAAGGAATATGTTGTATTTTCGGTTAACCCTGTTACCTGGTAAGAGGTCGTAGTTACAGAAGCAATAATGGTATTGCCTTGATAGACGTGGTATGCTGTTACACCGATATTATCTGTTGACGCATTCCAAGAAAGATCTACAGTGGTTTGTGTACTATTTGAAGCGATTAGGTTGGTTGGTGCCGTAGGTGCTTCGGTGTCTACCGGCAAGGTTGTGGCATTTGCAGTGTTGCTAAAACCAGATACATTATCCATTGCGTCCTTTGCTTTTACTCTAAAGGAATATGTTGTATTTTCGGTTAACCCTGTTACCTGGTAAGAGGTCGCAGTTACAGAAGCAATAATGGTATTGCCTCGATAAACGTCGTATGCCGTTACACCGATATTATCTGTTGACGCATTCCATGAAAGATCTACAGTGGTTTGTGTACTATTTGAAGCGGTTAGGTTGGTTGGTGCTGTAGGTGCTTCGGTGTCTACTGGCAAGGTTGTGGCATTTGCAGTATTACTAAAACCAGATACATTACTAAGTGCATCTTTTGCTCTTACTCTAAAAGAATATGCGGTATTTCCGGTTAACCCTGTTACCTGGTAAGAGGTCGTAGTTATAGAAGCAATAATGGTATTGCCTCGATAAACGTCGTATGCCGTTACACCGATATTATCTGTTGACGCATTCCAAGAAAGATCTACAGTGGTTTGTGTACTATTTGAAGCGGTTAGGTTGGTTGGTACCGTGGGTGCTTCGGTGTCTACTCCGTTACCGGGAGTGATTTCAAAATTTGCATTAGAAATATCGTAGAAAATATGTCCAGACCCCCTAACCATAATTCGGTTTTGTGTTCCTACAGCATTTGGTACCGTGATATTTTGAGAACCATCATTTGCCGCTGCAGTGCCTATCATAATGGGGTATGTGTTACCTCCATCGGTAGATAATAGAATGTCTACATTAGCAGCATTAATTCCATTTCCTGTAGTCCCTGCTACATCCCAAGTAACAGTTTGTATTGATCCTGCAGACCAACTTACATTGGTATTGGGTGCACTTACTACAAAAGGCCCAGCGGCTCCGGCAACAGTAATTCTTGTGTTGTCGCTAGCTAAACCCCCACCGCCTGGTGCATTATCTCTAACGGTAAGTCTAAAATTCATAGTTCTGGTTATGGCAGGAAGTATTTCTCCCATGGTTGCGGTATTATTTAAAATATCTGAAAGTTGTGGGAATGTTCTGGATGGAGACATCACAGGAGGGAAAGATCGAAACAGGGGACCAGAACTGTTTGGATCGTTAGGTGGGGATGCCGGACCCAGATCAAATTGTTCCCAACAATAGGTGAGTGCGTCACCATCATCATCGGTAGCGGAGCCTGTCAGCACAAAAGGAGTGCTAACGGGTATAAAGTAATCGCCACCGGCATCAACCGAAGGTGAGGTATTGCCGGTAACTGTAACATTGGCACAACTTCCACCACCATTGGTAACAAATTCAATGATCTGGTCATAGCTGGCAGTATGAAAATAATCACTGCTATTATTTTGAATATTTTGCGGTGAGCAAATCCCGGCATAAGCCATGATGGTAGTGCCGCTCCCCGGTTCGTAGGAAGTGATGTCTGACCTATTTAGATTATCACAATTGCCGGTGGTGCCATTAAAAGTGTGGGTAGCTCCAAACTGATGGCCGATTTCGTGCGCTACAAAATCAACATCAAAAGGATCACCGATCGGTGTGGCAATGCCGGTAGTGCCCCTGGCCTTAACATCGTAGTCACACACACTCTCCAGTCTCGCCAACCCCCCTGAGGCCGTGCTGAAAACGTGACCAATATCATAATTACTGTCTCCAATAAACTGATCACAAACTGTTTGACTCTCATTAAGTAGGGCGTCGGTGTTATTGTTACTAAAGTTGTCTGTATTAGGATCCAAGAAGATGATATCTGTATTGTTGTTAACAATTACCATAGTAATGGCCAGGTCTCTTTCAAAAATACCATTGACTCTGGTCATTGTAGTATTTACTGCAGCAAGGACAGTTTCTTTTTTTAGTTGATCTGAAGCGCCAGAAGGTATTCCTTGATTATTAAGATGAAATTGTGAGTATTCTCCGGTACATGCCACTGCAAGTCTAAATGTTCTTAACCTTCCATCATTTGCATTTTTAGTGATTGGAATTTGTTGTTCAGAAAAATTTGTTTTGAAATTGTCTTCAACCAAACATTCAAAAGTGTCTGGATTAGCAGGTAGATCTTTTTTAGAATAGGTGATATAACTTCTCTTATCCTTGGTATACGGATCAATGTAGATGGTTTTATGATTTCCTGAAGTAATCATGGCGTGTAGCCCGATTTTTGAATAACTGAATCTTGCAATCGATGTAGGGTCATCAATCCCATAGCCTACAAACGACTTGATGCTCGGAAATTTCTTTTGAAGTCCATTATCCAGTATAGAAGCTTCAAGAATTCTAAATTTTTTCATCATCCCATTGACCGGAAGTTCTAAAATGGCGTTAGCGCTTTTTTGTTGTGTTCTTGATGGAGCTTTTTTTAATGTAGAAGTTAACACCTTGGTATTGAGGTCGAATAATTGGAACGTAGTTGGAGTAGTTTTTCTAAGTTCTTTGGCTTTTGAACTTGTTTTGCTTGCCGATGTGGGAGTCCACAATTGTGCATGTATACTTGTGTTTACCCATACAAAAGAGATTACAAGTATCGTCTTAAAAATACTTGTTTCCATAGTCATTTTTCCCATTATGTTTTTACCTTTTATTATTGTAACCCGTAGCGCATTAAAAAAAGAATACTCATATTAACTGTAACCACACTTGTTTTTTCATGTTGGAAGATTTTACTTATTTTACATTAATTGATAAACAAAGTATTACTATACAAGGGAAGTATTCAACAATTAGTGCCCATCTTCTTTAAAAATGGGATGTTATATGATGTTTTTGGGATAATAGAAATCCAGAAATCCCTTTTGATGGTTTGTTCGTGCTCGTTCTGGCAGATATGGGCACTTTTTATCTTGAGCCTTGTAGTAACATCCCATCTTTGTTTCCAACAAAGGACTATACAACAGAAAGTATGCGCATTGGAGTGATGGCACGTGGCCAGATCGACCCTTGGTTTTATAGGAGTACCATTTTTTCATTTACGGTTAAGTTTTATAGCAGCGGTGGGGATCGGAAACAACGGTCCCCGTCGTTTTTTGTGGAGCAAAGCCAGAATATCAAGGATGCCTGTAATGCGTTGGGCCAAAAAGATCTTCTGTCGGGCCAAAAAGGCCTTCTATTAGGCTTAATACGATTAAATTTGGACCCCGGGCGTTAAAAATTAAGTCGTAAAGGCCCAACATTAGACCTAAGCAGTTAAAATTTAGACAAGATGGTCTCAATTTTGTACTATCATAGCCTAACACTTCGTAAAAATGGCCCTCGAGAAGGTTAAAACGGCCCATAGCATCCTCGCGACGTGCTAAGTTTTAACCCGGCAGCGTCAATTTTTGATAAAGCCTTTCTAAATTTTAAAAAACAATCAGAAACACCTATAATCATCATATTTGAATACGTACCGGTTGCTTTGCCATAAAATCCCAAGAATTTCGATAGCCACATGCAACAAGTGCAATATTGTTGTCATAAATTCTGTTGTCTTTAAATTTGATGATTTCATTGGTAATGAAAAACTCATTGATAGCTTTATTTTTGGCCTTATAATGCCTTTCCCAATCATCGGTGATATCAATGGGGTCAAAATCCAGTATGGCAAAACAATAGTTGCTGTCAAACTTGAGTTGCACGCCTCTTTTTCCATAGGTATTTCGTAAAAAGGCGGTAATAGAAAAACTTTTTTCCACCTCATAAGATCCTAAATTTGGGAAATGGTTTTTAAAAAGTTTTGTAAAGTGCTCGAAGACTTTTGGGGTGCTTATTACAGATAAACCCACTGTTCTTTTTATGGGATAGAGATAAGAAATATTCTTTTTGGCATACCAGTGCCCAGTACGCCAAATAATGCTGCCCTGGTAATATTCATTTTTTAGTGCCTGGCCAAAATGTACAACCCAAATTTTTTTGTTATAAAAAGGGGTTTTTAACTTGTCTGTTTTGAAATAGCTGGCTCCCAGCACAATGTCATGATATTTTAACAGCACAATATCAAAACCATATTCATTTGACAATCTGGCGTTTATATATTCTTCATTAGCTGTAGGATAATATCGTTTTAGTAAGCTTTTTAATTGATTTTTTTCTTTATTGGAAAGCGCATGGGGTTTTCTTTGAATAACTTGTGACATGATTTATAGTGATTTATAGGGTTATATTGTTTTATAATAAAATCCAATAGCAGAAACTTTAGGTGTAACAAAAGAGAGTAAATGACGCCGTAGAAAAATCACAAAGAAAAAGTAAGTGAAGTGTTCTCTTCTGGACTTGCCAAAAAAGCTCTAGGTCTAATCCTTGACAATGTAACGCTCGGTATCGGAATACCAATCTATATGACCTTGTACCAAAGGTTCTAAACCAGCCGTGTATTGTTGCAACGACTTTTGCTCTTCAAACTTTGGCAACCGTTTTTTAAACTCAAAAAAATCTTCCATTTCTATATCGCACATCTTTTGTGCTTTTTTAATAGCTTCTTCAATTGAAATATTATATTCATGCTGCAAACAAGTAATAAGATTTATTGTCCCCTCTTTCAATTCTTTGGCCACACCACAAATATCATCATGACAAAATAACCAGGTAAACCATTGAGTTGCAAAACAAAGCTCTTCTTTTGTTGCACATGGGTAGGCTCGCGCAGTCAACATCCAAATCTTGGAAATTTCCAAGCGTTGGTAATTTCTATCATTTTTTTTAACAAATTTAAACTTTAAAGCCCGGTCAAGACAATGTTGGCGAGCATACTGAAAATTTGGATTTATAGAAGACTTTATAAACCAGGTTTGGGGTTTTGGTTCTGAATAAGGCATGGGTTGTGGGGATTAGGGACATGGATACAAATTGACAATACAACTTAAAAAACCATGATGATTTTTTTACGGTTTCCCGTAAAGTTACATGTCCTTGATATTCTAAACCATGGACAATTTCCCATTTAACAAAACAATGGGATTTTTTAAAGAAATAAAATTTATGACCATACAATAATTTTGTATTGATACTACATTTGCTTATGGAAATAATTTTTCCCGATGGTTAAAATTCTGCGTCCCCGGACTAAAAAAGTCAGTTGTTTTTTTTTTGGAATTTATATTCTGCCCTATAAATGATTATACCCAAATACTCTTTATGCCGGTTGTATTGTTCCTGTCACCCAACTTCAAGAAGGTATTTAAGAGTTCCATTATAAGGTACAAACCAAAATATAATTAAATGCAAACTTGTTTAAGGGGGAGTTCTGCCCAATAAATTAATTGATTTCCAATTGTTTATAAAAGAATGATACTTATTAATTATAAAATAAATAAAAAGTGATAACAAAACCCTACCAAAAGCAAACAAAAGCTCCCACCATAAGTACACCTTCTACTCTCCTGCCCCTTTATTTACAAGAGTTTGTTACATATTGTATCGGGAAATAGATCTATCCTTTGGTATACTCTTGTTTTCCCGTGTTTGACCGATAGCAGCTACTCAATATTAAAAAGCCTATAATTTTATTACCATGTTATTGTCAATTGAAAGAATTCCTAAATTCTGAGGGTGTAAAACTGGTTTTGGACTTAAAAAACTTACTAAATGTCCTGTTTAGGAATTAGGTAAAATTCTCCTGGGGTTTTTGTTAAATTAGATCCTACGAATTAAAAGTCTAATTTTTATGAAAACAAACTTTGAAATCATTTTGAATAGGCATAGAGGAAAATTCAGTTTTATGAACCTTAATTTCCCTAAAAGCAAGGTAAGACAAATTAACAAGTTATTGGGTCGTGGAACGCTTATTATAGCCTTAGCATTAATTCTACCTTCATTGTTTATTGCAGTATATACCAATAATCCATTTTGGATTTTTTCAGTAGGATTCTGGTATTTATTTTTCTTTTATGTAGTATGGTTTCACGAAAACCCTTATGGAATCAATAAGTATTCTAACTCAAAAGTCAAGTTTTCGATAAAGTCTTGGATAGATGAAGCCAGGATTAAACATCGTGTAAAAAAAATGAATGAATACTATAATGTAGCTGAAGTAACAGCACTTAGAAATGTTTCGATAAGTAGGTTAGAACAAATGAAAGGGGTGAATTTTAAAAAGTTTGAAGTTATTTTGTTGGCGATTATCGGTTTATTCATTACAAGGTACTTAAAAATCGATATACTTTATAGATATGCCGAGCGTAATTTTAATAATTGCATTCCCTATACTATTGAAGAAAAAGATATTTTTCTATTTCAACTTCTTCTTTTATTAGTCGTAGTAATTATATTATACCAACTAACAAAGTTTATTGTTAACCAGAAATGGATTGATAAAAAAAAACAAATTGAAATTTTTATAAAAGATTTAGATGACATACTCATAGAAAAATCGAAAAAGTAGTTTGAACTACATAACATTATACTGTGTAAACAGAATTTAGTCGGATTTTAAAGTTTAACTATTTTTTAAATCAACAATCCGAGAATCCAATCTTTCTTGTCTTTTAGCAATTGTATGTAACTAAAGATAGGTGGCAAAGCATTATTTATTAATAAAGCAACCGCAGTTTTCGGTATGGCAGCTGGTATTTTATTTATTTTTTTAACGTTCTACAAAGTTCAATAAAGACAAAAAGCTTTATGTGTTGAAATCTATTTTTATTGTTCAAATGCTAGTTTTGCCCAATTTCAGCAATTATTTTTTCAAGAATTTTATTAAATATCTTAGGATGTTCCAACATTGGATAATGGCAAGTTCCTTCTATTTTGTGCAACTTATAATTATCACCTAGAGACTTCTTGAGGCTATTTTCATTGGTAGGGGTGTAATCCACATGTATAAGATTTAACTTAAGCTTTAGCTTTGTTAAAAGCTGTTTTTCCCGGCTGGGATAGCCGAAACTGTTTTCAAGCAAAGGGACACCCACCTCTGGGGACATTTCTTTATAATTCTTCAATAATCTAGAAACAATTTTTGGATTAGTTGCATCTGTTAACAAAGCTTGTTTTGCATATTGCTCACAAGTAGTCGCAAAATCGGTGTTTAAACTTTTAACCAATTGTTCAACTGTTTTTTTCGGCAGTTCCATTCCAACATTTTTCATATGATCTACCTCAATCAATCCAATGATGGCGGCTTCATCAAGGGTTACAGCCTCAAGCATCACATCCGAACCGAAAGAGTGACCAATTAATATGACACTTTTAAGCGAAAGCTTCTTTATGAATGCAGCAACATCTTTCCCAAAACTCTGGACGGTCCATTCTATACGATTTTGTGAAGAACTACCATGTCCGGCCAAATCGAGTGCAATAACCCTATAGATCGGTGAAAAATAGGATAACTCCTCTTTCCAGTATTCTTTGTTGATGAATGCACCGTGAATAAATAAAAGTGTAGTTTCTCCCTTTTTACTATCAAAATAGGTCAGGCTTTCACCATTGATGTTACTATTGTATGTTTTCATAGATTGCGAATTTGCTTGTACAATTCAAAATGAGTGTCTTTCATGAAAATTGTAAACTCTGGGATTGTGTAAGTTGTATTGGCTAATTATGGAATGAATTTTCATCTCAGTTAAACGACTGCCTAAATGCCAAAGGCGAGATATTTGTCTTACTCTTGAACAATTTGGAAAATGATGTAGGGTGTTCGAAACCCAACTCAAATGCAATTTCGCTTATACTAAGTTCTGTAGTAGATAGTTTTTCTTTGGCAATTTCAATCACTTTATTGTGTATATGTTGTTGGGTAGTTTGCCCGCTAACGGCTTTTAACATACTGCTCAAATAGTTTGGAGAAAGGTTCAGGTCTTCTGCAACCCTTGAAACGGTTGGAATTCCTTTAAAAAGTGTGTTTTCCTTATTAAAATAGTGATTCAGGTTTTCCTCAAGCTTTTCAAGCACTTTGTGATTTGATTTTTTTCGGGTAATGAACTGACGCTCATAATACCTTTCTGCATAATTAAGAAGGAGTTCTATTTGGGCGGTGATGATGTTTTCGCTGAATTTGTCGATATTAGATTTGTACTCTCGTTGCACGTTCTTTACTATATCCTCTATTATGTTCTCTTCTTTTTCAGACAGAAAAAGAGCTTCATTCACGGCATAACCAAAAAAATCGTACTTCTTTATAGAATTGGCCAACGATGTATTCCAGATAAAATCTGGATGAATAAGCAATAGCCATCCCGAGGCATCAGATGCATCTGCATTCTGATTTATTTCAATGGAAAGTATTTGTTGTGGTGCAACGAATGATAACACACCTTCGTCAAAATCATATTTTTGCTGTCCGTAATTAAACTTTCTACTAACATTTTTCTTCAAACCGATTGAATAAAAATCCTGTACCCACTTTATTTCCCCAGAGTCTAATGGATAGCTTACCTTACTATAATCAATCAAACTGATTAATGGGTGTTCTGGTTTGGGAAGATTACTATACTTATGAAATTCACTTATAGTTTTAAAACGATACATGTTAATTTCTTTAAAATTATTAAAATCCCGTTGATACACCCAAAGTTGAATATTCTTTCATTGCCTTTTGAATAGTTCTTATTTTAAGATTGGCATAATGATGAGCATCTTCCCCCATAAAGAAATGTACCGGTGGATTGTCTTGCTCACTTAGAGCAATAAGAACCTCGGCAGCTTTTTCAGGATCATTGGGTTGATTTCCGTCGATTTCATTCAAATGATCACGTTCCATTTTACGTGCAGTCTCGTATTCGATTAATGGTTTTTTCGGTGTCTTCACAGAGCCTTTGGATAAAAAATTAGTCCTAAAATAGCCGGGATAAACTAAGGTTGTATGTACATTGAATGGCTTCATTTCTTCAGCAAGTGCTTCAGTAAATCCAGCTACAGCAAACTTTGTAGAACAATAAACTCCAAACCCCGCAAAATTACCAACATAACCCCCTATGGAAGATATGTTAAAGATATGTCCAGAGTTTTGTTGGCGAAGGTATTGTGCTGCGTTTCGAATTACATTTAATGAACCAAATACATTTACATCAAAGTTGCCTTTTACTTCTTCTTCTGTTAGCTCTTCTAACGTTCCTATTTGACTATATCCTGCATTATTAACTATAACATCAATATTTCCAAAATGAATGATTGTTGCTTCTATAGCCTTTTTAACACTTTGGTTTTGGGTCAAATCCATTGTAATTGGAAGGAAATCTTTATTTCTCTTGCCAATACTATCAATTAAGATTTGTTTATTTCTTGAAGTAGCTGCAACCTTATGTCCATTCGCTAACAATCTTCTTACTAATATTAATCCAAGGCCTTTGGATGTTCCGGTGACAAACCATACTTTACTTTTTTTCATTTTTTTGGTGTTTAAAGTTTACACCACAAAGTTGCTTATAACCATTCATCAAAACATTTCCAAATCAATGTAATGGATAGCCAAATCAACTTTATTAGTTTTTGGTCCCTCCTCAAAAACTGTTTTAAGACTGAAAGGGTTCGATACACACGCCTCGAAAAATAGCTTTTCTTTACCTCTAAAAAAATAATATCGTATTAGTAATACAAAATTGTGTATTGACTATAATTTAATACCGCATTACGTATTATTTATACATTTCTAATAGTTTATACTGCTCTTGAATCGCTATTTTAAATTCGGTTTTTAAATCTGAAACCAAATCTTTTACGGGAAGTGAATTGTGAATTGTTGCTACACCTTGACCGGCAGACCAAATAGTGGCCCAGGCTTTTGCTTCATTTTCATCGACCGTTAATTCTTCTCCAAAATCAACTTTTTTCTTCCTGGCGAGCATTTCTTCGGTGATGCCCATCGCGTTCAAACTGGGTCCTAAAAAATTGGCAGAAACACCAGAAATAGCTGCCGTATATACAATATCGCTAGCTCCACAATCTATTATCATATCTCTATAGGCTTTTGGCGCCTTACTTTCTTCGGTATTGATAAAACGGGTTCCCATATAGGCTAAATCTGCACCCATTTGCATGGCAGAAGCAATATCTTTTCCTGTACTAATACAACCGGAAAGCAGTATGGTTTTCTTAAAGAATTTTCGAATTTCTGAAACGAATGGCATAGGATTTAAGGTGCCTGCATGACCACCGGCTCCAGCTGCAACAAGAATTAATCCATCTACTCCTGCCTCATTAGCTTTTTCGGCGTGACGTTTTTTGATGACATCATGAAACACTAATCCACCATAATTATGAACGGTATCCACCAATTCTGAAACGGCACCCAGTGATGTGATAATTAATGGAACTTCATGTTTAACGCACAAGGCTAAATCGGCTTTTAATCTCGGATTTGAATGATGAACAATAAGATTGACACCAAATGGTGCTGCTTTTTTACCTGTTTCTTTTTCAAAATCTGCAAGCGCGGTTTTTATTTCGATAAGCCACTCTTCAAAGCCTTCAGAAGTTCGTTGATTTAATGCCGGAAATGTTCCCACAATTCCATTCTTACAACATTCAATAACTAATTGAGGTCCTGATATCAAAAACATTGGTGCAGCTACAGCAGGTAAGGTTAATTCTTTAATAAAGGGTGCTTTACTCATTCTATGATTTATATTTTAAAAGATGGTTGCTAATTTCTTTGTGTAATATAACACTATAATTTGTATCTCATAAAAATCTTATTAATTCAAACAAGCAAATAATTTTTGCAGGTAGTTGCCCTATAGCGCATAAAAAAACAGTAGATAGAAAAGAGATCTTTCTATCTACTGTTTTCGAAATAACTATATCAATTATTGTTTACTTTTGATCAGATTCAGCTTCTTTAGCTTTCTCTTGATGTTCTTTCATCATTTTTTGATCTTCTTCAGTAATACGTTGATGTTCTGCTGCAATTTGTTGATGCTCTTTTTCCATGTTTTCATGCTCCTCTTTCATCGTTTCATGTTCTGAAGTCATTTGCTCAAGCGTAATCTCTCCAGAAGCATGTTTTATTTCTAATTCGGCATGCTTTTCTATTAATGCTTTGTGAGCCGATATCAGTTCACCATGTTTTGCCAATAAAGCAGTGTGATTTTTTTCAGTAACTAAATGAATAGAGTCATTCTCTACAGCTTTATGTGCTCCTACCATTTGCTGATGATCATCTTTCATATCATTATGTTCTTTTGCCATTGCTTCATGAGAAGATTCCATTTCTTTATGTTTTTCTACCATGGCTTTATGCTCTGGCGCTTCAGCAGGATTTTGTTTACAAGAGACAAAGAAAAAAGCTGCTGTAATCAATGTTAATTTACAAAGTGTTTTCATGATTTTTGGTTAATATGTTTAATACGATTAATATAAAACTATTTTTTTAATAAATTATTTCCTAGACTGTTTTAAGAATTCTCATAAATATTGAATAATTTCTATCAATTCAATTTAATAGTGTTTGATGAGTTTAAGAACTTTTACCACTAAAACCAGAAAATGATTTTGTTGGAAAAATATGCTTAATGATAAAAAAATTACTATTTTCAATTGGATTATTAGATTTTAGTTGATTGCACCATGGAAACCAAAAAAACAAGAAATACCGAAAAACAAAATCTTGTCAAGGAAATTTTATCTAAAACAGAACGTACCCTGTCTGCCGAAGATATTATGGATGCCATGCCTATAAAAGTAAACAAAACGACTATTTATAGGATATTGGATCGGTTTGCAGAAAAAGGAGAGGTTCATTTTGTAACAGGTAAAAATGGAAAAGCGTACTATGCGCTTTGTGATAGTTGTGGTGTATCCCATAACATTCATAATCATATCCATTTTGAGTGTCAGGTATGCCAAGAAGTGACTTGTCAACCAAATACTTTACACATTCCAAACCTGGAAGGGTTTACCGTTCAAGAGACTCAATTTTTGGTTATTGGGATCTGCAACAAGTGTAAAAAATAAGTGAAACCACCTGTTCTCCAACAAGTGGTTTCGTAACTACACGTTCCCAACGTAAGTAAAATGATATATCTTTTTATCTTACAGCTATGGGATAATTTTCTCCTCGATTGCTTACTGAACCTGAAGTTCTTGGGCCACTTTGTCTCGCATGCATAATACCCGCAACATGTGGAGAGGCCATAGAAGTACCACTTAATGTGGCATATCCACCATTCAAATAGGTACTGGTTACACTGCTACCCGTTGCAATAACATCAATTGGATTCATGTTGTAATTTGAAAAAGACGAAAATCCACGGTTACAAGTCATAGAAGCTACTGTATATATGTTATTACCATTAACACACGCGGGTTGATAACTAGCAGCATTAGCACTACTGTTACCAGCAGCAATTGCGATGCGTGTTCCTCCATTTGCTAAGTTTAATAATGCAGTACGGTAAGACGAATTACTAGAACAACCAGACCCAAAGAATCCTCCTAAACTCAAATTAGCTACGTCACCTGCAATATCATTGGCGGCTACGTGATTAATTCCATTTAGTATCGTAGAAGTACTACTACCTCCACTACATCCAAAAACTCTTACGGGCACAACACTTGCTCCAGCTGAAACACCCACAACACCGATACTGTTATTAATAGCACCAGCGGTACCTGCAACGTGAGTACCGTGTCCGTTACAGTCATTAGCCGAACCGCCTACGAAAGACCTTGCATACCTAGAATCTGTAACTACATCTAGATCTGGATGATCTAAATCTATTCCACTATCGATTACCCAAATCCATTGATTTCTTCCTGATCCATTTGCTGCTCCACCAGCTCTTGAAATCCCACAAGGTGTTTGTTGTGACATTTTTGAAGAAGCGTCGCCTGGGATTATTTCTTCAATCTCAAACTTTGGCAAATTTACAACTCTATCATATTCAATAGCTGCAACGTTAGGATCTTTTGACAACTTTTGAAGTTCGTCATCACCCAACTTTAATGCCATCCCAGAAATAGCAGTCGTATAATAGCTTAAGACTTTAGATTGATCCACGTCATAATCCAATAAAATTCTATTCATTTTTTGGATTGAAACTTCAGAAATTTCTCTAACCGATTTGGCCTTTGCATCTCTGCTGGTAAAGGAAGATTTGTCAAGAATTTTTGAAGTTGGTTGTATCTTTGAATCTTTGAAGACCACAATGTATTGTCCTGGAATTATTTTTCCTTCCATACTTGTTGGTTCGGCAAACGATTCTACTACCTCATCAGAAACTTTTTCATTCTGACATGACGTAATTACCAGTGCCGTGAGTAAAGTACCCAAGGCGAGTTTACTAAAATTTTTCATATGAGTTAAAAGTTTGTGTTAGTCCTCAAAAGTATAAATTCAAAGAAAAAATACATTGTGGTAAAACCGTAAGCTAAGTTCTTGATTGACAAAAATTAAGAAGAAATAAGAGCGTAAAAAAATAAATTATTGCAACATTGTTGCTTTAGTAAATACAGTACATTAAAAAGTATTTAACAAGAAAAATCTGTCAAATAAGACTTGTAAGAAAACCGCAATTTATGCCATAAAATAATTAACAAATTTTAACTTTAATTAACTTATTTTTAACTTAAATGTTTTATTTATTCATCTCGTAATGTTTAACGACTTGATATCTGCTTTAAACAAAAAAAAGAATTCTTATAAAATTGAAAAAATTGTATTGCTAAATGATAATCCGGTTGGTCTGTAAACTAACCGGATTTATTTATTCTGAAATTACAGTACTGCAAATACTATTCTTAAACAATAATGGTGTGACCCTCTGAGGTTTTATTTTTTTGACTGTCAAAATAAAAATCTATTCTTCCTAAGTATAAACCATAGCATCCAACCTGGTTCACAAGTACATTTTTGTCATCCCTATTCTTTACAATAGTTGGTTTTTTAAGAAAAGTATGCGTGTGGCCACCAATGATAAGATCGATGTCTTCTGTAGCTTTGGCAAGGCTAAGATCATTAACTTTATTGGGTTCGTTTTTGTAGTTATATCCTAAATGCGACAAACAGATAACAAGATCACACTTTTCTTCTTTTTTTAATATTCGGCTCATATCTTGAGCAATTTCTATTGGATTGAGATATTTAGTTTCCTTGAATAAATCTTTATTCACAAGTCCTTCCAGTTCTATTCCTAAACCAAATATTCCAATCTTAATACCATCCTTAATTAAGATCTCATAAGGCTTTACAAAGGTATCCATTACCGTATTGATAAAATCATAATTGGCAGAAACAAATTTAAATTTGGCGTGCGGAAGCTGCGCATATAACCCTTCAATACCATTGTCAAAATCATGATTTCCAATTGTTACTACATCATACTTCAGCATACTCATAAGCTTAAATTCCAATTCTCCTCCATAAAAATTAAAATATGGAGTACCCTGAAAAATATCCCCTGCATCCAGCAATAGAGTGTTTGGATTCTCTTGCCTTATTTTTTCAATAATTGTTGCTCTTCTTGCAACACCTCCTTTGTTTGCATTTCTACCATCTTCTGGGCCAAAAGGATCTATATGACTATGTACGTCGTTGGTATGTAAAATTGTTATTTTTTTTGGTTTGCCTGCCGAAAAGGATGATAATCCTACCCCTCCAAAAGTGGCCAATGCTGTCGATATTGCGGTTTGTTTTATAAATACTCTTCTTTTCATTTCAATATTTGATTAGTTAATTTGCACAAATCGATCGTCTACTATTGGCGCAATAGTATCAACCTTTTTAAAATAATCAATCATCGCATTTCGGATTTTGTAATTTAATGTATATAATTTACCACTTTGCTTAAAAAAATACATTTCACTACCACCATTATATAAATAATCATTGGTCGCCACAAAATAGGTCTCTTCATCTTCAATCTCTTTGTCATTGATTAAAGCTTTTACTACCTCAAAATTAGTATCGACAGTAAGTTTTAATCCTGAGATGGGATGTGCTTGTTGAGCTTTCTGCAAATACTCAATCAGTTTCTTGATATGGTTGCCTTTCATTTCAATCACTACGATACTGTTTTCAAAAGGCATAACCTGATAGGCGGTACGTGAAGTAACATTCCCTTTTGGGATGGGTGCACGTATTCCCCCATAGTTCAATAAAACCATACTAATAGTTTTTCCCGTTCTTGATTTAAAAACAGGATTGGCTTGTTCTAAAACAATATCGGCCATTAAATTACCAATAGCTGTATTTAATTTCCCATCCCCTTTGGAATACGTTTTTGGAGCATAGGCCAAAACACTGTCTAAATTCTTCTTTACATTTTCTCTATACGGTTTGATAAAATTTTCAATATCAGGATTATCAGAAATACTATCGTTTATTTCGATTCTCGCCCCTTCAATTTTTATAAGGTGATTCTCTTTCTTGCAGGATGAAAGAAGTATTAGAAATATAAGTGAATAGAAAACTCTACAAATTATGTTTTTCATTAAGTGCTGATTTAATAAGCTATTTGTTTGGTACAAACATGCATTATAAAAAATGATTATCAAATATTTAATACCAATTTAAGAATTTAATTAATTTCCTTTCGAGAAGCTTGATAACAATTTTAATAAGAAGCTTACTTAACCAGTCTGCCTGTAGCCTCTTTTAGTATATAATTACAATGGTCTACATCATCTGCATTAAGTTGAAGAATACCGGTAACCTCTACAATCTGGTCCATTTTAAAATTTGGTCTTTGTTTAAAAATGACCTCTACAACACTTTCTGGACCGGCCCCACCACAAAAAAAACAAGAAGCTCTTGGATTTTGAGAAAGTAAATAAAATTGATCCTCTTCGATAGAAAAATCCAAAAAATAACCTTTAATACGAATTTTGGCACCTTCGTAGGTCTGTATCATAGGGCCAAATTTAGGTTTTAGAAAGAAATCATCATACGCCGCACTGTAAACACGAGAAAATTTCACATCGGCAAAATCATCCCAATTTAATTTTTCTTGAGAAAGCAGATTGAATTTGGTCAATATTAAAAATAGGGCTAGGAAGACTATCTTATGCATCGGATATTGTTTTTGAAACGTTTAATTTAAATAAAGACAATGAGGCCAAAATTACTGCCGGCAGGGTCGTTAGAATCACTAGCGCTACGATAAGCAACTCTTTGTTTGTAGGAAAACTAAATACCAAACTGTGTCCATACATGTTTTCTGTAAAAACTGAGAACAACCAGATACTTATTCTTCCTAAAAACCATCCCAAAACAGAACCTAATAGCGATAGAAAAAGTGCCTCAAGAAAAACCAATTTTATCAACTGAAATGTATTGGCTCCATAGGTGCGCAATAGGGCCAACTCCTGTTTTCTTTCTCTTACCGTTTTGATTAAGTTTATAAATATGCTTAGTCCTGCCACTAGCAGTATTGTAATGGCGATACCATGAATTGCTCGAAAACCAATTCCTAAAAATCCCATTAATCGCTCAATTTCAAATTTGGGAATCGCTGCTTGCATAGTAGTATTTTCATTAATAAATCTGGACAATTGCAAAGCTCCCAAAGGATTTCTAAATTTAACTAACAAAGAAGTAATTTCTCTTTCTTCTTCGTGTTCTTTATGATGTCTCTCTTCATGCTCTCCGTGATCTTCTTCATAATGTTCCACTGCATGCTCTTCTTCGTGTTCTTTGTGATGTTTTTCTTCGTGCCCTCTGGGATGCCCATCTTTATTCTCTACTTCATGTTCTCTGTAATGTTTCCCTTCATATTGACCGTGTTCATCTTCATGTTTATGTACTTCCCAAATACTTTCCAGATTCGTGATGATAAGTTGATCAATAACCGTTCCTGTTGGTTTTAATATTCCGGTAACTACAAAAGGTTTCTCATCGTGGGTTTCTAATCCGTTTTCGGCTAAGCCGTGGGAGCTTACAAAGGTATCCCCTATTTGTAGGTTGTCTTTTTTTGCTACACCACTTCCAATAACTACTTCGAATGGTTTTTCATATAACCTTCCTTCTTGTAAACTTGCTTGGTATTTAGTCAAATACTCATGGGGTGTACCCAAAATCCTAATGCCTTTATAATTATCTCCATAAGAAACAGGGATCATATCTTTAACCATAGGGTTTCTACCAATTTTTAAGGCCTCTTCTAATAGTATATTACCCGTAGGATTATCAATATGTAAAACAGAAGATAATACAAGCTGTAATGGGCTTCCTTTGGCACCGATAACCATATCAAATGGTTTGATATTTTTTTCTAAATGTTGACTAAGTTGATTTCTTATTTGCAAGACAAAAGTTGCTAATGAAATACTGAGCAATAATAGTAAAACACTTAAAACAGTATTCAAGGGCTTAGATATCAAATTTTTGTAAGCGAGGTATAACAATTTTATAAAATTAAATGATTATCAAAATGTGCTTTAACTCTTTGATCATGGGTGATAATCACCAAATTACTTTTGCAGATCTGAGCCTCTTTTTTCAGTAGGAAAATGACCTTTTCGCAATTGGTATCATCCAAATTTGATGTGGGTTCATCTGCTAATATAACTTTAGGTCTATGTATAACTCCCAAGGCGATAGAAAGCCGCTGTTGTTGTCCTTCGCTTAATTGATATACTCTTTTGTTTTGAAAATCTGAGAGCCCTAACTGCATAATTAATTCTTCTCTTCGATAACGATCACTTTTCTTTTTAGAAAGTCGCTCGCGTAGGGTCAGATTTTCAAGTAAGGATAAAGATCGGATAAAGTAAGCCCGTTGAAAGATGAGTCCAATATTTTGACCTCTAAAATTGTCTAATTGCTTCCGCGTAAGTTTATTCAAATACGTATTTGCTATAAAAACATCTCCTTCATTTGGAGGTAAAAGCCCTGCCAAAAGATGTAACAACGTTGTTTTACCCACGCCCGAAGGTCCCAAAATTAAAAGATCTTCATTAGGAGGCAGATCAATGTCTGGAAAACAAAAAACATGATTTTTTGAGTTCTGATAGGTAAACCGTAGCGATGTCGTTTGGATCATAAAAATTATTTTGTCAAAAATAAATAAATATTATTAACGCAACAAAGTTGCATTTATAAAATAATAGTATATTTGCAGACTTAAATAAATACATTTTATTGTGAATATATTACACGTACGTAATAACTCGGATACTTTAGGAATTGTAGCAAGTGGTTTATGTTTAGTGCATTGCTTGGCTACTCCTTTTCTTTTTATGGCTCATACTGGATCTATACTCTTTCAAGATGAACATCCTGTTTGGTGGAAATCTTTAGACATTATTTTTTTAGGACTTTCTTTTATAGCGATTAAAAGATCTTCTAAAATCTCCTCAAAACCAAAAATGAAATACGCTTTTGGTATAAGTTGGTTATTATTATTTGTTATTGTAATCAATGAAAAGTTGTCTATGTTTCCTTTAGCTGAAGAAGCCATATATTTTGCATCTTCATTACTGGTGGTTTTACATGTTTACAATTTAAAGTATTGCCGATGTGAACAAAAATGTTGTAAAAAATAAATTGGATGATGAAAATGACAAAAGAAGAAATAGAATCAATAGGAGATGCTCATATTTCTAGTACAGTAGAAACTCCTTTACGTAGTGATGCTTTTAAAAAATCGGATGATGATAAAATCGAAAGTATAAAGTATCACTTTTCAGAGATCATGAAAGAACTAGGGCTTGATTTGACAGATGATAGTCTGTCGGGAACACCCCACAGAGTGGCCAAGATGTATGTAAAAGAGTTATTTTACGGTTTAAACCCAAAAAATCGTCCCAAAATTTCAACTTTCGATAATAAGTATGGGTATCAAAAAATGTTGATAGAACAAAATATAAATATTGACTCTGCCTGTGAACATCATTTTTTACCCATTGTCGGCACTGCCCATGTTGGGTATATCCCTAAGGATAAAGTGGTAGGTCTGTCAAAGATTAATAGATTGGTAGACTATTATTCGCATCGCCCTCAGGTACAAGAAAGACTTTGTTTACAAATACTAAAAGACCTGCAACAGACTCTGGAAACAGAAGACGTCATTGTAGTAGTAAATGCAAAACATTTATGTGTTTCTTCTCGGGGAATTAAAGATAAAAGTAGCTTTACCACAACAGTTGAATATGGAGGTAAATTTAATGAGTCCGCTTTTCGTAATGAGTTTTTGAGAATTATTGAAAAAAACGCAGGGTAATCCTTTCTTCATGCACGAAACACCGATACAATATTGACAATCAAAATCTTAAAATTCAGCATAAAAGATCTAAACTTCTGTTAAATTAAGAAATTACTAATCATTATTTGCGAAATTCGTTTAATGTACCAACGTGTACTCCCACATATCATCACTGTATTGTTTGCAACTTTTTTCCTTGTTCCTAGGATTGTAAACTTACATGTATTGGACCATCTTACAGATGATAAGACTTCTGTTTCTTGCGAACTTTGTGATATTCTTGTTTATTCTTATCAACTTGATTTAATTACAGAAGACAATTCTTATTTGGAAAATGAACTACAACATACACCTAGTTCATATGTTGTATTGGCTCAATATAATATTCCGCAGGAAAAAATTGTTTCTCCTACATGCTTTTACAACAAACCTCCTCCTCTTTCATAAAGGAAATACCTCTTATTAAAGAATGTAATGTCTAACAAAGACTCATATTCCTATAGCCGTTTTGCCTATTCTAATTTGTGAAGGCCACTTACATCTTTTAAATTCTCAAAAAAGAAAAACCCTGGCAATGAGGTGTTTGTAATTCATTGCAAAGCACTACATAGTTAAATTAAGGTATTCCTTCAATTCTATTTAATCATGGATTCTTAATCGAATCTAGAACACTAATCGTCAAATCAATTTTAAAGTACATCTATGCTTAAAGCAATAAATCTTACCAAAACATATGGGAAGCACCAGGCTCTTAGCCAATTAAATTTATCGGTTGACAAGGGAGAAATTTTTTGTTTACTCGGTCAAAATGGTGCCGGTAAAACAACCACTATCAATCTTTTTTTAGGTCTTATTGAACCTACAAGCGGAGAAGCTTTGGTAAATGGAGTTACCGTAAGACCAAATAGAAATAAAACTACCAAAATGATTGCATATATCCCCGAGGTTGTTCAACTATACGGTAATCTTTCGGGTATTGAGAACCTTAATTTCTTTAGTAGACTGGCCGGTTTTAAATACTCCCCTACCCAATTGTCAAATTTTTTATCGAAAGCAGGGCTTCAAGAGGCAGCGCATCAAAACAAATTATCGTCATATTCGAAAGGGATGCGGCAAAAAGTAGGCATCGCCATTGCACTCTCAAAAAATGCCGATTACATTTTCATGGACGAGCCTATCTCAGGCCTAGATCCTAAAGCAACACTAGAATTCACAAAAATCTGTAAGGAATTAAGTAGCGAAGGCAAAGCTATTTTTATGGCTACCCATGACATTTTTAATGCAGTTAATGTGGGAACCAAAATCGGTATTATGAAGGAAGGGAAATTGGTACACACTTCAGATACCAATACCATTAACGCAACCGAACTACAAAATCTCTATTTAAAAACCATATAGACTTAAAATAAACAATTCACACAATGAACATTTTTAAATCATTAATCATTATTGCATTAGTATTCATTGGCAATATTTCTTTTGCACAGGTGCAAATAACCGGTACCATCGTTGATCATAAAAATATTCCGATAACGGGTGCTACGGTTTCAATAAAGAATGCAGAAAACACCTTCGGCAAACTCACCGATGGTTATGGAAAATTCGAAATAAATGCCCCTTCAGGAAGCTATAACATAGAAGTACGATATTTGGGATTTCAGGCATACAAAAACACTATAGAAATTAGTGAAGGTACTCCATTTGATACAGGTACTATCCAATTAGAAGAAGGCACTGAGCAATTACAGACTGTCGAAATTGTAGGCCGTGTAAGGAAAGATTATAATAGTGATTATTCGTTTTCTGCAACCAAAGTAGCTATAAAAAATAAAGAGTTACCGCAAGTAGTAGCAGCAGTAACCAAAGAGCTTATTGCAGACCGATTAGCATTTCAGTTACCAGATGCCGTAAAAACAGTAAGTAATGTTGCCATTACAGGTTTGTATAACCATTACAATATACGTGGTATTACGCAAGCAGATGATGGACAAGTACTTAATGGTATGCGTACACGACAGTACTATTTTTTACAACCCATTACCTCACACCTTGAGCGTGTAGAAGTCATTAAAGGCCCTTCATCGGTAACATTTTCTAGTGCTGATCCCGGTGGAACCGTAAATATGGTCACTAAAAAACCATTAACCGAAAAGCGCAATGAAATTTCAGTCGCTGCAGGTAGTTTCGGAACATTAAGAGCAACAGCAGATTTTACAGGCCCTTTAAACGATTCTAAAACTTTGTTATATCGTTTTAATGCGGCAATTCAAGAAGCAGATTCTTTTAGGGATGTCGTAAATAACAATGCTATTTTGGTTTCGCCGTCTTTAAGTTATATCCCTAACGAAAATACATCATTAAATGTAGAAATGATTTACAATAATGCTGACGGCAATATAGATAGAGGTCAGCCAATTTTTGATGCTGTTGATGATAATTATGATCCCAACAGCACACCAATTACTCTGAATCCAGGTGCAATAAACGACTTTTACAAAACTAAAGAATTCATATTTATGGCAAGCTTTAGTAAAAAGTTTACCGAAAACTTTGGTTTCAATGCCCAGTATATGAAACAAACTTGGGATGAAGATCTACAAGAGCATAGAGCCGACGCATTCCGTCAAGCTTATGATGCCGATGGTAATATCGTTCCTAATCTCGTAGCCATGAGATATGCCCAAAGACAACAAAATTGGAATACAGACAATGTAAGCGCATTTTTTAATTACGACATAAAAAAAGAGAATTTTACCAATAAAACATTAGTCGGATATGATGCAACACGTTGGGAAAGAAATATAGGTGGCGCAAATAGCTCAAGAGATTATCTGTTAAATGATGGCTCTACTGCAAGATTTAGACCCGGAACGAGTGATCCAAATGACTTTCGGCAAACAGCCGATGGATTATTAGTTCCTGCTGTACCACATTTAGATTTAACCGATCCTTTTAACGGCATTAGAAATACCAACGATTATGTCTTTTCAAGACTTGAAATTCCCGCAAATTTAACAACCTCTAGTGGTGTCTATCTTCAAAATCAATTTAAGATTGGAAAATTTTCGGCTTTAGTAAACTTAAGATATGAGTGGTTTACAGATATTTTTGATTATGAAGGAGATGAAGAAGAGTTTGAAACTAATGCTTTTGTACCTAGAGTAGGTGTAACTTATGAAGTTACGAAGGATATTAGTGCATATGCAACCTATCTAGAAGGTTTTCAGCCACATACAAATACGCTTTCATTGTCACCATCTGCTGAAGGTTTCTTTTGGGAGGCTTCACCAGGTAGATTTGATCCATTAGAAAGTAGCTTAATAGAAATAGGTGCCAAAGGAGAATTTTTAAATGGAAAAATATTTGCCAACATAGCAGTTTTTAACATTACTCAAAAAAACATCTTACTTGGTGATACTTTTGACTTGGATAACTTAACAACGATAGGTGAACAACGTAGTAGAGGTTTTGAAATGGATATTTCTGGTTATGTATTACCTAACTTACAAATAATAGCTTCTTATGGTTATACAGATGCTACTATTGAAGAAGATGCTATTGAAGAGTTTGTAGGAGAACGAATAGGAGGAGCTCCAGAGCATAATGCAAATATTTGGGGGAGATACGACTTTAGTTCGAACTCCTTATTAAAAGGAATTGGAATTGGTTTAGGCGCTCAGTATGTGGATGAGAGATATACTTGGTACAACCCTACATACCTTCCTGACAGAGTACTATTACCAGACTACACAGTATTTGATGGGGCAGTTTACTATAAGCCAAATTCTGTAAATATGCAGTTGACACTAAAAATAAATAACATATTTGATGATACATATTGGTTGGGAGGTCTTAATCCTAATAGGTTAGGACCAGGAGCTCCAAGAAACTTTTTGTTGAATGCTACTTATACATTTTAACACTAAATAGTAACAAATGAAATGGACTAACATTAGGGTATTCGCAATTCACTTTTGGCGTAATGCGACTACTCCCAAAACTTTTTATCTCTTATACTTGGTTTTTATACTACTAACAGCTTATTCGGCTGTTAGTGGTATAAAAAATCATAGTACTCAAAATGATATTCGAAGAGAACACCAAACTAAAGCCAGACAAAGCTGGGAAGCAAATCCTGATAAGCATCCACACCGTATGGCACATTTTGGGACATTTGCATTTCGAATACATCCAACTTTAGGAATATTTGACTACGGATTAGAAAGTTTTACAGGCAACACCGTTTTTTTGGAAGCTCACCGTCAAAACAGTGTTAACTTTTCTGAAGCTACATTTTCTACAGGAATGTTGAGATTTGGAGAATTGAGTTTAGCATTATTGCTACAGCTAGTATTACCACTAATCCTAATTTTCGTAGGCTTTTCTAGTGTTGCGGCAGATCGACAAAATGGAACGTTAAAAATGCTTTTATCCCAAGGTGCCACCTGGAAGGAAATGTTATTTGGAAAATCAATAGGTCTTTTTGCCATTTCTATGCTATTTTTTATTCCTGTTTACTTAGTAGTAATTATCGCGATTTTGGTATTTGGAGATTATGCAGAAAACGATCTTAGGTGGTTTCGTTTATTAGTATTAGGGTTCAGTTATTTGGCATTCTTGTTTATTGTTTCTTCTGGTACTATTGTAGTATCGACAAGTAGTAGCACTTCAAAAAATGCTTTGTTACGATTATTAGGAATTTGGTTACTCCTAGTAGTACTATTGCCCAAATCTGCTCAAGCTATGGGAAATTATTGGTTCCCTACACCCAGTAAATTAGCTTTTCAATCTGCCATTGAAAAAGAAGTGATTCAAAAAGGTGACAGTCATAACCCTAATGATCCGCACTACAATAATTTAAGAGACTCTGTTTTAACCGTTCATAGCGTAAGTAAGGTTACCGATTTACCTTTTAACTATTCTGGTTTCGTGATGCGTGAAGGTGAAAAAATCACGTCTGTTTTATATAGAAAACACCATACAAAATTGCTAAACATATATAAAAGTCAAAATGATGTGACCCGGTTTTCATCCTTTATCAACCCGTTTACTGCCATCAAACTAGTATCGATGACGATGTCGGGAACAGATTTTTCATCCTATATCGATTTTCAATACCAGGCAGATAACTATCGTTATCAACTAGCGCAGACCATGAACGAATTGCAAATGGAATATATCAGTCCGAAAAAAGAAAGCGGTTCTGAAGGAAAAACCCATGTGGTAGGCCACGAACACTGGGAGGAATTCGAAGATTTCAAGCACGAACCTATGGCATTTAACAATTCTCTTAAAGAAGCCTTTCCTGCATTACTATCCATACTATTATGGATTATTGCAGCTTTAGGCTTATTGATATTCACTTCAAAAAGAGCAAAAGCGATATGATACTATATAAGTTATTTTTGAAACAATGCATTAGATCCAAAGAAGTTTGGATAAGCTTATTATTAATTACATTGTTAGGTATTGTTGGAATTATTATTGGAAGTAAACACCTGAAAAGACAACAAAATGCTATTACCGAAGTAAACACTTATCAAGAACAGCATTTTGATCGACAAATATCACTTCATAATGAAGATTTAGGTTTGTTATTGTATTATGTAAAATTTGCTTACATCAATACCTTAAATCCGCTAGCAGGATTATCAATAGGCCAAGCAGATGTTAACCCAACGGTAAAACGGATTACGATAAAAACCTTTGAAGCACAAAAGTACGATACCGATTTGGTGAATCCAATGAATTTACAATCCGGCAACCTTGATCTTTCTTTTGTGATTATTTATTTATTCCCTTTATTGGTTATTGTTTTGACGTTTAACGTGGTTTCAGAAGAGACTGAAGCAGGAACTTGGCGTTTAGTAGCTATTCAGGCAAGATCTAAACTACGATTTATTATTTCCAAACTTTTGATACGTTTGGTGTTGTTGTATATCATATTGATCATTCTTTTTTTTATTGCAAAGCTAGTACTCAATTTATCTTTGGATTCTAACTTTTTTTGGATGTTAGGATTGTCTATGTTTTATACGCTATTTTGGTTTACACTCACTTTTTTTATCATTAGCTTTAAAAAATCTTCGGGTTTTAATGCGTTATTGCTTCTATCAGTTTGGCTAGTATTAATCGTCCTTTTACCTGCTGGGATCAATGCTTACGTTTCATCAAAATATCCCGTTCCTGAGGCTTTAAGTACAGCAATTGCTCAACGGGATGGATATCATGTAAAATGGGACACTGATAAATTGGCTACTATAGAGAAGTTTTATAAGCATTATCCGCAATTCAAAAAATATGGCTATCCCACAGATGGATTCAACTGGTTATGGTATTATGCTATGCAACAGATGGGAGACGATGACTCAAAAAAACAACAGGAAGCTCTAAATGACAAAATCAAGTTACGCGAACAGACGAGCAGACAAATCGCAACTGTAATTCCTAATATGCATTTACAACTTGTTTTTAATCAATTGGCCGGAACCAGTATGAATCAACAAATGGAGTATTTGGAAGCTACTGATGCTTTTCACGAAAAATTAAGGTTATTTTTCTACCCAAAAATATTCGAAGGTCAACATGCCGATACTATTGATTGGAATCAATTCAAACCTGAATATTATGAAACAGAGCATAATCTAAAACCAATATGGAGCATAATGCCAATTGTAATGGCCTCTATAGGCATGTTATTAATTTCTATACCAATGATAAGACGTTTATGATATGAATTTAAGGCACGATGCCGACATTCATAATAGTTTCACCCTTATTAATAGGGGGAGTACCAATCATATATAGGATCATTCCATTTTGTGATGCTTTAATCTCTTGTAATGTATTGCCAAAAAAATCGGTAATATAGCCAACAAACTCCCCCTTTTTAATAAAGTCACCCGCTTTTTTTCAGTATAAAAAAGTCCGGTTGATTTACTTTTTATGGTAAATCGTTGAGCAATTATTGTTGGTTTTGTTAGAACAGATTGTTTATTTAAATCTATCATTTTCAAATGTGCCAATAATAAGAACATGCCCTTTACAATTCGATCCGTTTCTGTTTTGCCAGGAACACCAAGTCGTCCACATTCTATATCCACTGATGGGATTTTACGATGAAAAGCCTCTTGAGAACAATACAAACTAGGTTTTTTAAGTCTTTCTTCAGGAATATTGAAAATAATAGAATAATCAAACTCCATAGCCAATGCCATTTCTCTTCCTTTTTTTGAAACTTCGGGGAGTGCTTTGCTTTGATACCAAGCGTTATACGATCGCAGATCTTCTGGTGCATCTCCTGCATGCATATCAACAAAATAATCAGATTTAGCAATCACCTCTGAGGTGATAATATATGCCATACGTTGGGTTATCGAACCTTTGCTATTACCAGGGAATGAGCGATTTAAATTTTTACCATCTAATGGGTTTATAAATGGACTCCTACTTAAAAAAGCAGGTACATTGGCTATTTGAACAAGAATAATTGTACCCGATAGTTGTTTTGGGTCAATTTTTTGATTCAATTGTTGCGCGGCCAAAATGGGAGGATATTCATAACCATGAATTCCGGCAGTGATCCCCAAAACAGGTCCCGGTTTTGTACCACGAAATATAGTAACAGGAATAAAAGTACTGTCTGTTTTACTAATTACGGGTATTTCAAATTGACTTTTAGTTCCTGGTTCGATAAATTGATTTTGGAAAGTAAAAGATTTTTGAGCTAGCGTATAGGTAGAAGTTAATGTAAAAATGTATAAAAAGATTCTTTTCTCGAGCATATAATATAAAAGTAATTATACTTAAAGAAATAATACTTTCTTTTTTGGTAAAGCGTATTAAAAAGGCACATACCCATAAGCTAATTGATAATGTTTGTTCCCAAAAGTGAACAAAAGCTTTTTCTTGATATGCTTATCAAAAAATAATCTCTGAATAAACCTCAAAACCGCCAATTAAATTTTAACTTTATCTTATTGAAAATGTGAAAGTTATCATAAAAACTATATTTTAGTTTCCATTAATGGAAACTAAAATATACATTTGCTTCAAAATTCTGATGAAGCATGGAAAATATGATCGAGCGCTATGCTATTGCATTCAAAGAAGAGAATTATCCCCCAATTGCCGGTAAAATATTAGGATTGTTTTTGATTTCTAATCAGGAACATTTCACTTTTGAAGAATTAATGGAAGGGGTCTCAGCCAGTAAAAGTGCTACTAGTAAAGCGTTAAAATTCTTAATTGAAAAAGGTGAAGTTAATTATAACGTCTTTAAAGGAAGTAAAAGAAAAAGACACTTTCATTTAGATATTCAGGGAGGTATTGATCGCATAAAAAGGTTAATTGATGGATATAAAATGCAAAACCAACTGTGGAAAGAAACCCTGGCTTTACGTAATCAAGATAATATACAACTAAATAATTTTTTGATTGACAATATTAATTTTAGTGACGAACATATACAGTATATAGATAAAACCATTAAAAAATACTTCGACAAATCAATCTAAAATTGTGGCAATTCTTTAAGAGTCATAATTTAAAACTACAAACAAATAATGAAAAGATCTTTAGTATTACTATTCCTTTTCTCCATCTTTAGCGGTGTTTCTCAAGTAAAGCAAAACTATACCATCGGTATCTTGGTAGATTACACAACTTCAGAAGTAGAACCTTTACTTACAAAACTTCAATCAGAAATAAGAGCCGTTGTAGGGGAAGACGCCGTGATTCATATTCCGGAGTCCAATATTCTGGCAAATAACTACAATCTTGAAAAGGCACAACAAAATTATGATCAACTTTTAAACAATAAAACCGACATCATACTGGCATTTGGAGTCATCAATAACCAGATCATAAGTACTCAAAAAGTACATAAGAAACCAACGATCCTCTTTGGGGCTATTAATCGAGACCTCAACAGTGATATTGATCTTACCAAAGAAACATCGGGGGTCGAAAATTTCACATACCTCATAGAATCAGAATCTTTTAAAGTTGATTTTAAAATTTTTAAAGAGTTAACCGGTTTTAAGAACCTGGGAATTGCCATTGATGCTCCTTTTGTAGATATTTTGCCGTTAAAGGAAACCTTTGACAGAGAAATAGGGGCTTTAGAAGCAAACTACAAGCTTATTCCTTTCAATAATCCCAATGATATCATTAATAACCTAGAAGGTATTGATGCTATCTATATTGCAGGTGGCTTCTTTCTAACGACAGAAGAAAACAGAAAACTTGCAAAAGCATTTATTGATAAGAAATTACCATCATTTACGACCAACGGGCCCAATGATGTATCTGCCGGAATTATGGCTACCAATCAATCTGATGATAATCTTGAGCAATTTTTTAGGAGAATTGCACTAAGTGTTGAAGCTTATATTAACGGCGAATCCCTTTCAGAGTTACCAGTATTTATTGAGTACACACCTCGTCTTACCATTAATTTCAACACAGCCGAACGCATAGGATTTCCTTTGAAGTATAGCCTTATCGCACAAACTGATTTTGTCGGTGAATTCAGAAATATACTCTCTGAAAAAAAGTATTCTTTATTAACCGCTATAGACGAAGGGCTCAAAAACAACTTATCGCTACAAGCCAGTCAAAAAAATGTTGAACTTAGCCAGCAAGATGTAAAAACGGCAAAAAGCAACTATCTTCCCTTACTCACCGCAGCCGGAACTGCGACCTACGTCGATCCAGATGCTGCCGAAATTAGTAATGGTCAAAGTCCTGAATTTTCAACATCAGGAAACCTCACGGTTCAGCAAACATTATTTTCTGAAGCGGTAAATGCAAATATTACAATTCAAAAAAAATTACAAAAAGCACAAGAAGCATCATTCAATGCAGATCAACTAGATCTTATTTTTAATGTATCCAATGCATATTTTAATACACTAATACTCAAAACCAATGTTCAGATTCAAGTGCAAAACCTAGAACTCACCAAAAGAAACTTACAGATAGCCGAACAGAATTTTGAAGCCGGACAATCAGGAAAATCCGACCTGCTACGTTTTAGGAGTCAAATGGCACAAAACACGCAAGCTATGGTAGAAGCCATTAATCAACTGGAACAAGGTTTTATAACTCTTAATCAGACATTAAATAATCCAATTAATCTAGAGATAGATATTGACGATGCCGCACTTAGTGAAGGAGTTTTTAAAGAATATAACTATGAAGAAATTGCCAATTTATTAGATGATCCTACATTAAGGGAGCCTTTTATAGATTTCCTGGTAGACGAAGCTAAAACCAATGCTCCTGAGCTTAAATCCTTGCAATATAATCTCGAGGCCACCACACGTAACCTTAAACTAAATAGTTCTGGTAGATTTTTACCTACAATTGCACTTCAAGGGCAATATAACCGGACCTTTGATAGAAGTGGAAAAGGAAGCACAGCTCCTCCTGGTTTTGGATTGATTGATGATAATTATAATGTTGGCCTTAATGTTTCGATCCCAATTTTTAATCAAAACGTAACTAATATTAATCGACAAACGGCTATCATTCAAAAAGATCAATTAGAAATCAATAAGCAAAGTACAGAATTAGGAATAGCCGCCAATATAAGAACTGGTGTATTGAACCTGGTAAACCAAATATCGAATATTGAACTTTCCAAAATATCTGAAGAAACGGCTATAGAATCTTTGGAACTCACCCAGGTATCCTATTCATCTGGTTCTGTAAACATTGTGCAACTTTTAGACGCCCAGAATAACTTATTAAGCGCCCGTGTGGCCAGAGCCAATGCTACTTACAATTATTTAATCAACTCTTTGCAATTAGAACGTTTTCTGGGTTATTATTTTCTGCTAAACTCTGATCAAGAAAATGAAGCTTTCAGACAGCGTTTTTTTGAGTTTCTAAGTACACGAAATTAACCTTCCACAACTATAAAACACCAACAACATGAAATATCTCAACACATATTTTATCATACTTGTACTATCATCTTTGATATGGTCTTGTGGTAAAGAAGAAAAGAAAGAAGAAAAAATATTACGTCCGGTTAAGTACCAACAAGTTGGTTTCTTAGGAGGACAAAAAGTGAGAACTTTCAGTGGTACGGCACAAACTGATAAGATTATCAATCTAAGTTTTAGAAATTCTGGAATTATAACAGAGTTTAACATTAAACTAGGCCAAAAGGTAAAAAAAGGAGATTTGCTAGCGAAGTTAGACAATGTACAATCCAGATTGGCATACGAGCAATCGATAACTCAATTAAATAGTGCTGCATCTCAAATGAATACTACTAAATTAAGTTTAAACAGGGTTCGTTCTTTGTATGAAAAAGGGAGTTCACCTTTAAGTGACTTTGAAGCTGCCAAAAACTCTTACAAAACAGCTCAAGAAAGCCATGAGTCTGCAAAACGTGGTGTCGAGATCCAACAGGAACAAATACAATATGGATACATTTATGCTCCAGAAGATGGAATTATTGCTGCAGTTACGTCAGAAATTGATGAAAATGTAAGTCCCGGGCAAACTGTAGCCACGCTCAATGCTGGTACCGATATGGAAATTGATTTGGGAATTCCAGAAAGTGTTATTAACGGAGTCAAAGAAAACATGGAAGTTCAGGTTGGTTTTACTTCATTACAAAACAAAACATTCAAAGGAAAAGTTACAGAAGTGTCCCCGGCGGTTGATGCAAATACCTCAACATATCCAATAAGAGTGACTGTCACCAGCCCAAGTAATGATATAAAAAGCGGTATGGCCGCCAATGTTACATTTGATTTTGGAAATGGAAAATCTAGTACTGAAACTATTGTAATTCCTGCACACGCAGTAGGAGAAGATAGCAATGGAAGATTCGTGTTTTTAATAGAAGAAGAAGGAGATTTTATTAAGGTTAAAAAACAACAAGTTTCTATTGGCAATTTGACTACTGAAGGATTTGAAATCATAAAAGGGCTTTCTGCAGGTCAAAAAATTGCAACAGCCGGATTACAAACTCTTTTAGACGGTCAGGAAGTAAGGTTACAGTAATTCTAAAATATCACGCATGAATTTAGCACAGTTTTCTATAGATAAAAACAGAATCACTTTTATGGTGTTAATCACCATTATTTTAATGGGTGTTGTTATGTATTTTAGTTTGTCTAGAGACAGTATGCCTCCTTATACGGTAAGAGTAGCTTCTGTTGTTTCCCAATTTCCAGGTGCAGGTCCAGAGCGTGTTGAACAATTGGTAACCGATAAAATTGAAAAAGTAGCACAGGAATTGCCCGAGTTAAAAGAGATATCCAGTACTTCAAGATCAGGATTATCGGTAGTACAAGTAACTCTTAAAGATGAAGTAACGCCCGAAAAAATGCAATCGGTTTGGGACAGACTTCGTAGAAAACTAAATGCCTTACAAGGTTTACCTCAAGGTGTTCAACCTTTTTTAAGAGACGACGGTATTGGTGATGTATATGGTATTGTGGTTGGACTTACATCAGATGGTTTTTCTTATACTGAAATGAAAGAATATGCAGATGATATCAAAGATGCACTTATCAAACTACCTGACGCTGCCAAAGTTGAAATGGGAGGAGAACAAGAAGAACGTATTTTTGTTGAGTTTGACAATACGCGATTAAAAGAATATGGCTTATCAGCTTCAAAGTTGCAACAAACAATATCTGTAACCAATATTCTTAACTCAGGAGGACAAATCAATTTAGGAGACGAACGTATTATATTAGAGCCTACCGGAAACTTTAACTCTGTCGAAGATATTGAAAACATGCTTATTTCTGTTGGTAACAACAGCTCACAATTAGTAAAATTAGGGGATATCACCACGGTATCAAAAGGATATATAGATCCACCTACACAAAAAATACGGATCAGTGGTAAAAACGCCATTTCGTTGCACGTAAATTTAAAAGAGAATGCTAATATTATAGCCTTAGGTGAAGAAGTAGATCAAACCGTAGCAGCGTGGCAGAAACGATTACCCATAGGACTAGAGTTGACTCGTGTATCTTCTTTAGATACATATATAGATTTTAAGGTAGGTGATTTTATCGTTAATCTCATGCAGTCTATTGGGATTGTACTTGCCGTAATGCTTATTTTCTTAGGCATCAGAACAGGTTTTGTCATTGCTAGCCTGATTCCGATTGTAACGATTATGACCTTGATGATTATGGGTGTGATCAGTATGGGACTCAATCAGGTAACATTAGCCGCACTAATTATGGCATTAGGGATGCTGGTCGATAATGCTATCGTAGTGGCCGAAACAATTATGGTCAAAATGGAGCAAGGTATCGAAAAAAAACAATCCGCTGTCGAAGCTTTTTCAGAGCTATGGATGCCTTTGTTAATTTCAACATTAACTACATCTGCAGCATTTTTGGCCTTTTACCTCTCTCCTACTACTATGGGAGATATTGTAGGCCCTATTTTCGTGGTTATTACTATTGCACTACTCTCTTCATGGATTATAGCATTGACGGTGATCACTATGTTCTGTTACTTGTTTTTGAAGATTACCCCAAAAGGGGAAAAGAAACCAAGTTTTATTGATCGAATTATAAATTCATTAAAAAAATATTACAAGAATTTAATTCTTTGGGCATTAGGTAATAAATGGAAAGTGATCATCGGTATTTTTATCGCCTTCTTTATTTCCATCTATGGATTTACTAAAATACCTTTTATCTTTTTTCCTGATAGTGACCGAAATATGATCACTATCGACATTAATCTTCCCGAAGGCAACAAGATTGAACGCACCTCTGAAGTTGTAAAGCAAATCGAAGATTATATGGCTTCATCTCTGCTGGTAAATGAATCAAGATCTACCGGTATATCTGATTGGTCGTCCTATATTGGAGAAGGACCAGAGTCATATGATTTAGGATATTCGCCAGACGAAGCTAATTCGAATTATGCTCATATTCTTGTAAATACCTCATCGTTTAATGAGAATACCAAGATGATAAAAAAGATTGATGAATTTACTTTCAACAACTTCCCAAATGCTGATATCAAGGTAGGTGCATTGGGTTCTGGTGGTAGTGGTACTCCTATTGAAATAAAAATATCCGGTCAAAATCCTGATAAGTTATCCTCAATCGCCGAGGTGATCAAACTAAGGCTCTCTGGCATATCTGGTACCAAAAACGTAAAAGATGATTGGGGTCCTAAAAGCAAGAAGTTCCTGGTAGAGATTGATCAAAACAGAGCTCAGTCTGCCGGAGTGACAAGTCAGGATATTGCTACTTCCTTGCAAACCGTCCTCGATGGTTTCCAAACAGGAGAATATCGGGAAGAAGATAAGTCCATCCCGATTATGATGCGCAGTGATAACAATCAACAGCAATCATTGGCTTCGCTTGAGACGTTGAATATATACTCACAAAATAGTGGAAGAAGTGTACCTTTATTGCAAGTGGCTACCATTATACCGCAATGGCAATATTCCAAAATCAGGCGATTTGATCTTAAACGAACAGTAAATATTAGTTCAGAATTGAGAGAAGGAGGTAATGCTTCTGCTATCACTGCAGAAATTACTCCTTGGTTAGACGAGCAGAAAAAAAGTTGGCCCATTGGATATGATTATGAATTTGGTGGGGATGCTAAGCAAACTGCAGAAAGTATGGGGTCAGTAATAGGCTATTTGCCCATATCTGCATTTATTATTGTATTACTTCTAATTATTCAATTTAATTCATTCAGAAAAATGGGAATGGTAGTACTAACAATTCCTTTGGGGATCATTGGCGTAGTGATTGGATTATTAGTTTTTAGAGAAGCTTTTGGGTTTATGCCATTTTTGGGGGTCATCTCTCTTGCAGGTATCGTTATTAATAATGCAATTGTACTCATAGACAGAATGGAAATCGAACAAAAAGATCTTGGTCGCTCTGAGCAAGATGCTGTCATTGCAGCTTGTTTACAACGATTTAGACCTATACTTTTGGCTACATTTACAACAGTCCTGGGATTGATTCCGCTATACATTTCAGGTGGAGAAATGTGGGAGGGTATGGCCGTAAGTATTATGATCGGGCTTTTGTTTGGTACCGTTATTACATTATTATTCGTCCCATCATTATACAGTGCTTTATTTAAGGTGAGTTATAAAGATTATGAGTTTAATGATAAATTATTAGATGAATAATGATAGTAGATAGACTATACAAACACAGATTCGAAATATTTCTAGGCACACAGATTACAATTTTGTTTGGATCTTTATTTTTTCCTTTAGATTTTTACGAATTTGTGTTACTGCCTATTTTGTACCTTTTAAGTATTGCCGCTGGAATTTTGATGATTTCAAAGCGTAAAAAACTCACTTGGTTCTTTATTGGATTATTCGTCATTGCAGCTTTTATGTTTGGATCTAGCATGATTTCTCGAAATGAGAATATGGATAATATCTTTATACGATTAACCATCTATTTTGTCTTTCACATAATCGTTACCTGGAATATCATTCAACAGGTGTGGGGTGCCAGTTTTGTAAACAAAAATGTAATTATGGGACTCATGAGTGGATATATCTCATTAGGTTTTTTGGCTTTCTTTCTTTTTATGACTATCGAGTTACTCAACCCAGGATCATTTACTTGTACATTATTACAATCAGAAGATCCCCTAGTACGCTTTGATAGCATTTTGTATTATGCCTACATTACTTTATTAACAATAGGTTATGGTGAAATTGTACCCACTACCGCGGTTGCTCAAAAAGCTGCAATATTAGTGGGTCTAGTAGGTCAATTTTATATGGTAATCATCACAGCGGTTATTGTGGAAAAATACATAGTACATTCAAAAAAATTATGATTACGTTATATAATTTTTAATTAAAAGCCTGAAAATAAGTTAATTTTTGTTTAATTATTTTTATAAACATTTAAACAACTCTTATCTTTACAGATAAATAAGTACAATACAGATTTTAAACTTTCAATTTTTTCAGAAACATTGATATTTTTACAATCTGCACCCCAAAAAAAGAGAAGTTATGAAACTGATAAAAGAAGCATTAGAATTTGAAAGTCGTAAGATGAGTAATATGTCTACTAGTGACAGAGTAGCTGCTTCGCGCGAAGCAAAAGCTCTTATATTAAACATTAATGAAATCTATAAAGAATCTAAAGACGCTGCACTTATGGATTTAATGAAACGACTTACCGAAAAAAAGAAAAAAATAGAAAAACGACTTAAAGGTACGCCTACAATTTGATTTAAAACATTTATAAATCGCTTTTTGGACTAATGAAACTTGTGAAGTAAGGCAATGTTGATGGATTGGTTTCAGGTAAAGAATACCTTGTGTTTTATAATTTCATGCAGGGTATTCTTTTTATTATACGAATATAGAAATGATTCTAGAGACAACATACAGTAGTAAGGAAAACAAAAAAATTATCAATGATTTGGTTGGAAAGCCGTTTTCATTTGTTAAGGCTTTTAAAATGAATGGTATTGGTTCCAAAAGAATGATTATTGACGATGTAAGTCCAAATTTAAGGAAATATTTAAATACCGTCTCAGATTTAAGTTATGGGAGTATTGAACTTAGACCAAAAGGAATTTTGTTGGCAATTAATAAAGGATTAAGGAACTTTACATGGATTATCCCCTACTACCAATTCTATATGTACAAAACTAATGGGGTAAGTATACATGCCCAAGGGAAGTTTGTTCATTTTAAGAATAATCGAACACACAAGGAAAACAAATCATTCTTTCTAAAACTCTCTAAATTGAAAGTAGAATATGATGAGAGATTTCCACATATAGATACACTTTAGTTATTATACTATTTATAGAATGAACTCAGAACTAAATGTTTTAGGCACTCCTTTGAAATCGTGTTGTCAAAATCCATTAACAGGATATTTCAGAGATGGTTTTTGCAGAACTATACAACAAGATACGGGTACCCACGTAATATGCGCGATAGTCAAAGAAGAATTTTTATCCTATACTAAATCTAAAGGGAATGATCTCTCTACTCCTATACCCTATTACAATTTTCCTGGACTCAAACCAGGTGATAAATGGTGTTTGTGTGTATCGAGATGGTTAGAATCAGAAAGAGAAGGAAAAGCACCGTATGTGGTATTAGAGTCAACACATCAAAAAGTCTTGAGATATACTTCTCTAGAAGTTCTTAAAAAATATGAGTACCATAATCAGGTAGATTAGAAAATCTTAAAAGGATCAAAATAGGCTAGCTCAACTGGCTTGTATATTGATAACCACTGTGGGACTAAATTTGCAGCGGTTTTCTCTTGCTAATTCATTCTTGAATTAAAATCAAGTACTTCGCGTAAACGTTTTTTATATTTATTTGGGCATTCTTTTATTAACTTGGACTTGATACTATTACTTATAGTTTGTGATGTTGTCCATTCTTCTTTGTTATAACTCAAAATACTCTCGTCATACAAATGTTTAATCACTCCACTTTGATAAAAGGTATAAGCATTTTGTCTATAATCCTGTCCGATATCAATCGTGCAAATTTCTTTAATTTCTCCTCTCATGATAAAATTGTTTAACATTTTATTTGTTTTGTTAAACAAAAATACTAATTCTATAACAAACCTAAAAGTAATGATACTAAAAGTAATTACTACTTTACACAAAGACGGTCTAAATCTTTTTAGACTCGTATTTTAATATTATTTGATTTCGTTGTTTAGTAAATTAAAGGTTTTTAATATTACCACTACAATTTATAAGCATATGAAATTAAAAAAATATTGGCTAGGAGCTTTGTATAAACTTCCCATCTTCAAATAAAAAAGATAGGAAGTTTAATTATTCAAACTATCTACTCTTTCAGTAATCGAGTTGTGATGATAGCCTCCTCTTCAGAGTACACCTTGACAAAATATATTCCTGTAGGTAGTCCATTAAGGTTAATTTCTGTTGTAGAACCTTTCTTATTGACAAGTTGAGTGACCACTTCGTAACCATTAAAACTATAAACGCTAACACGATATGCTGAAGAAGGTAAATTTCTTAAGAATACTACATCTCTGGCAGGATTTGGGTGCATAGAAATTTTTGTTTTTTCCTCTTCTTTAGCGGTTAAGGTTTCAGCCTTACTACTGCCACCGGTTGTAATAACAAGTTCAGGTTTTTTGCTTCCTTCTTTTGACCAGAAACTCACATCATTTCCTGAGGTGTGCTCTACTATTAGACTCACTTTATCTCCAACAGTAATACCGTTAAGATTCCAAATGTAAGTTCCATTGGTGCTGTATGATGTATTTTTGGAAGCCAATAAGTTTCCTTTACTTGCTTTATTAGTGTTAGAAAGATTGGTTTCTGTCCAACTAGTACCATTACCAAGATATACGTTAATATTACCATTACCAGGATCAGAACCTACCGAAAGCTTAAGTTCTGCACTGTTTACAGTTCCTGTAATTGCGCTTAGGTCAAACATGAAATAGCTCATCCTATTTCCTGATTCTACTCTGAGATCTGAATTATTGAATCTTGTGCTGCCTTGTAGATAGGCATCATGAATAGGAGTAAAAGTCGTCGTAATAGATTGATTGCTTTGAACGGTTATAGTGATAGAAACCTCTCCGGTATTACCGTCATTATCTGTTGCCACTGCCTTTAAAGTATAGGTTCCGGCTGCAAGGTCTAACAATGCAGCATCATTTTGACCCGGGTTTGCTGTGCCCCATTCATATGGCGCTATACCTTCTTGACGCACTAATACATTATTCAAATATAGTTTAATGTTGGATATACTTCCGTTATTGACAGCAATAACAACTCCTAGATCGTCACCTTCTTGTAATTGCCTATTCGCTGGACTGGTGAACACAATTTCAGGTGTATTGTCACAAGGATCGTCTGATGCAGCAGAACCGTGAATATAATCAATCCAAGTATGTCGCGGTGCCGATGTATCTGGTGGGAAGTCCAGTCGAATTTTAGTAATTGTTTTTCCCATCCAGGTATTAAGGTTACTCATATCGAACACAAGTTCTTCAAAGACATTGGTAGTTTGCGGAGCAACTGTTACAGATCGATCTGCTGCAAAACCAGGTTGATCAGTGGTCGTCCAGAATAACTGGAAAGTTCCTGCAGCTTCAGATTTAGCTCTTATCTTTAATTGTGGAACTTGGTTACCTTGAAATTTCAGCCCGCTTCTAACAATATAAGGATCATTAGAGTTATCTGCTCTTATTAACCAGTGCTGATCGCTACTCGTATTTGCCGCAGCGGTATTAAATCGCTGAAAATTTTCTGAAGTTCTATTGAATCCGAAATTCAAATCAGAAGCATTGTTAGGGTTTCCGCAAGTTTCTGTTTCGACGGTATCTGGTCTTCCATCGCCGTCACTATCAAGGGCTGTAACGCCATCAAGATCATTTGAAGTACAAGGTAATGCCGCCGGTTGAAAACTTCCATTATTATCCCAGTTAAAAAAAATGTTTACTCTGGTATCTCCTCCAATGGCTCTAAACTTAACGTAAACATCTCCATTTCCTGCAATAAAATAGGCATTATCTGTAGCATTTCGGATCGCCGTTATCGAATTTAGGCGAGGAAGATTAAAATTATGTCCTCGTACCCTAAAATTACCTAGTTTTCCTAAGCCTTTAAAACTAGCAAATCCTAAATCTCCTGCATCTCCTCTGTTCCAGATAAGATGTATACTTTTATTTGATGGGGCTCTATTGAAGTAATAGGTGTACATAAATCCTTCATTCACAATTGTGGGGAATTTATAGGTTCCTGATGCTTTGTTTCCTGACTCGTAAAAACAAACATCATCAGTACCTGGTTTAGATCGAACTACTGATATGTGAGTCCCACTTGCATTGATTCCAGCAAACCATAGCCCTGCAAAGTAATAATCAGATCTAGCGGCATTTCTCCAAGAAGGGTGTCTATATTCGTGCCCATCTCTAAGAAATGCAATATCTCTTATCAATGTAGTATGTGCCTTACCTGTTAATCCTCCATCGTAATCTTTGAAAAACTGACCAATCTTTCTGGCACGTGTATCATCAGTGTTAGGTAAAGGGAAAAATCTAAATGGAAACGGCTCAGAAAAACCTTTGGTAGTCCCTCTAAAGGTTGGATTGAAATTTTCCGTAGCTCCTCCTCCGGTAATCTGCTTGATCATTTCTGAATTTGATCGATCCCATCCTTCAAAATGACAGTCGTGGTGTCGACCGGGTCCATCATAAAATCTAAAAAATTCTCTCACTCCGTTAAAAACCCCTAAATCGGAATCTGCATTAAAGAGACTATTTTCTATGGTTAAGTCACCAGCCAACATAGAACCTGTTTTGTTATCACTGAAAACACAATTATAAAAAACAGTATTCTTATTAGTCCCCCCTACACCTAATCCACAATATAAAGCTTGATCATTCCCATAAAACAATCCATCTTTAATTAGTTGTCTAGTGCCAATATTCCATCCAAAATTCTTTTTTAAGGAATGGTCAGGGTTTAATCGATCAAAAACATCCCAACCTGTCATACAAGTATGTGCTACAAAACCTTCAAAACTTCCTAAGGGTTCTTTTGACGGGTTTAGTCCTTGATAGTAAGGTAAATTTCCAGAGTCAAACATTGGTTTTTCAGGAAAAGCAAACCAAAATCCTGTTCCTTCAGTTCCTGCGGCTACATTGTTTTCAAAATAATTGTTTGGATTAGTGATCCAGTAAGAAGCAGGCGTTCTATTTTGAGGTTCATTAGCTTCATTATCGGAAGGCGTAAGTTGTTCTCCGGGTTTTGGTCTTCTTGTTACAAATACAACATTATTCTTAATGGTATTAAAACGTTCTGCTCCGTCTTCTAAAAAAATACCATGACCTATATGATCATATGCAAATACACCATCTACTGTAACATAATCGGTGCCATGAATCGTTACCGCTCTATTAAATGATTTGTGCACACTACTGTTTCTTAAATAACTGCCTTGCGCTTTATCTTCATTTAAATGCCAATGAAACGGATAACGTCCTAAAATTCCTTTTTGTCCCATTTTGTATAATTCTACTTGTTCTACATGAGAAGTAGAATTCTTCATAAGCATGATATGGCCTCCAAAACCTGTTTGTTCGTTATTTCCATCCATTTTACCTTGAATCTTGATATAATGGGATAATAGGCCTACCTCTCCTTGGATATTCACATTCCAGGTTTTTCCATCTCTGGCTCTTGTGTAAGACTTTGATCCTCCTATATGTTTATACTTTAGAGGATCTTTTAATGTAAGTGTTTTTTTATCACCACTAATGGCCGTGATTTCCGCTTCATCAACATTGTTCCAGGCTTTGGACTGACCACTAGCTAATCCCGTGGCGGTTAAGGCAATTTTATCTCCAACTTCCCAATCAACAGCTTTTTTTAAGGTAATTTGTGTAGCTCCGGCATTGGCAGTTGTAGCTAGGTTTGTCCAACTCAATCTTTTTTTCCCGTGTAACTCTAAAGTACCTCCGCCCATCACCATAATCGCTTTATAGGAAGCTGGGGCATTATTCTGTTTACCACCTGTTAACGTTATTGAGCATTTTTCTATGGCTGCATACGGCTGTGATGCTGTCCCAATTTCCATAAGACCACCATTGGCTACCATAATGCTTTGAGTTTCTAAATTAATCCAAGCACCAGTATTCTGCCAATTTACAGCATTTAAGGTACCATCGACCCTAATTGTTTTTGCGCGACAGGTTCCAACAAGGGTAACTGTTCTACCCGCAGGTATCGTTACATCATCATTTGCTGTAGGTAATTTATTTCCTGGCCAAATACTAGGTTGAGACCATAACCCATTAGCAATAGGCTGTATAGCTGCCAAATTAGCCGGTGGTGCGCAGTCAATAGATGATGTGACTTTGGATGGAGGATTGGTATATGGCCCATCCATAGCAATGGATGAAACTATCCAAAAGAATAAAAAGGGGAAAAGTAACGTAATTAAAATTTGCAATCCTTTTTGGATGTTTATAGTAAAATAAATTTGGTTTTTTAAGAGTTGTTCCATGATTTCTGTGTGTTTACGTCTTGATCTTCTAACATGAATTCTTTGTGCAGTAAAACTGATCCACGTATTTGTTAAATCATTAAAAAAATTAGACAACTCCATCAGGGAACTTTATTATTCCCTGATAGAATTTATCTAAAGTCATTTTTATTCTTTGATGAAGTGAAAGGATTTATTAATCCCATTGGCTTGTATATTCAAAATATAACTCCCTGTTTCTAAAGATTCTAATGGTATTTTATACACATTTACTCCTTTAGATTTTTTGAATAGAACTCTACGCCCAATTAAGCTGAATACTTGTATCGATACATCTTGATTTTCTAATCCATTTATAGACAACTCATTACTCTTAACTGGATTAGGATAGATCGTTATGTTTCTTAAATTATCCTTTGTAATAGCAATTTTACTCTGTCTATTCGCACAAGAAGGCGCTTGAGTAGAATTACTAAAGTAAATTGTAAAGTCTTTATCTTTAGAAACCAAAGCAATGTTGTTGGCATCCAAAGCAACCCAATAACTACCATCAAGTCCATCAAATCCAGTATTTGATAAGGTAACTTCGGGATTAGTCTTTTGTAACTGATACGTCATGGTATCAGAAAAATCTACATACCAACTTGGAGCCCCATTATTTGTATTCATTGCGAACTGATAAAGTCCATTATATGCTGGATCCCAGTTGATAGAAAACTCTCTGAAGTTATCTAAGTTTGGTCCGCCTGTTCCTAAAACGTAGACATGATTATAAGACACTTTATCCATTGCAGGAATTCCGTTTGCAATTGGCGTTCCAAAGGAACAATTGTTGGTATCGCCTCCGCCGGTACCTTCTTGTACAGTCAAAATAAAGGTGTCCTCGGCAGTATTACCATCATTATCGGTTGCTACTGCTTTAAAAGTGTGTGTCCCCGCAGTCAAACCATTTACTTCCAAAGGATTGGGTGAACCATCATGCCCCCACTCATACGGCGCTATATTTTCCTGGCGCACTAAAGCATTATTGATATATAATTTCACATTATCAATACTCCCATCGGGATCCGCTGCATCAACAATTACGGTAAGATCATACCCCTGATCTACTGTTAGATTACCAGGAGGGTTGGCAAATGAGACTTGTGGTGCTTGAGTAATGGTTTCTTCCTTAATAATAACTGTTCTGGATACTTCTGTGGAAAGCCCTTCCTGTCCATCTTCAAAAGCTCTAGCTCCAATGGTATACGTTCCTGCAGCCGTTGGTGTCCAGGTTACACTATACGGAGCAGATCGATCCTGTTTAAAATAGGAACCATTAACTTTAAAGTTTACTTTTTCAATACTCCCCTCGGCATCCGATGCATTGGCGCTTAAGGAAATAGTTTCTCCAAGCAGATATTCCTGATTGTTTTGGGAAGGATTAGTCAATGACACCGTTGGAGGTGTATTTTCTGTTGGATCCGTACCATTTTTAGTAATTAAAATCACCCAATCCTGATTACCATTATTTGGAGCATTTCCTAAAGATCTATTTCCACCTCCATTAACACTAGTTACAGAACCATTCTTTAAATTTCCTCCGTTACGCGGGTCGTACCACTTGACTGTAAATTGACCACTTTGTCCATTCAAGTTAAGATTAGTAGAACCTCCATTTTTTAGGTATACTACATAGGCTTCTCCTTGTTTTGCGTAGCAATAATCATTATTATTTGAAGATAATGAATTGTTATTTCGCATTTGTGTTAAGGGAAGATCCGTAATATCAAAGAACCGAATAGCATGACGCGCGTAGTCCCACCATTTATCTCTACTTCTGAAATCTTGAAGTGAAAGGTCTGAATGGGCATTCTGATATCCGAAATACCATTCATTACCCCATCCCCCTGCAAGTAAGGTTCCCCACATAGCATTTTTTCTCCCATCTCTATGAGAATTTGCCGCATTATTATCCGGTCGAATAGCATGTTGCGCATCCCCGGGTTCATCACAAGCTACAGCCCATTTTTTTCCTGCATTTCTGGACTTATCAATTCCTTCTTTTACTTTGCCAAAAACATTCGTAAAATCGGATTTATTAGTTTGTAAAGAAAATCCTGTAAGTCTTGACTGATTGCCTGTTAAATAATCCGGAAAATCATTTGGATGTTTATGGATAACAACATGATGACGGTATGGATCATTTTTATAGAAATACTCTGCCATAGCTCTTTCTTGAGCAGGCGATTGATCAACCGCTTGAGGTCCACCGCCATTCTCCTCACCAAGGTTCCAATTTAATGCTAAATTATGACCAAATCGGGCAATTAATTCTCGATAATATAATTTACGCTGGTTACCTGTATTCCCGTTATCCAGAAGGGTTTCATTTTCGGTCTCTTGTGTTTTGAAATGAGCAAAAATTCCATTTTTCTGCATATGTTCAATAACTATAGCCCATTGTGCCAGTTTAGAAACGTCCATTCGAGTACGTTGATTACTTCCTGTATACGGATACACATTTTCATCATCACCATTAATATTCATTGTAAGGAAAGACATAGAGTTTAACCCTTCACTAGCTATGTAATTTACAGCGCCAATCAACCCTTTTCCTTTGCCACTTTTCCATGTAGGGTCTCCAGAATTCCAGTCTCCAACATGTGGAGCATAATTTTTTCTTCGGTTACCTGCATTGGGTGTATTGTCAAAATCGGTATACGCCAATAAATTTTCAGGAGAATCTGGACCTTGTTTGATCATATACTCTCCAGTCTCGGCAAACTTCAAATAATGTTCACCCACATACTGTAAACGTCCTTTTGCTCTAAAATCTCTACCCGTTTTATCTGAAGCACTGATATTAAATGAGCCTGTTAGACCGTTCATAAATCCAGCTGCGGTTCCTGCTGTATTACTTTCATTTACTGCCACATTACTTCCTTTTCTAAAAGAGACACTATAATTCCACTGCCCTATTTTATCGGGAGCAAAATGTACTCTCCATTTATTACCACTACTAGCCGAAGTTTGCGCTGCATTACCATCTGCAGCAAAATATCCGGGTACTACGTATGAAGGACTTCCACTTTGATGCGTAAATGTTACATTTAATCGGTAATTCAAAAATGGATTATCCGATGCACCTTCTGAAGTATTTGGTCCATTAAATGTTAAGGTTACTTTATGCCATTTTTTTCGTTCACCTGTAATTGTAGCGGTACTATCTCCTCCACCATTACCAGGATCATCACAAGTTGTTTCTTCTAGAGATAAATCTGTAGCATTAGCACTTGTACGATTTAATGTTACACGATCTATAAGGTGATGTTTTGAACGCCCGGATAATAACATGGTATAGGTTCCTGGGCTGTCAAACTCTACAAATATATCACTTGAGTTTTCGGCTCCATCTGAAGTTTTTGTAGACCAGGTCCAATTTGTTGTTCCTGCAGAATATACCTTAAGATATCCTTCTCCACTTGCTCCTTCTGGATGTGGTGTCTTTCCTGATCCTTTAGGATACACTCTTAAGCTACCTCTTTGACCATAAAAATCATCGGCATCTGGGAATTTTAGCCACACATCATTTGCCTCAGTAGTATTAGTACCTTCACCAACCTTGGTTCGTGATAAAAATTTATAACGCCCTGCAGTATTTATTTTAATTTTGGTTGTTATAACACCATTTCCGGGATCATTAAAAAAGTCAGCTCCAATCCATTCTATATATCCGTTTCCTGTAAAACCAGAAACATTAGATTTTTTAGGCCAATTACCCGGGGTATTCAGATTTTCGGCTTCTATAACCACCAAGCCGTTTTGCTCTTCATATGCATCGCAATTATCACCATCTCCGCCATTTCCACCTCCATTGTTACCAGACACAGTAAAAGATGTTGTATCTTCTGCAGTTGCTCCATCATTATCGGTAACGACAACTTTGATGGTATAATTTCCAGCTCGAATATTGGGTAAAGGATGCGGAGTATAATCGGCTCCATCGGTATCTACAAGATTTCCGTTTACAAAGACCTCGTGCTTAGTAATACTGCCATCGGGATCATTAGCATTTACATTTACAGAAAGATCTGTCCCCGCAGTATAATTGTTAGAATTTGGACTGGTAATCGAAACTGTAGGATTTTGGTTAGTACCTCCGCCATTTCCAGAACAATTGGTCCAAACTTTAAAGTCATCAAAAAATGTATAATCATTTTGAGGAGAATGCCACACTGGATCAGTACGATTACCTCCTCTATAGGTATGCATTACAATAGAATTAATTTTAACGCTTCCTTTTCCTGATAATCGAAACATGACATCATTTTGATCAACTAATTTTTGACCATCGATATACATTTTTAAAACACCATTTTTTTGACCCGGTGTGTTTAGCTTTAAATATTGTTTTACGGTATACCATCTGTTTCTTTGAAGTTTCAAATTACCTAGTCTGGTATTACCCCCACATCTTGTTTCTCTATTCGGTAAGTAATCATAAACAATAAGATATGGTTGTTGTGTGTGTTCTCTATTAGATCTCCACATCAAACGGCAAGAGAATGCGTTATTTATGGTACTCTGATTTTGGGTACAGCCAGCAGGTTGAGCGCCATTTGGTGTTGAAGCTCCTCCCAATCCAGGGAGTTTTCCTCCCGTAGCCCAAACAAAGTCATTGGCAAATCTTACACGGTATTCGAGAGTAGCTTCTTCGACACCATCAAAACTACTGTCAAATACAAAACCACCACTTCTTCCACTCGCATCGTTTTTGGTATATTCTGCACGTAGTTCACCATTAATTACACGTGTTCTTTGTGGAAAATCATTACTTAACCCGCGAACATTACCGCCAGAGGTTCGGCCTGCGACTCTTGGAAAATCATTGTTGGCCATACTTCGAGTGTACAGCTTATTTTGTCCATTGTATTGACTAAAATTTTGATCAAAAATCAATCTATTATTGCCACAATTCTGGGCTTGAGCTCCTGAAATTATGAATAGCATAAATACTATCATAATTTGCCATTTATCTATTATGAGGCTTGTTGTTTTCATTAGGTTTAATTATGAGTTAGACATTAAGTGTTTCTTGTGTGTTTTTAGTTTGTGTTACATTGTTTTTATCATTGTTTAATAAATCTGGATTTAAGTGTTTTTTGAGTAGAAGATTTAACTTCTACGAAATACAATCCGGCTGGCAACTTTTCTACAGAAAGCTTAATTGTAGATTGCTTTGAATACACCGGTAGAGATAATATTATACCTCCGTTAAGATCAAGTATATTTATATGATTAGAAGTTGATGGTAGATCTTCAATATAGATCGACTCGTTTGCAGGATTAGGGTAAGGTCTAATTTTTTGTGAATTCTGAATAGAAACCACATTTTGACTTTTTCCTTGCATACAGGCAGGAGGCTGTACAGAGTTACTGAAGCAAATTAATGTTGATGAGTTTTTTGATTTCAAAATCAATTCGCCGTTCTGTAGCGTAACCCAATAACTGTTATCTAAACCAGCAACTCCTGTATTTCTTAAGGTGATCTCTGGATTTGGATTTTTAAGTTGAAATTGGGCCTCATCACTAAAGTCAACATACCAATTTGGAAATCCATCATTGGTAATTAATGCGAACTTTGATAATTGATCATAAACAGGATTCCACTTTACTGAAAAGTTTACAAAATTGTTTAGAAATCCCGGGGCTCTATCTCCCATAATATGCACATTATCATAATATACATTATCAAGCCCGGGAACACCTTTGTTATCTGGTAAAGTGAAGTTACAAGCGCTGTTGTTTTCTACAGTTAGTGTAATAGAAGTTTCTTTCGTTTCACCTTCAGCATTTGTCGCGATTGCTTTTAACAGATAAACACCTTCAGCCAAACCATTAACTTCTTCGGGATTTGGAGAACGATCATGACCCCAGGTGTATGGAAAAAAGCGTTCTCTGCGTATGAAGTTATTATCAATGAATAGCTGGACTTCTCTTATACTATTTTCTTCGTCGGTAGCATTAACCTCAACTTCGAGATCATATCCTTCTTGCACTGTGATATCTGAAGAAGGAGTTTTGAATGAAACTGATAATGATTCATCAGTTTCATTACCCGAACCATCATATCCTATTCTGGATTTAGAAACTATAAAATCATCAAAATAGGCGTATTGATCTTTTGTAGGTTTAAAAGCATCACTACTTCCACCAAAGAATGTAGAAAGGTAGATGCTATTGAGTTTGATATCTTCTTGTCCATTTTGTCGATAGTCTCCATTATCAATAATGTCAATAGCCAATTCTCCATTTAACCACCCACGCATGATTCCATTATTTTGACCAGGTGTATTAAGTTTGTGATATACTTCAATATGGTTCCAGGCTCCTTTTTTTAATTTTACCTGATCCGGTTGTGGTCCTCCGGGTTCATCATAAGGATCCAACAAACTCCAGTTGACCGAAGCCGTCCAATCGTCCCATGTTGGTCGGGTTTCAAAATGGTTATAAAACTCTAACAAACCATCATATCGCCACATTAATCGAAGCGACATATTCCTTTCACTGGTTTGGTAAGAAAGTCCAGGTAACTTAGCGCCGGCCCTGAATTCGAAATCTGCAGGGATATATACTTTGTAACTAAAATACAATTCTTCAAAAGCGTCATAGTGATTCCAAAACAACTTGGTATGCATCCCACTATCATTGGTCTTCACTTTACCTTTTGGGTATTTTACTTTTAAAACATTCCCACTGCCTTGAAATTCTGAGATAAATACTCGGCCCTCATCAGCGCCTTTACAAAAACTAACTCCCAAAGCCGATTCAATTTCTTCTTCATTATATTGTCCCGTTGAAAGTTGATCAAAATTGTTGTGATAAATGATGTTTTGCTGAGAAAACATGCAGCTCGCAAATAGAAATAGCGATCCACTCAACCATTTTTTTAGTGTTGAATATTCCATGATTTTTAAAGTTTAAGATTAAAATAGTCCCCCGGGTGACCCCTAAAGCACCCGGTGTGGCCTATTTATTGACATTGCATCTACTAATGCTTCGTAAATAACGTTGAGTTTCTATATCTTATTCCTTTGACCAGAAGGATATACATTCCTGATTCTAATTCGGATACATCTACCTGAGATTGATTATCGTCTATTTTTTGAGTAAGTAGAATTTTACCCTGTAAATCGATCACTTGCAGCATTGACGCTTTTTCAGAAATATTGTCAAGATAAATTCTTGTATCCTTTACGGGGTTTGGAAATACCTTAATTGGTACTTCTTCTGAAGTAATACTATTAGGAGATTTATTACTACAAGATGGTGCAGTCCCTGAGTTGCTAAAATAGATTGAGAAATCTTTGTCTTTTGAAACCATGACGAAGTTATCTCCATCTTTGGTTACCCAATAAGATCCATCCCATCCTGGTAATCCCGAATTTGATAACGTTAATTCTGGGCTAGCTCCATTAAAACTATAATCCATATAATTTCTAAGGTCTACATACCAATTTGGCACTCCGTTATTTGTATTTACTGCAAATTGGTACAATCCATTATATTGAGGGTTCCAGTTAATTCTGAAACGCCTGATATTAGCTACATCTGGTCCCCCTGTACCGAGAACATGAACATTGGAAAATGATGCCTGGTCAAAGGCTGGTAGAGCACTTGAAAGTGGAGCACCAAACGCGCAATTATCTCCCCCTCCTGTATCTTCATTTTGTACCGTTAGTGTAAAGGTAGTTTCTGAGGTAGCTCCATCATTATCTGTTGCTACCGCTTTAAATGTATAGGTTCCTGCAGCTAAATTATTAACCTCTTCAGGGTTTGGTGATGTTGCATGCCCCCATTCGTAAGGATCGAAATTCTCTTGTCGTATAAAATTATTATCGATAAAAAGTTTTACGTTACTAATACTACCATCATCGTCTGAAGCATTTACTTTTACATAAAGACTATATCCTTGATCTACAGTAAGGTCACTTGACGGAGATGAAAAAGATACGTTTGGAGATTGATTAACCGGGCTACTTCCTATTACTGTAACCAAAATCGTTGCACTGTTCACCGCATTATCATTATCTGTAGCTTCTGCTTTGATGGTATGTTGACCAACAGACAACCCTAAAAGCTCGTTGGCATTATCTCCTTGTCCCCAGGTATATGGCGCAACACCTTCCTCACGAACCAAATTACCATCAACATATAGCTTTACACCACTAATAGATCCGTCGGCATCACTGGCATTTACTGTTACTTCAAAATTAGTGTATCCTTCGTTTAAAGAGGTATTTCCAGAAGGCGAAGCAAATGATACTGAAGGAACTTGATTTTCTCCGCCGCCATCACAAGGAACAATATTCCAACTTGGACAGGTTTCTGTAACAAAATTTGTGGTTCCATCGCTAATAGGGAAATCAGGAGAATTAGGGTTACGAGCATTATTCCATACATGAATTTCTGATGGATTTCCTTGTTTTTTACGAGCGGTTGGAATTTCACTGGCTCTACTTCCCAAATTGAACGTATTACCAAAAATAGCATTTCTAAATCCTGTGTTAAATCCAGTTCCTCGATCCAAGAAATCTACTCCGGCGTTAAGAATAGTTGATCCGTCTCGGTTAAACGTATTGTTGTATACGAATGCGTAGGCACCTTTAAGGTCTATAAACGCGTCTGCGCTGTTTTCTCCAGATAAACCTTCTGCAGAAAAAGTACAATTTCTTATGATTGTATTTTTTGTCCCTTCCTTGATATCAGCCCCCTCGGCAGTAACGTTAGGACCAATAATACAACCTTCTATGGTATTATTATCACATCTTGGATTGTATTTGTTATCAAAAATATCCCCTGCCTGGCCAGCACTTTCATGCTGTCCTTTATCTGATCCTACATACAAACCTTCGCCAATACCTGGTTTCTTTATTCCTACGTTATATACGCGGCAGTTTTTTACCAAATTATTACTAGATCCATCTCTAAGGTGAATTCCTTCTTCACCCAGTTCTCGAACCACAACATTTTCAATTAGACCGTGGTTGGCGTTGTCAAAAACAATTCCTTTGGATCCCTCTTCTAGTACTAAATCTTTCAGAATCCAATAATCTCCAAGAATGAACATCACATATCCATCGTATGTTCCATTAACCCCTTTAAGAATTGGTGGATTTGATGGATTTTTGGCTCGCAATGTTATAGGCTTTGATGCTGTACCATTTTTATCTGAACCAAATCTTGTGGCTTTATTACCGAAATTAAATTTATCTGGTGCTGTATACGTTCCTGAGGTTATTATAATTTCGTCTCCAGGTTGTGCGTTTTTCATAGCTTCTATAATACAGTCTACATCACTACATTCAATAGTACCTGAAGGTGGATTTGGATTACCACTGTCTTCTGACCAGTTTTTGATAATATCTTTTATAAATACTCCGTATTCTGTAAGTTGATTGTTTTGCAATCCTGTTACCCCTTTAAGAAGCTGTACTACTGAAGACCCTTCTGTTCTGGTTGGATCATTATTACTAGGTTTATCACTTATCGACCAATTAACGTGGCTGATATCATTATCTTTAAAAAACTGCATCCATTTCTCAGTTTCTGCTTCATCGATAGCTCCATCTCCACTTGCATCTACAGCTCCCCATTCGGTAGCGAAAAGAGCTATTCCATTATTCATGGCAGTCTGAGCTTTATCTCTTAAAAACTGGGTATGTGTTCCTGAATAGAAATGCAATGTATACGCTGTATTAACGTCATTAATAGGATCATTTGAAGCGACATCTACATCCTGTGACCATGTTGGAGAACCAACGATAATAAGATTATCTGGATCTTCAGATCGTATTGCTGCTATAACCGTATTGGCATAGCTTTTCACTTGTGACCATGATTGGTTTATTGGCTCATTATAGATTTCATAAATAACATTGGGTTTGTCGCCATATAGCTGAGCCATTTCTTTAAAGAAATCTGCTGCTTCTTGAGTGTACTTTTCAGCTTCATGTGTGTGCCAGTCTATAATAACATAAATGCCTTTATCAATAGCCGCATCAATTACTTTTCTAATTTTTGCTTTTTGAGCAGTAGGGCTATCGATATATCCATTTCCTGCATCCCAGGTTTCTTTGATTCCCATGGCTGCTCTAATAATAGAACTATTCCAATCACTAGCTAAATGATTTACTGTTTCGGCATTATAAAAATCTGAAGTGTCTCCTGCATTACTCCAAAATAAGCTATTCCCTGCCAGACTGGTAGGAACATTGTCTTTATTTACTATTTTATTTCCATTTACTCTAAGTCTTCCGTATTTTTCTACCGGTGTTTGAGCGAACATAGTAAAAGCAACAAGTAAAAATAGAAGAACTAAATTTTGTGAATTTGGTTTGAAACCATAACGGTAATTTACTCTCATTTTCATGATGTTTTGAGTTTGTGATTTGTGATAAATTATTATTCAAGACTACATCGATTCTAATACACCGATTTTTGCAGAACTTAAATATCCAGATAACAACAAGCAATACAAAAACAAAGATTGCTAGACGTATCCATACGTAAAAAAATTAAAGTGATTGTCCTAGATCATGAAAGAGGAAACTGGATCTCCTGGACAAGCAGCAAATTACATTTGTGCTATAAATACAATATTACAGACTTTGGGATTCTAATAGTTTTCATAGTTTAGATTTTGGTTTGTGTTTTACGTTACTACTTATTATTTCCCAACTGTTCTGTTTAGTACTATCAATATAATCTCAAATTACAAGGGGTAGTTGCAATTAATATTACGTTACAATGTTACCCAATTACAACATTTTAAAAGTTCGATTATAGGGGTAAAATAGTACAAACCATTGTTTTACAATTCGTTAAAAACAAAAAAAACATTAAAAATGTCTAATCGTTTTCATCTTTTCATAAACACTTTTCTTTAATAACTACATCGTTTGAGGTTATAATAATCTAAGAAATAAACGTTATATTTATAAATGAACTAACCTGCCCGACCTATGAAAAAAGTAAATTTCTTGTTAACACTAGTTATACATTTTTTTGCTTTTTCACAAGAATCCAACTTCAATAACTTTATTCATTTTTCGGTATCCGAGGGATTATCTCAAAGTACCGTTGTTGCCATAGAACAGGACCAATTTAAACAAATGTGGATTGGAACTCGTGATGGAATTAATAAATATGATGGTGAAGAAATCACTATTTATAGAAATATTGCTTCAGATTCTATTTCTTTAAGCAATAATGATATCCTATCAATAAAGGAAGACAACAAAGGGTTTATTTGGATAGGAACTCATAACGGATTAAATCGTTTTGACCCAAGAACCGAAACATTTACCAGGTTTTTGTACTCTTCGGATAAAAATACCATATCTCACTGCTCGATTAGAACTATAAAACAAATTAATGATCAATCATTATGGTTTGCTTCTTCAGATGGGTTATATATCTATGATCAAAAGAAAGAGAAATTAATTGGATACAGGAAAAACGATATTAACCCTTCTGGTTTGGTAAATAATTTTATTATTGAAATTTTTCAAGATAAAAATGACGACATCTGGATAGGAACTTCTACTGGTATACATAAAGTAATAGGAAAAGATATCTACAACTTAAAGTTTGAAAATTATACAGCCTCCTCTCCACTATTTATTCAAGCGATCAATGAGAATAAAGAGGGTGATCTATGGATAGGCACAAAACATAATGGGCTGTTCGCGTTTGATAAAAGTAAAAAAACCTTTAGGCCACTTAATAAAGTAGGTAAGGATAAGTTACAAAGTACAGATATACGAAGGCTTGAATATGATAATAACCATAACTTATGGATAGGAACCTATAACGGGTTGTATATTAAGAAGAAGGATCAAGCCATAATTAAGATCGCTCATCAACCAGGTAATCCAAAAAGTCTAAGTAAAAATAGCATCAAAGAAATCTTTGTTGACAAGAATGGATCTGTATGGATTGGCACCTATTATGGTGGTGTAAATCTATGGGATCTTTATAATAACAATTTCCATATACTATACAAAACAAAAGGAGATCAAGCTTATCAACTTGGTGTGGTAAGCTCGTTGGTTGAAGATAAAAATGGGATGCTTTTTATTGGAACCGAAGGAAATGGAGTCACCGTTATTCATAATAATGGTAAAACTTGTCATGAATTAACAGAAGCGTTAAACTCAAAATTATCAGACACCAATATAAAATCATTGCTATTGGATGGATCAAACCTATGGATTGGAACGTTAAAAAATGGAGTAGAATATTTCAATATTGAGACCAAATCATTTGATTCAAAACTTCATAAAAAATTAAATACTTCATTATCGGATCTTGGTGTTTATTCTATGACTAAAATCAATGATTACCTTGTTATGGGTACATTTGGAAAGGGGGTAATTATATATGACACCACATCGCAAAAAATTAAGCAAATTACTCACCAATCATCGGGTGACAAATCTTTAACTAATGATAGAGTGCGTTGTGTATTTTCAGATAATAAAAAAAACTTATGGATAGGCACAGATAAAGGTTTAAATAAAATTGAGAGTAATCATATTCCCTTGGATACACCACACATAAAACGTTTTCTATTTAATAACTATAAGGCTTATGGGCAAAATATAATATGCATTTATCAAGATAGTAAAAATCAGATTTTTGTGGGTACCAAAGAAAAAGGTGTTCTAAAATTAAACGGTGATACTTTTGAAGAAGTTGATTTAAATCTTTTGAACGCAAGTGTTATAACGGCTTATAGTATAGTAGAGGATAACCAAGATAATTTATGGATAAGTAGTAATCTAGGAATGGTAAAGTATAATCCCATTGCCAAAACATCAATAATCTACAATCAAACAGAAGGTTTCCTGGGAAATGAATTTATCAATAATTCTTATCTAAAAGGAAATAATGGAAATTTATACTTTGGCGGTGTCAAAGGAGTTTCCTTTTTCAATCCTGTCGAACTTCAAAAGAAAAACTATGCATCAAATGTTATTTTAACCGGGTTAAAAATCAATGGAGAAAATATTGATAAAAGCATCTCTTTTATGGATAACATTGTATTAGAACATGATGAATCCTCTTTTTCTTTAAATTTTGCTATTCCCAATTATATAAACACAGCCAATAATAGATACGCCTACCGTCTTGTTGGATTAAATAATGACTGGAAATTCACCAAAAATCATGAAGCAAGTTATACGCTTCAAAAACCAGGTTCTTATACGTTCGAGGTTAAAGATGCCAATGATACTGAAGCTTGGGGTGAAAAACCAACTACATTAACTATAACCGTAAAAGCTGCCTTGTGGAAAACACCATTGGCCTATCTTATTTACTTTTTGATAGTCTCTGCAATACTATACCAAATATTTACAAATATCAAAGCAAAAATAGTGCTCGCCGGTAAGCTTAAATCCGAACGTATTGCAAAAAGCAAACAAGAGGAAATAAATAGATCTAAATTAGATTTTTTTACTAATATATCTCATGATTTCCGAACCCCTCTTACATTAATTTTAGCACCTCTACAGCAACTCATCGAAAATTATACGGGTACTAAAGAAACTTATAAGAAATTGTTAGTTATAGAACGAAATGCTAGCCAGTTATTGAAGCTTACAAATCAATTACTAGATTTCAGGACATTCGAGAACAAACATTCTAAATTACAGGCGAAAAAGGAAAATTTAATTCCTTTTTTGAAAGGAGTACATGATTCTTTTGATGAATTTGCTTCGATCGGAAATTATACCTATACCTTTAGACCCCACGTCAATGAAATCCAGGTATTTTATGACCGTAATAAACTTGAAAAAGTTTTCTATAATATTTTGTCCAATGCCTTTAAATACACTCCAAAAGGAGGTAAAATAAACACAAAAGTTTATACAAAAGATAAAAATGTAATCATCGATATCTCTGATAATGGCAAAGGAATCGATCCAGAATTCATGGATAAAATATTTGATCGCTACTATGAAACTGCTAGTAAGATTGAATACCAAAAACACTTTAATCAAGGAAGCGGCATTGGATTATTCATTGCAAAAAAAGCAATAGAGTTACATAAGGGAGAAATTTCGGTATCCAGTACAAAGGGCGGAGGAACGAAATTTACCATTATTTTAAGGCTTGGGAAAAATCATTTGGCAGATCATGAAATCGTTCAAGAAAAATTTAATCATAATGAACGCTTAACTTATAAAGATCAATCTAATCGACTCAAATATTTTGAAAGAGGTGAAATTAACAGTATAACAAAAAAAGAAGGCAAACCCACAATACTTATAGTAGAAGACAACGATGAGTTTAGGGATTTCGTAGTAGAGTTTCTTAAAGAAAATTATTCAATCATACAGGCCAATAATGGAAAAGTTGGACTACAAAAGGCACTTAGAATCCAACCAGATCTAATTGTAAGCGATGTCATAATGCCCATTATGGAAGGTACAATTCTTTGTTCTAAACTTAAAAGTGACGAACGTACAAGCCATATACCTATAATTTTACTTACCTCTAAGTCATCATTGCCACATAAGTTCGAAGGACTTGAATCGGGTGCAGATGCTTATATCGAAAAACCATTCAACATAAAAGAGTTTCTTCTGCTTATAAACAACTTAATAAGTACTACCGCTAGATTAAAACAAAAAGTAAGAAATGCTGATCTTGAATCTAGCGACAATCTATCTGTAGAGGAAAAATTATTAGAAAAAGCCATCAAAATTGTTGAAAGCAACATTGATAATATCGATTTTGACATTCCATATTTTTGTTCAGAATTAGGATTGAGCAGGACCATGCTTTTTCTGAAAATAAAAGAATGGACCAATCTTACTCCAAAAGAGTTCATAAACTCTATAAGAATGAAAAAAGCTACACAATTTCTGGAACTTGGTGAGTTAAGTGTATCTGAAGTTGGCTACAAAGTTGGTTTTAAGGACCCCAAATATTTTTCGAAGTCTTTCAAAAAGTATTATAACAAAACACCATCCCAATACGCCGAACAGTTTTATTCCTGAGCAATCTTAACAATTTGTTGCTTTTAATCAAATCTATTTTTTGTAAATTAAAGAACTTAGATACAAGTAAGTTACTTAAGCGTATGAGAGTAAAATTGATATTCTTCATTCTTTTTTTTATAGCATTTTCAACTTACCCGCAGAATTTTTCTTCTCAATTAACAAACACATATAAAGAGTACTTTAAGTTACCTAGAGAAAGTGTTTTCTTGCATCTTAATAAAAAAGTTTATTTAAAAGGAGAAAATATTTGGTTTTCTGGATATATAGTTAATAGAAAAACAGGACTGCCATTTATGGAAACTACCAATCTTTATTGTGGAATATATGATGCCAAAGGAAAGCTTTTAACTAAAAAATTATTTCATGTCGAAAATGGCATTACTAGTGGAACACTAATATTGAATCCGAGTTTTGGTTCTGGGGAATTTATTATAAAAGCACATACCAATTGGATGAATAATTTTAAAGAAGATGATGCTTTTGTAGAAAGGATTTATGTTTTAAATAAGCATATTACATCTGTAGATCACACTCAAAACCAATATTCAATTCATATCTCCCCCGAAGGAGGTCAATTGATTACTAATGTAATTAACACAATCGGATTCAAAATAGAAAGTACTATTCTGACAACTAAGAAAGTAAAACAAGGAACTTTAATAAATGATAAAGGCGAGATTATTCTTAAAAATATTAAAAGTAATAATGACGGGATTGGTAAGTTTGTAATGACACCCAAGCCAAATCATAGCTATTTTTTGAAAATTGAATTAGATAATGGTGAGGTTTTAAAAAAAAATCTTCCAAAACCAAAAGAAATTGGGATCAACATCTCTGTAAATAACCTGTTCAACGACAAAGTTTTTATTACTTTACGAACCAATGCCAACACTTTTGAAAAAATAAAATATGAAACATTATACCTTGCAAATCATCGAGATGGAATGATTGGGGTTCAACGTCTTTTGTTTGATAAACCTGAAAAGACGATTTTTATTCCAAAAGAAACATTACTCCCAGGCATTAATATTATTACACTTTTTGACGAAAAATCAAATCCTATATTAGAAAGACTAATTTTTAATCAATATCAATTTGATTCTATACGAATAGATCCTAAAATTCAGGTTATCAATAAAACAAAAGATTCGGTAGAAATTGAAATTGGACTTAAATCTAAAAATGCAGAGTTGGGTTCCTTAAGTATTTCTATATTACCCGAAGATTCAAAGGCATATACAGACGACAAATCAATAATTTCAAATTTTCTTTTACTTCCCTATTTAAAAACACCAACGAACAATCTTTCTACGTTTTTAAAGAATATTGGTCATTATAAGCTAAATGAATTGGATGTAATATTACTTGCTCACGGTTGGAGTAGATATAAATGGGAACACATTTTTAAAGAACCGCCAATGAAAAAATTTGATTTCGAAAGAGGTATTGATATTAAAGGAACAGTTTTAAACGATATAGACCCATTAAACGATCAGATAGTTATATACCAACCAAGTTCAGGAAATTTTATAACAACGAATATAACAGCCGATAAAAAATTTGAATTAAAAAACCAGTATCTATTAAAAAAAGAAGTATTAAACATTGGGATTATTGATGGAAAATCTTTAAAAAACAAACCTAGCATACAATTAGACTTTTTCCCAAAGGTTCAGAAAGACTCTATAATATTAGCCGCTTTTAACCCCAATCATTTTCATTTCAGAAACACATCACCAGAAGATAGTTCTGCTTTTGAAATAATAGACAATGAAAACATAATAAATCTGGAAAGTGTAATAATCAGTCAACGAAAAAAAGTTGCAAAACTCACAAGAAACCCGAAATTAATATCTAGTATTTTTGAGGGCAAAAAAATTGATACCACCGATATAAAAAAGTATGTTAGATTGTCAAACTTAATAAGACGATTGGGATTTAGAATTAGTTCGAATGCAGTAAATGGTACTTTTTCTATTTTACCTAAAACTACTGGCCATTATCCTCCAATTGTAATTATCGATGATTTTAGGGTAGAAAGCTACAATGTAAATGATATGCTCCTCAATAGTTTAGATGAAATATATTATGAAAACTTTGGTATGTACGGAAGTAATGGAGGAACTATTTATATCTACCAAAAACATGGTAGGAGTATGACTCGAGATCAAAAAAAAATGGTCAAAAAGATTTCACTTGAAGGATATGAAAAACCTGAAATCTATTTCAATCCAAAATTAAATTCCAATATAGATAAAACCTTCACAAACTTTGGCCATATTCACTGGGTGCCAAACATCACACTCGGCAATGGAAAAAACAAATACATTACTTTCCCTCATTATAATTTGAAAAGTGCAAAAATATTGATTGAAGGGTTTACACAAGATGGGAAACTTATCTCTACAACTAAACTCATAGAATTCAATTAAAAATATACTTCATTTCCAAGATGTGTATCTTTAAAACCTGCAAATTGTTATCAAATTATGTATTTCTCAACGAATTGTTCCTGTAATCCCCTCAATGTGATAATTATCATTCTTTTAAAATGACTCATGAAATACTTTTGAGTTTTTGTCTAAATGGGTAATAGTTAATGAAGCATATTATTCATATTATTATTGAAATTAAAAAAAAGCGCCTAGATGAAGGGATTTGATAAAATACGATTATACGGTGCCGGCGGACATTCACAAATTATCCAAGCAGTTTCTAATCAAAATGGAGTCACTGTCACTGCGGTATTTGACGATAACACTTCGGGAAGCCATCCCGCCTTTAAAAATATCATTTCGGGAGCTCGAAAAAACCCAGATAAGTTCCCACATACTGGAGATCCATTTATCATTGCCGTGGGTGATAACTCGCATCGGGTAGAAATTTCAAAATTCTTAAAAAGTGAATTTGCAACCGTAATACATAAATCGGCCATTATCGATCCTAATGTCAGCATAGGAAAAGGTACGGTCATATACGCCGGAGCCGCTGTACAACCTAACACAATAATAGGAGAGCATGTTATTATCAATACATTGGCAAGTGTTGATCATGATAATATTATAGAAGATTTTGTACATGTATCCCCTAATGCTACTCTTTGCGGGCTTGTACATGTTGGAGAAGGCACTCATATTGGAGCAGGTGCCGTTATCATACCAAAAATCAAAATAGGTAAATGGTGTACTATAGGAGCAGGTGCTGTAATAATAAGAGATGTCCCAGATTATTCGGTAGTTGTTGGTAATCCAGGGAAAGTAATTAAGACAAAATCCTTACTATAAAAATAAATATTCTATGTTTTGGTGAAATAACTGTTATTATGAAACTCCTTGCATAGTAAGCAAAGTCGTAGACCAAACGATTACAGAGGACAAAAATATTCCTACTGTATTAGCCACAAAAGCCTTTCTTTTTTTAATTTTAAACAGGTAAGTAGCAATACTTCCCGCATATACTCCGGTCCCCGGGAGAGGAATCATAACAAAAAACAAAAGTCCCCAAAAACCATATTTTTTTATTTTGTCACCAGAACCTGTTTTTGCTCTTCTGGCTACAAAAATAGCAGCTTTTTTATACCAGTTCCAGCGGAGTAAATAACTATTGATTTTTTCCAAAAAGAAAATCATGATGGGAAACACAAGCAAATTGGCAAAAAAACAGACCACAAATACCAAATAGATGTTTAGTCCATTAAATAAACCATACGGTATTCCAACTTTGGCTTCACCAAAAGGGGATAGACTCCATAAAATGGCAATTACAATTTCCTTAATCACTAACTTACTTTTTTTTGAGCTGCAAAGATAATGTTCTGAGTGATTTAGACCGCATTTTAAATCATAAAAAACAATTAAAACGAATTTTAGAATTTGAAAATCAGATTACTACTACTTCCTAAAGCTATGAGTATATCCAAATCTTTTAGGAAATAAAATCATACTTCATTTTAATCCTTTATCATTTTCGGTTCTAGCCAAAGAAAACCAGAGCACATTAAAAATAAAAGATAGAACCATAATGTATTTATGGGTTGTAAAGGCTGGTTAACTTGCGCTTTGATAGAAGACGTGTTGAAGTATCTAATATTCTCTTCAATATTTTTGTAATGCTTTTGAGATTTCCAGTACAAAGAATCCGTCACCAAATAATTAAAAGTGGCTGTAGAATCTTGTTCTACCCAAAGCTTATGCCATCCCTGTTCTATTGGGTATGTTGTCCCATACCATACATTCTTTAGATTGATATCTTGACGTAATGAAATTGAATATTCATTCGATGTTTTCACAATAGGCTTTTCTATAGAGGTTCTTAGGCTAAAATCAAATGGTCGATCTACCTGAACCACTGCGCCATTAGATTGCCACTGTGAAGTTTTAATTTCTCTATTACCTAATTTCTCTATTACCCCAGACCAAAGTTGTTTATACATAACAGAATCTCCTTGTAACAAAAGTTCATAGGTATTTTCCAAAATGGTTGCACCTACCCTACCATTTCCAACGCGTCTATAAGCAGATATGATTTCTTTATCTATATTTTTGTGAATTGGTAAAATCTCAAATTCATTTTTAAATAAGAATGTGTTTTTAGTTACTTTTTTCTTAGGGAGGTCTTTTAAGGTGACTTCATTATTTTTATCTCTTACAAAAACAAAATCACCTATATTATTTGAGGTGCTGAAAAAATTATTATCAGGTTGAATCAAAACACCCAACCCATTTACTTTAACTGAATTTTCAAGAGCTAAAAAAGATTTTCTACCTAAATTTCTTAACGAAAAAGCATCAATAACTACAAGATCAAAATCCTTAAGTTTCTTTTCTGTAAGCGCTCCTATTCTACTTTTTTCAGTATTAAAATATTCGAATTTGTATCTGCCTTTGGTTAATTTGCTCTTAACAATAATTTCATGCCCCAGCGAAGTTAAATAGTTTTTTAAATACTTGGTTTCAAATGTGGGGAAGTTATTTAACATCAATATTTTCAGAAATTTGGCCTCTTCTACCACAACGGGAACGGGATCCTTGGATAAAACCTCACCCAAAGAATCTTTCTCTATGATATAAAAAGTGTGATTTCCTTTGATGTTAAGTTTAGCCTTCAACAAAAACTCCCGTCTTACTTCCGAAGTTAAAACCAAAGAATCTACTGTTACCCCTCCGGGATCCTCTAATAGCAACCTATTCCCCTTCTTTGGATTGCTGTAAACTCCATGAAACATTATGCTTTTTCCCACGAAGTTCTGATGATTATAGTCAAACTGAACAATCCCCGATGGTAGATTTTCTGGAATATAATACCCAGATTGGTTCTTAAAATGTTCAAAATCGAATGGTTCTACACCATAACCCAATAAAAATATTGAATCGACTTCATTTTCAAAACTTAGATTGTTTACTTCGTAGGTAAGTACCTTTATTTTTTTATGAACTTTTTTTAAGCTATCCAATTGACTTTTGTTGTAACCATTGGTAAGTAAAATTGCTTTGGTGGACTTTCTCGAAGAAGAAATTGCAGGTTGCAATACAATCGCCATTAAAGAGACTATTGCAAGCAATGATACAATTACCTTAATCCAAAACCTATAACTCCCATATTCAGAGCTTTCTTTCCATATAAAAACTCCCCATAATAGCAATCCTATACTACCAACCTTCCATATTAACTCATCATTCAAAAAAGTAAAGGTATCAGTCATTAATCTCTAATTCTTTTAATAACAATTGGTTAATATCACTATTTACTTTTTCTATCTTAACTGGGTTGGGATATGCTTGGGGTAATACAGGATATAAACCTTTTTGTACATCTATCAAAATTGACTCTGGTGTTTCTTTAATTTCGGTAATTTGCTTTAATTTCTGAAGAGTTTCCAGATATTTTCCTGGGTTTTCTATTGCTATTTCTGCTAGTTCATTCCCTGCTTGTTTAAAAAGCACTTTGTCTATATCTGTAATTGAGTCTTCACGTTGAATTAGGGTTTCAAGCCTTAAAATTGTTTTACGAATATTTGGGTGCAATACAGGTACCGATACTTCTTCTCTTTTTTGATATCCCTTGACCTCATTAATTTTACCTGTCAATCTTTTATCTGCTTTAATTGGTGGAGGGTCAAAGCCTATTCGATGCACATAAATACGGGCACTGTTTTTAATTTTTTGAATGAGTTTCAAGGCTCTGTATTGATACGGCAAGGATTTTTCGGGTTGGTACAGACGCAAATGCAATTCTGCATCCCACATTTCGTTTAATGCTTGCCTGAGCATACTTTTAAGGGATTTAGTGAAAAGAGTTGATTCTTCAGGATCATCATGATTATGAAGGTATTCCTCCAAGGGGTCTTCTTTTTTACCATCCTCCTCTACAAGATTATGCTCATTTTCACTGTCGTGTTTATGGGTATAAGCTGCCAATGGATCTTCTTCCTCATGATCATGGTCATGATCTTCTTCATGATCATGTGTTTCTTCACTTTCTCCAGGAGTATGGGTAAACTCAGATTCATCTCCCATAAACTCGGCATACTTAAGGCGTAACACTTTTTGATCAAAACCAAGTTCGTTACTCTTAAATTTGAACTCTTGTGAAAGTAGTTTGGGTTTATCCTTTAATAATTTTTCGGTATCAATAATTAACTGACGTTGACTTCTAAAATAGTCTGGCATAAGATCAACTCCCATAGTTCCTTCTACTGCAAAACGATCTGTAATTGTATCTTTTATTACCGCAAAAAATGTCTCACTTCTTGATATATTTGGTTTGGGGTGTTTTTGATCCAAGGCTTCTACATAAAAGTAAAGTTCGTCACCTGGTTCCATTTTTAGAAGGTTAAGATTTATATTTTTGAAAAGGTTTTGCTTCTTTCCTCCAATAACAACTCCAGTATCAAAACCTAGTCTTTCTTCTCTAAATTTTACTGATTCCCCAGAACCTTTACTTACCGTTGCTATGATATATGCATTGGCCACGCCAAAATCATCTTTGATCAATGTATTAAATGCAAGATTTTTGTTCGCATCAAAAGAAAATGAAGTAAACTGTTTTAATCCTTTAATTTCTAATACAGGTTTTTGATCTTTTTGGACCTCGATAGCATACAATTTTGAGACATAAGCCACCCCATACTCATCAATAAATCTAAAACTATAAAATCCTGAAGAAGTTGCTGTAGAGGTTCGAGTATACTTCCCTTTTATAAATTTCATGGGATAACTATTACCCATACTTTCCATGGTAACACTTTCAATCTCTCTATCAAATTTAATTTGCCAGGTCAATTTGGACCCTTCGAGGGCTTTAACTTCCATATCAGAGGTTTGAAAAGAGGCTGTTCTAGTATACTTTGGATATTCAATAGTTAAAAGTTGACTTTTTAATATAGGCGGCGGTGTTTTAATTGCAGATGAATCTGTTGGAGTAAAAATAATCCGTTCTTCAGGTACTTTGATCTGCCTAGATGGGTTTAAATCATCAACCAAATTAAACTGATGTACCACAAATCCGATAAAAGTCAACACCCCTAATACAATAGCACCTCTAATTAAACGATCCGGCGGTTTTATTGTTTTGAGATTTTGGTTTAACTCGTTTTCTACTTTATATCGTTGTAATCTTGCTATACTTGATAAATGTTCTTGAGGCATCAATAGGAGACCCGTACTGTTTTCTGCAGAAACAAGTTGTTTATCAATATACCTAATTACAATTTGTAAATTAATGTTTTGTGGTTTAAAAAAAATAAAAACTAGAATACATACAACAGAAAACACACCTATGCAATAAATCAGGTTTTGAGACAAAAAATATGCAAGAATTGAAGCCCCTAATGCATAAAGAATAATTTCTATCCATACTTTTAGTTGCCAGTGCCTCTTAAATCGACGTAATATTTTGCTTCCTGATTCTGTCATTGTTTCCTCAATTTTGCCAGAAAACGTTCTGCTAGGGTTCCTATTACAAATAATAGCCAAAACCACTGTGAAATATCAAAAAAAGAAGAGGTTTGAGCTTTGACTTTTTGCTTTCCTGTTTTAGGCAATAATTCTTTCAGAGCAACAGTTCTGATATCACTTTTTTCAATTTCTTTTTCTAAACCACTATAAAGGTCAAATAATCCTAAAAGTTGTTCTGAAAAATGTTGTTCGATTATACTTTCTGAAGTCAACCACTTTGTAAGGTAAAAAAGACTTCTATTAGGCCCTGGTACTATGATATCATTAGACAAGTAATCTGTTTTAGGCACCAATAATCTTGCTGAAGTATTCGGAATAGAATCGTTATGCAACCAAATCACTAAATCGAAACGGTCAATATTCGAAGTATCAAGGGGTTTTCTTTTCTCGATTACAATAGGCTTTTGTGTATATCTTGATATTGCCTTAAGAGATGCATCTATATATTTAGCTTGATTAGATAAGCTGTCCTCAAAACTCAAAAGAACTTCGATATCTTCCTCTGTATTCAACTCCAATGTTTTTTGTTGATTATTCAACAAAAAAGACACGCTGTCTTTTGTCTTATTATATGTCAAAAAATCATTATCCGAAGCATATAACTCTTTTTCAAAAAATGTATGTTCATGTGTATTTGACATTGAAAGCAATTCTATTTCTTTTTCTTTTTTTACTGCCTGGAGTACCTTGCCTTTTTCTTCTTCAGAATTGAGAATTATCCAGGAATTTTTTTTATTCATTTTGGGTCTTATTCCCTTTAATCCCGTGGCATGGGCTTTTGTAAAAACGACAATACTATCGGTCTTCAAGGTTTCCATATTTCTGGCCAATTGCCAATAGTTTGGCGTTTCTATATTCCCAAAATCCAACTCTTGTTCTTGAAACTCCGGAAAGTTGGGTTTTAAGAGCCTCAAAGAAGTCCCTATTTCTAAGGTATCGAGTATCGACCGTATCTTATCTTCTTTTAGTAAACTTGGTTCTACGATGTAGGTAACCGGTACAATATCTATCTTTTTTATTATTCGAGGTCCAGCTAGTATACTAACCAATAAAGTGATCAACAACATTCTTAAAAGCAATAAAACCCACTCATTAAGTTGAATGCTACTGGATTTTTTGGAATCTGTTTCATTAAAAAGTTTAGTACTTCCTACCTTTATTGTTTTTCCTTCTTTTTCACTCCAAAGATGTATGGCAACAGGAATTAGCAACCCAAATAACGCCCATAGATATGCTGGATTAAGAAAAGACATACTTAAATAAGTTTATTTCGTTTTTTAAGGAAAAATTGAATTGCCTCACCAATATGCTCATCCAACCTGAACAAATGATATCCGATATCATTTGCCAATAATGAGTTTTTTACCCTTTTCATCATTTCATCAAGAGCCAAAAAGTATTCTTTTTTTGCAGCTTTTGCATCTACCTGAAGTCTGGAACCTGTTTCTAAATCCTCAAAAGTCAAAGTTCCCTTGTAGTCAAATTCTAATTCTTTCTTTCCCATTATGTGAAGCACTACAACTTCATTTCTTGGCGTCTTCAATCTCTTTACAAAAGAGGTAATCTCTTCTTCCTGTTCATAAAAATCGGTGATAAAGAAAATCAACTCTTTATGGCTTCGGTCGTGTAATTGTCTTGTTGCATTCAAGTCTTTGGGCCATTTCCCCTTATTTTCAATATCTATCAATCCTTGTAATAAACGATTAAAATACTGTTTTTGTACTTTGGGATACATGCTAAACAGCTGTTGATCGTTAAGTGCAAAAAGTCCAACTGCATCACCTTGGTTTTTGGATAAATACCCTAAGGAAGCAATTAAAACTCGGGCGAAATCCATTTTGGATAAATCATCTTCTTTATGAAGCATTGATTTACTAGAATCTAAAATAAATTTTACCGCTATATTGGTTTCAATTTCAGATTGTTTAACATAATACCTCCCTGATCGTGCCAACATTTTCCAATCCAACAATCTAAGGTCGTCTCCCGGTTCATAGGTTCTATATTGATTAAACTCCATTCCTGCTCCAACACTATTGCTGTGCTGAACTCCAGATAAATACCCATCAACAATTACTCGGGCGATAAACGATAGTCCCGATACTGTTTTAATTAGTTCTGGTTTTATTAATTGATGATATTCTTCTCGTTTCACTTGTATTGTATGAGATGTAACTAAAGAATTGTCTTTAAGAGCTGATGCGTAACGTCATCAGCAGTAATACCTTCAGATTCTGCCCTGAAGTTAACGATAATACGATGTCTTAATACAGGTAGGGCCACATGTTTTATATCCTCGGGAGTTACAGATAGACGACCCTTTATTAATGCTCTTGCCTTGGCGGTCAAAATCATTGCCTGCCCTGCCCTTGGACCGGCTCCCCAGTTTACCCATTCTTTCACATAAGAATCTGTTGTTGATTCTGGCCTGGTTGCACGAATCAGTTTACTTACCTGCGCAATGAGCTCATCACTAATTGGCACTTCGCGTACTAATCCTTGTAATCGCAAAACATCTGACCCTGAAATAACCTTCTCTAATCGAACATTTCTTGTTCCTGTTGTGCTTTTTAGTACTGCATTTTCTTCAGATTCATTGGGATATCCAATTTTTATATATAACAAAAAACGATCTTGCTGTGCTTCAGGTAAAACAAAGGTACCAGACTGCTCAATAGGATTTTGGGTAGCCAAAATAAAAAAAGGTCTATCCAACTCATATGTTTTTCCCGAATAGGTAACTTCAAACTCCTGCATGGCTTCTAGTAACGCTGCCTGTGTTTTGGGAGGTGTTCTATTTATTTCATCAGCCAAAACAATATTGGCGAAAATGGGTCCCTTATTAAATTTAAAAAATTTTTTCCCTGTACTATGATCTTCTTCTAATACTTCAGTACCAATAATATCTGAAGGCATCAGATCTGGTGTAAATTGTATTCTTTTAAATTTCAAATCAATAGCTTCGGCCAATGTTCTGATCATCAATGTTTTTGCCAAACCCGGAACTCCTTCCAATAACGCATGCCCTCCTGCAAGAAATGTGATCAACAACTGTTCGATTGTTTCTTCCTGCCCAATAATTACTTTACCTATTTCTTTTTTTAGCCCGGTAAGTTTCTCGGTAAGTGTATGTATCTCTTGTTCTATATCTGCTAAATCTTTATTCATATTCTTCAATTTATGATGTCAATGCATACATCACTATATTTACTCCAAAGCGTGTATTATCAATTTTGTACCATCGCTTATTTCTGAAATCATAATCCCACTCGCACCCATAATCTTTATTACTGAATAAAACTCCAATCCTACCCTTTATTTCGATAGCTTTCAAATAATCATGTACAATATCATCTCCCCATCCATTAAGTTCTTGTGAGGTGGTGGGCGGACCATCTTCGAACTCAAAGAAAACATTATAAATCTCGTGGTTGTTTGGTATTTTTTTTAATTCTCCTGTTCCAAAAATTTCTTCCATTTGGCGCACAAAAGACTTCGAAAATAACCCATCTATATCGTGATTACAGTCATCTGCGAAGACAAAACCTCCATTTTTTACATATTTTTCAAAGTTTTCTCTTTCCTTTTTGGTGAATTGTACCAATTTATGACCCGATATATAACAAAAAGGGCTTTTGAAAATCTCATCACTACTCAAAGGGATTATTTTCTCTCGAGTATCCACTTGCAATGTGGTATATTCTACTAGAGAGTTTAGAAGATTAGATGGCATTCTTTGATCTACATCCCAATCACCAGATTCATATTGTAATCTTGTAAAGAAAAACTTATTCGCCAATGCATTTTATTATTTTGTCCCGCAACAATTAGACATATAATCTAATTTTAAAATCACTCATATAGATAAAGAAAAACTGGTCAAAATGAACAAACCAAAATAACCAGTTTTTCGAATATCATCTAAAATATTTAAACGGCATCTGATAAACTGGTAAAGGTGAAGTCCCTTACTTTCATATAAGGTACCAAATTACCATTTATGCGCACTTGTTTACCGAGTGTCTCAAGATTATTAAGCATAATAATTGGACTCTCGTTAAATCTGAAGTTTTTAACCGGGTGTTTTATTTTTCCGTTTTCGATATAAAAAGTTCCATCCCGGGTTAGACCTGTATAAAGTAATGTCTGTGGATCAACAGTTCTAATGTACCATAGTCTAGTAACCAAGATTCCTTTTTTAGTATCCTTGATTAAATCGTCTAGTGAAGCATCTCCTCCTTGCATAATAAATCCGTTTGGGAAAGGCACTGGATCTTTGCCTTTTTGCTCTGCCCAATAGCGACTATACGCTAGGTTTTTTACCACTCCATTTTCTATCCATGTCGTCTTTTTCAAAGGTTGCCCCTGACCATTCCAGGTACTTGTTGGAACATCTTGATTTAATGGATCAGACCAGATGTTTACGCGTTCATCTACTATCTTTTCTCCAAGTTTAGTTCCCCCGCCTTCTTTAGACATAAAACTTCGACCTTCGTCGGCCGTTCTTGCATTAAAAGCAAAAGCCATGTTGCCCAATAATCCAACGGAAGCGGCAGGTTCTAAAATAACAGTATACTTTCCTGGTTCGATTGCTTTGGCCTCTTTAGACATAATAGCTTTATCTATAGCTATTTTTGAAGCTTCGGCCGCATCAAATTTGCTTATATCATTAAAATCTCTAGATACCCAACCAGAACCTGTACCATCATTGCTTCGCATGGTAACTGTAAAGTTTATATCTGTAGATCTATTATACGCAAATAGGCCGTTAGAGTTGAGCATTGCGCTGAACCCTGATGAATCATCAAAAAACCCTGCCGCTGTTACATCTTTAGCTACTGCAGGTTCTATACTACTGCTAGCTACAGTAGCTCGATATTCTGGATTAATTTCTGCAGTTGCTTTATTAAAAGTAATTGATTCATCATACTCCTGTGGTCCCAATGGTGGCATAAACTCTGGGTTCTCTGGAGATAGTTTTGCCAATTCTTCGGCCCTTTTAACTACTTTTTTTAACGATTCATCATCAAACTCATCTATAGTAGCCGTACCTGATTTTTTTCCAAAATTAGATTGAACTACCAAGGTTTGATTAGATCTGTGTCCGGCAGTAGACACCGTATTTCTAGCATAGCGGATGTTACCACTTTCGCTTCCACTCAAATTTATCTCGCAAGCATCGGCCGTAGAAAAGCTAAGCGCTTTTTCCATGATTTGCCTTGCTTCTTCTTTTGAATATATTGCCATGATATTTTTTATATTTTCTAGTGAAACAGTATTTTAAATGGTTCTACCTGTGTTAATAACATTTACATTGTTAAATCTGGTTGTAGAACTTCCGTGAGACACAGCACTTATTTGAGAAGGCTGTCCTTTTCCGTCAAAGAATGATCCGAACATTCGATAATCGCTCTCGTCACATATCTTTGTACAAGAATTCCAAAATTCTTGTGTGTTAGATTGGTAAGCAACATCATCCAACATTCCTACTATCTTACCATTCTTAATCTCATAAAATACAGTTCCTCCGAACTGGAAATTGTATCGTTGCTGATCAATAGAATACGAACCTCTACCGGCTATATAAATTCCTTTTTCAACATCTTTAATCATATCATCAATAGAGTACTTTTCCTTACCTGGTTCAAGAGAAACATTAGGCATACGCTGAAACTGTACATCATTCCAACTTTGAGAATAGCAACATCCATGCGATTCATTTTGATCGATCATATGTACTTGATCTCTTATTGCCTGATAGTTCGTCAAAATTCCATTTCGAACAAGGTCCCACTTTTTCGTTTTTACTCCTTCATCATCATATCCTACCGCTCCCAGGGACCCTACCTGAGTTTTATCGGCTACAAGATTTACTATATCACTTCCGTACTTGAAGTTTTTGGACTTCCATTTATCTAAGGTCGCAAAACTAGTCCCTGCATAATTGGCTTCGTATCCTAATACCCTATCTAATTCTAATGGGTGTCCTACAGATTCATGAATAGTTAATCCTAAATGATTTGGTTCTAGGACCAGGTCATATTTACCTGCCTCTACTGATTTGGCGGTAAGACGTTCTTTAGCTTGTTTTGCAGCCATAGTGGCATCCTCAACCATATCATAGCTATTTCTGTATAGCTTTAATCCCTCTGGACCTTGTAACTTTTCTGAAGCCAAACCATCCATATATTCATACCCCATACCCATTGGAGCACTCATGGCTTGTCTCGATTTAAATTTATTAGATGCTCTGTCAATTGCAGTTACATTAAAAGTAGGCCAAATACGATGAACATCCTGATCGATATACGAACCGTCTGTAGATGCAAAATACTTTTGTTCATTTACCATAAATAGAGCAGAATTCACAAAATTCGCTCCATTCTTTAAAGCAGCAGCATTTGCTGAAAGTAATAGATCAACTTTTTCAGAAACAGGTACTTCTTTAAAATCCTTTTTTATTGGAGTTTTCCAAGTAACTTCTCCATGCGACTGCACCGGGGCCAATTTCACAGGAACTTTCTGAATTTTTGAATTAGCCTTGGCTATAGCAACAGCTTGATCGGTTGCTTTTTTTATACCTTTTTCGGTAACATCATTGGTAGAAGCGAATCCCCAAGTACCATTAGCAACCACTCTTATCCCAATACCAAAAGACTCGGTATTAACTACATTTTGAACTTTATCTTCTCTGGTAAATACATACTGATTTAAATACCTACCAATTCGTGCATCGGCATAGGATGCACCCAAAGATTTTGCGGTATTAAGTGCAATATCCGCCAGTTTCTTTTTGATTGCTATATCCATACCAGGATTTAGCAAAGCTTCTGCAGAAATGTCATTTCCCACTAATAGGGAAGGCATCATTAATGCTCCAGACCCAAGTCCTGCATATTTAACAAAATCTCTTCGTTTCATATAAGCCTCCTTTTTGATTGAATGAATATTAATTTGTTTGTGTTATACTTTAATCCCTTATAACCAGTACGGTCAAAATAGTGCCAACTGTAATTGATTATAATTTTGACTAGCTCTAAAAATAGAAAATTTATAGCAATTGACAATAAATTGCCGATGGGTACAAAAAGTAAAATATTAAACAAGATACAAGTAGTTTAAGTAGTTAAAAAATAATAATAAATAGCTGATTATAAACATATTACAACCTCTTAAGAAAATGAATTCAGTCAAAAAAATCACGATATTACATGTTTAAACGAACCTAATACATTCACCATCAATAGCACTAAAGTTTTGTTAAACTTTCAGGGTATCGACCCATAAATCAAAGCGTAGAGTAAGACAAAAACACAAAACCTTTATTGTTTGTTTCGTTTCCTTTTTATGATTGATTCTTTAAGCTGATCGTCTCGAAATCCTATGCTACAATACATTTTTCGAATATTCTTACCGGTTTAACAAAGCCGATTTTCAGACAAAGAGAAACAATTTGGAGATGTCATCTTCTTTTTAAAATAAAAAAAATTTATGCTTTACATAATTTATATAAATAAAAATAAATTGAAAAGTCTTCTCAATTTTGTATCGATTAAATACAAATCATAATTAAACAAATAAGAAAATGGAAACAATGACAAAAAAAGAACAAAACGTTAAACTTATCGAAGGTACCTTTACTCCTTCTGAAGCAGCTGATATACTAATCTCTATGATTAGTAAGAAAATTAACTTTCACAAACTACAACGCCTTAGCGCCCTAGAGCAATATTGTGATGACAACACATTACATCTAGACGATCGTATAGAGCAACTCAAAAAGGCAGAAGAAGATGTTAAATCTCTTATTGTGTTGGCAAGAAATCAAGGAAATAAATTTAAGATTAAAGGAACCGTGGAAATTGAATTAATCAAGTAATAACCATTACTTATTTTTCCCTACAATTACATTCCTTCTAATCATATATGGATTTACATTTACTGATTGACAATCTTACTAATCCTGCTCTTCTTTTCTTCTTTCTCGGAATTATTTCGGTTAGATTAAAAAGTGATTTAGAAATTCCTCCTAATTCCTCTAAATTTATATCACTTTATCTTCTACTCTCGATAGGTTTTAAAGGAGGGCAGGAATTAGCCCATAGCAACCTTGACTTTGAAATTATTTGGTCACTCCTATTCGGTATTATATTGGCCTTGGTAGTACCCATATATTCTTATTACATCTTAAGAAGAAAATTTAGTGTTCATAACGCTGGAGCAATAGCTGCGGCTTATGGATCTGTAAGTGCTGTAACATTTGTTACTGCAATCTCTTTTCTTGAACTTGAGCAAATACCCTTTGGCGGACATATGGTTGCCGTTATGGCTCTAATGGAAGCACCATCCATTATTGTAGGAGTGCTCTTGATGTCTATATACAACAAAGATAAAAACGATCAAATTCCTATTAATAAAGTCATAAAACATTCTTTTACCAATGGGAGTGTACTTTTAATTTTAGGAAGTTTATTAGTAGGGTTTTGGGCAAATGAAGAACAAGCCCAAGGAATAAAACCGTTTACCACCGATATCTTTAAAGGTTTTCTTGCTGTTTTTCTTTTAGATATGGGTATTACTAGCGGAAGAAAATTATCGGCCTTTCTTAAAAAAGGATGGTTTGCATTTTTGTTTGCTATTATAATGCCAATTGTAAACGGTTCTTTAGTTGCAGTTATTAGCGCTACATTTACAAGTAGTGAGGGTAACCGGTTTTTGTTTGCAATTTTGGCCGCAAGTGCATCATATATAGCAGTTCCCGCAGCAATGCGAATGGCTGTTCCAAAAGCAAATCCCGGTTTGTATATACCTATGGCATTAGCCATAACATTCCCTTTCAATATTACTCTGGGTATGCCGCTTTACTTATGTCTTATAAGAATCTTTTAAAAAATAAATAGTATAAAAAGGAAGCAAAAAATACCCATCTATAAATCAAAAGAAATTCTGTTACCAATAATAAGATAGGTTTTATATGAATTTTAATATATAGAAGAACGTTTAGGAATGATATTTGAAGATATAAAAGATATGAAAATGAATATAATGTAGCATGAAACACCTACTCAAATCTAAATCAAAAATGTACCTTTTTAGAAAACATCCCTCAAGGCTCCTAATAAAAATTGATGCCTTATATAGAAGTGTGATCTCAAAACTTCCTTTGTCTAATCGTATAAACTATTGCGAATCTTTAATATACCGAACCAACAAAGACCTTTTACAAACGAATTGTCGCCTGAAAAAGCGAAGATTAAAAAGATTATTAAAAGCAGCACAAATAGAAATAAAAGAACTTAGATGATGATGGCGTTAACATATTTATTAACTGTTAAACTCCTCAAAGTTATTCTTTATAATTGCATCTTTTTCAACCTTAACATGTTCTAGAAATGCATTGGCCACAAGAGAAAATTTCTTATTCTTTAACCAAATCATATTCCAATTTGATTTAATCGGAAAGCCTTTTACAGGTATAATTTGTAATCGACCAGCACTTAATTCGTTGCGTATACCTATCAAAGGCATTATTGAATAACCCAACCCAGCCAGGACTGCTTGTTTTACAGCTTCGTTTGAGGTTAGTTCCATTTTCTTTCTTACTGGTAGGTTATTTTTTTCAATAAACTTTTCCATAGTATGTCTGGTTCCCGAACCAGGTTCCCTATAAATCAAAGGTAACTTGGTGAAAATTGATTTATCATATATCTTATTTTCGAACTTTTGCTCAGTGTTACCTACCAGGTACAATTGATTTTCCATTAATTCAGTCTTTTCGATCTGTAAATTTGTAGGTAGTACAGAAACCAAAGAGAAATCAACAGTATTCAACTCTAAGCTTTCCAAAACTTGCGCCTTATTAGTAACATCTAGTACGAGATCTATTCCTTCATGTTTTTTTATAAAATCAGACAAAAAATAGGGCATTACATACTTTCCTGTAGAAACTACCGAAATCTTTAACACACCCGATAACTGGCCCTGATATGCCATTGTTTTATAACTAATCTCCCTTACCTCTTCCAGAATTCGTTCGGCGGCAACTGCTATTTCTTTTCCAAAATCTGTAATGTATAATTTTCGGCCAATTACCTCGGTGAGCGGTAATGGAAATTGATCTTGGAAATTCCTCAATTGTATCGAAACCGCAGGCTGGGTAAGATGTAACTCTTCAGAAGCTTTAGTTATACTCTGTTTCTCTGCTATTTTCAAAAATATTTGTAATTGGTGGAGTGTATAATTCATAATATATTTTAATATAAATCATAATAAATATAAATAAAAATATATGAATATTGTTTAATAACTTTATGAAAATTCATTTTGTTCAACTTAAATAACATATGTATGAAAACAAAGATTTTTTTGCTGATTGGAACTCTATTGTTATTTACAAATTGTGCAGTCATTAGGCCTGGTGAAGCAGGGGTAAAACAAACTTTAGGTAAGTTTTCTAACAAAGTTTCTACCCAAGGCACCATCTTTTACAACCCCTTTATAAGTAAAGTTATTAAAGAATCTACACAAACTAACAACATTAAACTTATTCTTAGTTTACCAAGTAAAGAGGGGCTTAGTGTTAATTCTGAAATTTCAATTCTTTATCGTCTGGAACTAGATAAAATACCTTCGGTTTTAGAAAACCTAGGACAAGATTATGAATCTATAATTACTAGTGTCTTTAGGTCAGCTTCATCAGATGTATGTGCAAAGTTTTTTGCCAAAGACATGCATTCTGGAATGAGAGCAAAAATTGAAGAAGAAATAAAAACGAAAATGAAAGGGAATCTTGAAAAACAAGCCGACGGTATAGATCTTATCGCGGTATTAATGAAAAGTATACAACTACCTCGAGGGCTTGCAAATTCTATAGAACGAAAATTACAAGCCGAACAAGATGCCATGCGCATGGAATTTGTAATACAACAAGCCAAACTTGAAGCAGACAGGAAGATAATTGATGCTGAAGGGGCACGAGATGCCCAAAAAATATTATCTGAAGGTTTGACCGAAGAAATTATAAAAATAAGAAGTATCGAGGCTTTTAATGAATTATCAAGATCTACAAACAGCAAAGTAATTATTACCGATGGAAAAACTCCATTCCTTATAGAAACCAAAGACTAATATTTATCAATCTTAAATTTTTAAAATTATGGAATTACTACTTGAACAAGCACTAGAATTCGAAAGAAAAAAAATAACACATATGACTACCAGCGATAGAGTATCTGCATCTCGAGAAGCTAAGAATCTTGTGCTAAATATTAATAAAATTTATAAAAAAACCAGAGATCCTAGGCTCATGGAGATCATGAAAAAAATAACAGTTAAGAAAAGAAAAATTGAAAAACGACTGAGAGGTTTAGTCGATACAATTTGATTTCCAATCTTCATTTCTGCGTAATATAGTCCGGGCAACCCCTATGAAGAGACCCGGACTATATTTAATATGTATAATACACTAATAAAAAAAATGAAAACCATATTTGAATATACCAATGTTAGCGCCAGCACTCGACTAGAATCCTTTACTATCAAAAAACTTGAAAAAATTTTTAAACAATATCCATTTGTAATACGGAGTGATATATTTTTCAGAAAGGAAAACAAAAGTGATCAAAAAGGTCATATCTGTGGGATACAATTAAGTGCGCCCGGACCTCGAATTTATGCTTCATCAGATGAAAAAACTTTTGAAGGCGCCATAAGTAATACCATCGACGATTTAATTGATCAACTACAAAAAAGAAAGATGAAGCTTTATAAATCTTCACAAATCAAAGCCTTCAATAAAGATTAAGTTCCTAGTTATCAAAAACTTCTCAAGCACAAGAAGTACTTCTTGCTCATTTAACAATTATCATCATAAAAATATTTTGTCTAAGGAATAGTTAAATCTTTTGTTAAAACATAAATAAACTTCTTATATTTAGCCCTAACTATTCAAAAACTAACATTTCACATAATTAAAGTCATGTGTAAAATATGACTTTACGGTTGAGCCACACAACCGAAGAGTACCGAAATGACTCATAGCACCACACTATGGGGATTTTCAAAGGATTAGTAGTACGGTAAAATGTTAAAAACAAACCAATTTTAGATGAAAACAAACGCTATTTATTTAGGCGTAATGTCCCTTTTGCTATGCTTCAGTTGCGCCGATGAAAAAAAATCGAAAAAGGAGTCCATTACTATTGGAACAAAAAAAGAAAAAACAACCGAAGTAAAAAAGAAATCTTCTGCTCCAGTTATTTTGGACAACAAAGGTGTAGGACCAATTACATCGATCACGTTTGACAATGAAATTGATCAGAAACTAGCAAATCAGGGTGAACAATTGTTCAAATCCAAATGTCTTGCTTGCCATAAAGCAAAACAAAAGTTTATTGGCCCTGCTATGGCGGGTATATACAAAATACGTAGTCCAGAATGGGTAATGAATATGATTATGAATCCCACAGAAATGTTAGAAAAGGACCCTGTGGCAAAAGCGTTATTAAAAGAATACAATAACACTATAATGATCAATCAAAATATACCAGAGACCGAAGCCAGAGCAATGGCAGAATGGTTTAGAACTTTAGAAGAATAAAATCACTCAAATAATTTAAAAAAGATATATGAAAAATGAACCTCAATACGATGCTATAGTCGTAGGAACCGGGATAAGCGGTGGCTGGGCTGCCAAGGAGCTTTGTGAGAAAGGATTAAAGACTTTGGTGTTAGAACGTGGTCGCATGGTTCGACATATCGAAGATTATACAACCATGAACGATGACCCTTGGGACTCCGAATTTAAAGGTGAGCCAACCAGAGCCCAAATTGCAGAACAAGAAAAACAACATCGAACAGGATATGTTACCGACCAGGAACATCGGCACTTCTTTGTAAATGACCTTAAACACCCGTATAATGAAACAAAAAGGTTCGACTGGATTCGAGGATACCACGTTGGTGGAAGATCACTCATGTGGGGCCGTCAAAGTTATAGATTAAGCGATATCGATTTTGAAGCCAACAAGAAAGAAGGAATTGCCATAGATTGGCCAGTACGTTATGATGATATTGCACCTTGGTATGATAAAGTCGAGGAGTTTATCGGCGTAAGTGGAGAGAAATTAGGATTGGAGCAATTACCAGATGGACAATTTCTGCCCCCTATGGAATTAAATTGTGTTGAGGATCACTTAAAATCGAACATTGCTCAAAATTATAATGATAGATTACTTACCATTGGTAGAACAGCACATATCACCGGTACAAAAACTTTTGAGGGGCGTATGAACTGCCAATATCGCAATCGCTGTATGCGAGGGTGTCCTTTTGGAGCATATTTCAGCAGTAATTCCTCTACGCTTCCTGCAGCAGAACGGACGGGTAACATGACACTGCGTCCTAACTCTATTGTTCATCAAGTAATATATGATGACAAAACAGGAAAAGCCACGGGCGTTAAGGTTATAGATGCAGAAACTAAAGAGACTTTTGAATATACTGCCAAAGTAATTTTCTTGTGCGCTTCTGCCATTGCTTCTGCAAGTATTCTTATGCAATCCAAATCAGAACGATTTCCAAATGGTATGGGGAACGATTCTGGAGAATTAGGTCATAACATCATGGATCATCATTTTAAAGCCGGTGCTATCGCTTCTTTTGATGGTTTTGAAGATAAATATTATAAAGGCCGAAGACCTAATGGAATTTATATCCCCAGGTTTAGAAATATTGGTGGAGAAACCGATCAAAAAACATTCAAACGTGGATATGGATATCAAGGAGGAGCAAGTCGTGAAGATTGGCGCGAAACCATCTCAGAACTTGGATATGGCGCCGAACTTAAAGAAAATATTCTTAAGCCCGGTAAATGGAGAATCGGATTGATGGGCTTTGGTGAATGTTTACCCTATCACGAAAATAAAATGACAATGGATTATGAAAAGCTCGATGAATGGGGGCTTCCTACGGTTACTTTTGACGCCGAATTCAAAGAGAACGAATTAGAAATGCGTAAAGATATGGTTAGCCAAGCTATGACAATGCTCAAAAAAGCTGGTTTCAAAGATATTGAACCCTGGGATGACATAGGAGCTCCCGGATTAGGAATCCATGAAATGGGAACTGCAAGAATGGGTAATGATCCTAAGACTTCGGTTCTTAATAAGCACAACCAAATTCATGCCGTACCCAATGTATATGTTACCGACGGTTCTTTCATGACCTCTGCCAGTTGCGTAAATCCATCTCTTTCATATATGGCATTTACCGCCCGAGCGGCAGAACATGCCGCAAAACAAATTCAAAAAAATGCTTAATTCTATACTTATGATGAACAGAAGACAAGCCATAAAAAACATAGGATTATCAGCTGGATATATAGCTGCTACTCCTGCAATTCTAAGTGTTCTGCAAAGTTGTACTGCAGAGATTCAGTTAAATTGGATTCCCGAATTGCTATCCCAAGACGAAGCAAAGGTTCTAGATCAACTCGTAGATCTAATTATTCCTGAAACCGATATTCCTGGAGCAAAATCTTTAAACGTAGGTATGTTTGTAGATAGATATATGAATCAGGTGGCCCAAGAAGAGGAAGCGGGTATGTTCAAACAAACTGCAGGCATCGTTCTTTCCGAACTTGGAATCAGCGAAGAAAAACCAGTCAAAAAAGTGAAGATTGAAGAATATGACGCTCTTTTAAGCAAGTATCTCAGATCTTCTAAAGAGCAACAAGAAACATATGAAGAAGAAATGGAACAAATAAAAAGTCCGGCAGATTTTGAAAAAATATCAAAAGACGCAAAGGTATTCTTATTCCTATCTGCAGTTCGTGGGCTTTCCATATGGGGTTTTAAAACCAGTGAAGAAATTGGTGAAAATGTACTGGCATATGCGCCTGTTCCAGGAGAACAAATTGGATGTGATTCTGTAGAAAAATTAACTGGCGGAAAAGCCTGGTCACTATAAACTTTATTTTAAATCATGCAAAAAACCATCATCACAGGGCTTATTCTAATTGTATTTTTAGGGTCCTGTAAAAAAAATACTTCCCAAAGTTCTGAAAATCAAAACGAAGAATCTACCGGAGAAATCGTTCAAGAAGAAACCGAGCCATTTTTTAAACTTTCATTGGCACAATGGTCACTTCATAAAGCCATTCAATCGGGAGAAATGAATCCCATGGATTTTGCTCAAAAAGCTAAAGAATTAGGTTTTGATGGCCTCGAATATGTAAGTCAATTATATACAGAAGAACTAAAAAAAGATCCAGATCCAGAGAAGGCCCTGCAAATGCTTTTGGAATCTTTGAAAGCCAAAAGCAAGGAATATAATGTTCAGAATCTTATCATTATGGTTGATGGCGAAGGAGATCTTGCTGTTGTTGATGAAAAAGAACGAAATGATGCTGTAGAAAAACATAAGAAATGGGTTGATGCCGCACAATTTTTAGGTTGCCATTCTATAAGAGTAAATCTTTTTGGAACCAACGACCCCAAAAAATGGGTTGAAGCTTCTATTGATGGACTAAGAAAACTATCAGACTATGCCGCTACCAAAAATGTTAACGTAATTGTCGAAAATCATGGGTATCTTTCATCAAATGCTTCGCTATTGATAGAAGTTATGCAAAAAGTAAACAAACCAAACTGCGGCACCTTACCCGATTTTGGCAATTTTTGCCTGGAACGCGAAGGTGGCGCCCGATGGGGAGCAAAATGTGTCAAAGAATACCCAAAGTATCAAGGTGTTCAGGAAATGATGCCTTATGCCAAAGCAGTAAGTGCAAAATCGTATGATTTTGATGCCGCAGGAAACGAAACCACAATTGACTATAAAAAAATGCTTGAAATTATTAAAAAATCAGGCTACAACGGTTTTATCGGTGTAGAATTTGAAGGTGAAAGACTTAGCGAAATAAAAGGAATTACCGCCACCCGAGATTTATTAATAAATGCCGCAAAACAGCTTAACTAACCAAACAACTTTATATGAAGACAACAACTCAGATCCAACTTTCCCTGATGATGTTTTTAGAATTCTTTATCTGGGGAGGCTGGTTTGTAACCATGGGTATATATTTACCCAATACATTAAAAACTAGTGGTGGTGAAATCGCCATGGCCTACTCTACACAATCGTGGGGTGCTATCATTGCCCCTTTTATTATTGGTTTGATAGCCGATCGTTTTTTTAATGCCGAAAGAATCTTGGGAATCCTACATCTCATAGGAGCTTTTTTAATGTATCAAATGGCCAATACAACCGACTTTGGTGCGTTCTACCCTTATGTTTTGGGATACATGATCGCTTATATGCCTACTTTGGCATTGGTAAATTCAGTTTCATTCAACCAAATGAATGATCCAGCTAAGCAATTTTCATTTGTTAGGGTATTTGGAACTATAGGATGGATTGTTGCCGGTTTAGTAATTAGTTATATATTTCATTGGGATTCAGAAGAAGGAGTTGCCAACGGATTGCTTAAAAACACGTTCTTGATGACAGCGATTGCTTCTGCAGTTTTGGGCGTTTTTAGTTTCACACTTCCAAAAACACCCCCTAAAGTAAGTAAAGATCAAAAAATAAGCGTTTCAGATATCTTGGGACTAGATGCTTTGAAACTTCTAAAAGATAGAAATTTCCTGTTCTTTTTTCTGGCTTCTATTCTTATTTGTATTCCTTTGGCATTTTATTACCAACATGCCGGGCAGTTTTTAGGTGAAATCGGAGTTGCAAACCCAGCGGCAAAAATGACAATTGGTCAAGCATCAGAAGTAATTTTTATGTTACTTCTCCCCTTCTTCTTTAAGAAATTTGGTTTCAAAAAGACGCTTTTGGTAGGAATGCTTGCTTGGACCTTAAGATATTTGTTATTTGCCTATGGAAATGCAGGTGAATTAGCTTTTATGCTCATTACAGGAATTGCATTGCACGGAATCTGTTATGACTTTTTCTTTGTATCTGGTCAAATATACACCGATAGCAAAGCCGGAGAAAAATTTAAAAGTGCCGCGCAAGGGTTGATTACTTTGGCAACCTATGGCCTTGGAATGTTAATTGGGTTTTATGTGGCAGGAAAAATAACCGATAGCAATATTATTTCTGAAGGACAGCACGACTGGAACAGCATATGGGTATTCCCAGCCATATTTGCAGCTGTTGTAATGCTATTATTTGCCGTATTTTTCAAAAATGAAAATGTAGAATATAAAGAATAACTCTTATGACCAGACTAAAAATGGGAATGGTTGGTGGTGGTATTGGCTCATTTATTGGAGATGTACACCGAAAAGCAGCCAGTATTGATGGATTGATCGATTTGGTGTGTGGAGCCTTTTCTAGTAACGAAGAAAAAAGCATTGCTTCTGCAGAAGCATTGGGGATTCCTCAAAAAAGAGCGTATGGTAGTTTTGAACAAATGATCCTTGAAGAAGCTAAACTTCCTGAAGACGAACGCATGGATTTTGTGGCTATTGTGACCCCAAATCACGTGCACTTTCCTCCTGCAAAAATGGCCCTTGAACATGGTTTCCATGTAATCTGTGATAAGCCTTTAACCTTGACTTTGGATGAAGCCATCGAGTTGGAAAAAATTGTAAATTCCTCTGGAAAAGTTTTTGCACTTACGCATAATTATACAGGATATCCAATGGTCAAACAGGCTAGAGCAATGATTGCCAAGGGAGATCTTGGAGTTATTAGAAAAATCAATGTACAATATTTACAAGGATGGTTGGCAACTGCAGTAGAAAAAACAGGTCAAAAACAAGCGGCTTGGCGAGTTGATCCAAAAAAATCTGGGATTGGTGGCGCTCTTGGAGATATCGGTACTCATGCCGAAAATTTGGCAGAATATATTACTGGTATTCAAATTGAAGAACTCGCCGCAGATGTTACTGCATTTGGAGAAGGAAGAGTTCTTGATGATGATGGCAACATTTTGCTACGTTTTGAAAATGGTGCAAAAGGAACAATGACCTTTTCTCAAATAGCAACAGGAGAAGAAAACAATTTGGGTATTGCGGTTTATGGAACAAAAGGAAGTATTGAATGGTACCAGGAAAATCCAAACGAATTGATAGCTCGTTGGCTCGACAAACCTAAACAAATATTTACACCTGGAGGAAATGGTAGTTACCCCGAGGCATCCGATTATGTTCGTATCCCAGCAGGTCATCCCGAAGGGTATCTGGAAGGGTTTGCAACCATTTATAGAAGTTTTGCAAAAGAGTTACAACAGATTAACTCGGGAGATACAGCTTCTACTCTACCCGATTTTCCTACTGTAAAAGACGGAGTAAGAGGGATGAAATTTATTTATGCAGCTGTTGAGAGCAGCAATAACAACGCTACTTGGACAAAAATTTAATCGCATGAAAACAATTAAAGGACCCGCAGTATTCTTGGCCCAATTTATGGATGATAAAGAACCGTTTAATTCTTTGGACGGATTATGCAAGTGGGCTTCAGATCTTGGATATAAAGGTATACAAATCCCCACTTGGGAAACACGCTTAATAGACTTGGACAAGGCCGCAGAAAGTCAAACATATTGTGACGAACTTAAAGGTAAAATAGCAGATTATGGCTTAAAAATTACAGAATTGTCTACTCATTTGCAGGGGCAATTAGTTGCCGTACATCCGGCTTATGATATTATGTTTGACAATTTTGCGCCTGATAATCTAAAAAATAATCCTGGTGATCGAACAAAATGGGCGATACAACAAGTAAAAAATGCTGCTACTGCAAGTCGTAGACTTGGAATAAAAGCACATGCTACATTTTCTGGAGCGCTACTTTGGCATACTATGCACCCATGGCCCCAACGACCGGCAGGTCTTGTCGAAATGGGCTTTGAAGAATTGGCCAAACGATGGTTACCCATTCTTAATCATTTTGACAAAGAAGATGTAGATGTTTGTTATGAAATTCATCCTGGCGAGGATCTTCATGATGGAGTAACTTTCGAGCGGTTTCTGGAAGCCACGGGAAATCACAAGCGCGTGAACATCTTATATGATCCTAGTCATTTTGTTCTTCAACAATTGGATTATCTCGAGTATATTGATCATTATCATGAATTTATTAAAGCCTTTCATGTTAAAGATTCAGAATTTAATCCTACAGGAAAAAAAGGAGCTTTTGGAGGATATAGTGATTGGATCGATAGAGCCGGCAGGTATCGTTCTCCCGGTGACGGGCAGGTAGACTTTAAAACCATCTTTTCAAAACTTACACAGTACGGTTGCGATGTTTGGGCAGTGATGGAATGGGAATGTTGCATAAAATCACCTGAGCAAGGAGCCAGAGAAGGAGCACCATTTATTAAAAATCATATAATCGAAGCTACACAAAAAGCTTTTGATGATTTTGCTGGTGCCACTATTGATAAAGAACAGTTAAAAAAGATCTTAGGCTTATAACCAACTAAAAAACCAATGAAATGAAAAGAATTATTTATTCTATATCAATACTTACAATTTTTATCTCATGCAATGAAAAAACCACAACTACAGTAGTTGAGGAAGAAAAAGAAGAGATTAAAACTACTACTCCATCAAAAAAAGAAATTACCGATCCAAAAGAAACTGAAGTTTGGGAGCCCGAACCAAAGGCAATATCTTTTAATGAAAATAATGTTCCATCAGACGCAGTGGTTCTGTTCGATGGATCCAATTTGGAAGCATGGGTTTCTGCAAAAGATTCAGTATCTGCGGCAGGATGGATCATAAACCCCGATAAAACCATGACGGTCAAACCGGGTACCGGAGATATTCAGACCAAGCAAAATTTTGGAAGTATTCAATTACATTTAGAGTGGAGTGCACCAGATGTGATTGAAGGTAATGGACAAGGTCGTGGTAACAGCGGTGTGTTTTTTCAGAATAAATACGAAGTACAGATTTTAGATAGCTATCAAAATAAAACATACGCCAATGGTCAAGCAACTTCGGTATACAAACAACATATACCATTGGTAAATGCAACAAAGGCGCCCGATCAATGGCAGGCGTATGATATTATTTTTCACGCTCCTGAGTTTGATAATGACGGAAACAAAACAAAATCGGGAACTTTTACTGTGATTCACAATGGAGTTTTGGTACAAGATCATGTTGAGATTCTTGGAACTACAGAATATATTGGCCCGCCAAAAAATCCTGTACATGGCAAAGGTCCAATAAAATTGCAAGATCATAGCAACCCTGTACAATATAGAAATATTTGGGTAAGAGCATTGTGATGAAGAAATCAAATACTACAATGATATGGGTTATGGTGATTGCCGCGGCAATCACCATAATTGGTTTAATAACCGGATGGTATTTATTTATCTTGATTGTATTTCCTTTGGGATTTCTTTTTAAGAAAAGGAATTAGTGATCATTTCGTCAAACTGCCTACCCGCTATAAAAGTAAAAACCTATTGAAGTTCGTATAGGTTTTATATAAAACAAGGAAAGAAAAATGATTTTCTTTCCTTGTTTTATTTATATATTATTTCTGATGATTTATTCTATAATTAACTTTCTAACTTGGCTTCCAGAAGAAGTTTCTAAAAGAATAAAATAGATACCTGAACTTAAATAGGTCATCTCATATTCAAACAGATAAGTATCTTTTCCGTTATCCTCGCGTTCATCAACCAAAGTGTTGTTGACCATATTGAACACTTTAACGTTTATTGGTAGCGCTTTTGATAAAATGACATCCACTGTAAATTTACCGTTAGTTGGGTTCGGATAAACTTTATATTCAATAGAAGAACTTATCGTAGCAGGTTTATCTTCTTCTCTAACCTGATCTTCGTTGAATTCTTTATCAATTACAATAACTTTTTTTGTTTGGACTGCTTTACACAAACCTCTAAACGTAGTTACTGTTATCTCATATTCACCAGGAGTATCAAAGATTAATTCTGCATAGTTATCGTCTGCCAAAACCACTTCGGCTTCCTCTGGGAATTCCCACTCTAATAGATCTGGTATTGGATTACTTACATTTACCATCACAAAACTCTCTCCAACAAATACTTGAGTTGAAGCGATAAACTCTGCAGATACGGTATCTGTGGTTCTATCTACAAAGATTTCATCTGTTGCTACACATCCTTTCGAATCTGTAATCTCGACAGTATAAATTCCTACTTCATCAACTTCAATAATCGGCTCTTTGCTAGAAAAGTCATTTTCAGATGTCCATGAATATACAGCTCCTGCATCAGATATAGTTGCATCAATAGTTGCTGTTTGGTCTTTACACAAAGTAATATCTTCTCCTAAATTCACTATAAATTCTTCAGGATTATCCACTACAATATTCTTTATTATCTGACATCCTTTCGAATCTGTTATGGTAACCGTGTAATTACCGGCACAAATATCTATCTGATCTTCTTGGTTACTTCGATTATTCCAGGAATAGGAATATGGTGGAGTCCCTCCTGTAGTTTCCAAGAATATGCTTCCGTCACACCCTTTATAACACGTTGGTATATTTACAGAATATTTGGATTCTAATACTGCCGGAGCTGTTACAGTTATACTTCCTGAAGTAGTACATCCCCTAGAATCGGTAATCTGAACTTGATATGTACCCTGGACAACATTTGTTAATTGATTAGTATTGGCACCAGTATTCCAATCATATTGGAATGGAGGTGTTCCGCCGGTAATCTTAGGAGTAATTACCCAATCATTTTGATCTCCACAATTTTTGTAATCGGATCTCATTTCAACAGCCAATAATCCGGGTTCTTTTAGTTCAAAAATATCACTTGTTTTTGATTGTGAAATCGCATCGGTAACTATAATATAATAATTACCAGCTCCTATATTTTCTAATAAATAATTATCGGTTCCGACTTTTGTGTTTGTATCTGCATTGAACCATTCATACACATATTGTTTTGAAGAACTAAATGGAACTCCTCCTTCTACAATAGCACTTATACTTCCTGATACCATGTCTCCAAAACATGAAATTACGTTAATCGGAGCAATATTGACCGCTAACACCGGAGGCTCAAACAGATCCACGTCCTCAATTTCCAAAACACAATTGTTTGCATCAGTCACTTTGAAACTATATTTTTCTGCTCCAATATTACTAAGGAAATTGTTTGTAGAAGCTTGTTTAACTCCATTGATATCGAACCATTCATATGTATACGGTAATGTTCCTCCATCGATATTAATAGTAATGCCTCCATTTCTCAGACCTGGAGCGGTAGGGTATACTCTTTCAATGACTCCATCTACAACAAATAAGGCACCTGGTTGTTCGACCTCAATTTCTTTCTGGATAACACACTTATTTTTATCCGTGATTGTAACAGTGTATTTACCGGCAATAAGTTCTGAAAGGTCTTCTGTGGCTTTTCCATTACTCCAGCTATAGGTATATGGTTCAACTCCCCCCGTAACAGTAATATCAATAACACCATTAGTATCTCCATTACATTGTAGATGTGTAACAGCTTCTACTATTTTGAGTTCTCCTGGCTGTTCTACTAAGTATACATCTGTATCCCGATTTCCATTTTCATCTACTACTAAAACCGTATATTCGCCAGCTGGTAAACGCGCTATCGTACTAGGTGTTGTGAATAGGACTTCAGCACCCTGAGACTTTTCGAACCAACTATACGTATATTCTCCAAAACCTCCTGTTGTAATCGTTGTTAAAGGCACCGCCGTTTTTTCACCAAAGCACTGTATTTCTTCAGACGTTAATAATGGCTGTATGGTTACTATCAGTTCTTCTGGTTCGGTAACTTCTCTAGTAATCTTTGCCGTACAATCATTACGGTCTGTAACAATCAGCTCATAGTTTCCTTTACTAAGGTTTTTTATATCTTCTGTGGAAGCTGTAAATGATGGATCATCAAGATTTTTCCATGAAAATGTATATGGCCGTGTTCCCCCAGAAACTTGAAGCGATATGTTACCATTATCTGTTTGAAAACCAGTTAAATTTGTAACATTCACATTTGAAATCTGTAATGCCTCTGCCGGTTCTAAGATGGTTACACTACCTGGTAAGGATGTTGTACATAAGTTATCGTCAATAACAACTACTTCATAGACCCCTGCTTTTATTCCAACCAAGTCTTCAGTTGTGGCTTCAAAATCAGGGTCTCCTACCTTACTCCATCTAAATGAATAAGGGAGGTATTCTCCGGTTGTTTCATCTTTTGGACCTCCAGTTACAGTGATATCAATTGCTCCTGTTGCTTCTCCGTTACATTTTACATGGGTTGGACTACTTGCCAGAGAAACGATAAGATCATCAGGCTGTTTTAACTCGAAAATATCAAAGTTGTTTGCTCCTTTTGCATCTTTCACTACCACTTTATAAGTTCCTGTGCCAAGATCTGTTATTTTATCTAAAGAAAAATCTGTGTTAATGGCATTTTCGTTTCCTCCAACAATTCTATACCATCTATACTCAAAATCGGCCGGAGTAGATTCTATAGGGAATCCACCTGTTACTGTAGCCAACAGCTCTCCAAATTGGTCATCATGACACAATATTGGGTTTTCTGAGGTTATTTCCACCTTTATTGGAAGTGGTTCCTTAATTTCAAAAACTTTTTCTACAAGACACATGTTTCCATCGGTAACCGAAGCCTTATAAAATCCAAAAGATAAATTGTTTATTGTATTAGTATTCGCACTGAAGGTTGGGTCTCCTTCTTTACTCCAACTTAACTGAAGCGCTCCTGTACCCCCTTCAATACTCACTGTTAGGTTTCCATCTGTACCCCCGACTGTTGTTGCGTTTTCAAACGAAGTACGTGTTATAAGTATTTCATTTGCTTGACCAACTGTTATAACCTCAGGTGTATCTATTTCACATCCATTAGCATCTTTAAGCCAAACTTCATATCTCCCCTCACGTAACCCTTCATAAGTTAAACTAGTCAGATCATTCTCTGAGACATAGGTCATTCTATTATCTATTGAGAAATAATAGGGTCTGGTTCCGCCTTGAGGATCAAATATAATTTTACCTGTAGCTTCTCCAAAACAAGGAGCATCTCTTTTATCCAAACCTAAAGAAAGAGGTTCTGGATCTTCAAATAAAACTGTAGCTTCTGTAGATGTATAGTTATCTCTAAGTACTACTTTATAAGTTCCTCTTGGACGATCGACTAACTTTATCTGTTCTTCGCCGTTTATTTTTATCGTACTCGCTCCTTCTATTCTAAACCATTCGTAGCGATATGTACCTAGACCTCCTTCAGGTTTGGCAATAAGGGTTCCTACTCCTCCATCACATGGTATAGAAATATCTTCATCTATAGAAACCAATAACTCATCTGGTTCGGTTACTTCAATTACTTCTGATCGTACTGTACAATGTTGATCTTCTACTATAGCCACATATTCACCCGCTTCTAGATTTTCTATGGTTAGGCCCTTATCGGGTATCCCTGATCCATCTTTTTCCCAAGAAACCTCATAAGGATCACCAGTTGTTCTAGGTGTTCCACCAATAACACTTATGGTAATTTCACCTTTATTATCACCAAAAATATTATTATTTATTGGTTCGTCTGGTGTAATTTCGATTTCATCTGGTTCATCGATCCTCTTATATTCTGACGGGTCTGAGGCACAAGAATTCACCCCACTTGCTCTTACGACAAAACGATATCCAGGTGCTGTATTAGAAAGCACATTGAATACATTTTCGGATTGCCAGGCCGTGTTGGCTCCTGCAAAAATTGCGTATTCATAATCTCCCTTTCCTCCTGCAGCTGTAATAGTAACTTTTGCTCTATCTCTGGTACATTTAATTTCTTCTATCTCAATATTAGATATTGTAACAGGTTGTGGGATATTTTCAAACTCTATATTTTCTTGTTCTTTTGAAACATTTCGGTCATCGGTTACTACAACTTTATATGTCCCAACACCAACAGTTATGCTTGACGTAGTTTCTGTAAGCTTATCTGCGCCTTTATACCACTCAAATGTATAATCGGGATATCCTCCTTTTAGATCGATTACTTCAATTTTACCATCGTCTCCATCGGGGCAGCTTGGATCTATTTTATTAATCTTGAAAGTTATTGGTTCGGGATCCTTTATTTCGGGTAGTGTAATGATTTTTTCACATGTATTTTTATCGACATATTTAATTTCATGAATTCCTCTAGGAAGTCCCAGAATAGTAAAACCTGTGATATCTGCACGTCCACCAAAATTGTCTGAATCCATCGGGTCTCCATTAAGATGAATTGTATAATCCATATACTTAAATCCTGAACCTTCTAATGGAACACCTCCTTGTATCCAATTGACCTCAATCTCACCATCTTTTGCATTTGGTTGGCTAGGATTAGTAACATTTTCCGTGAGAATATTATGAACAATATCTTCTGCTTTCTCTATGACAACAGGTGCATGTGTACTTACTCGATCTTCGCAATCTTGAAAGTCTGTAACTTTAATGGTATACCTACCATCCGGCAAGTTTTCTATTTTATGAGGCGATGCAGTAAATGTACCTTCAGTATAAAACGCTCCATCTTTATTAATCGTATATTTATATTTGGCTCTTCTAGAAGGTGGATTAGTACCTCCTGAAGCTGTAATTTCTATTTGACCATCCTTTCTGTTAAAACAAGTTTCATCTTGAAGATGCTTATACGAATACACCACAGGGTCTGGAGCTTTAATCTCAAAAAAGTAAAAGAATTCTTCACATAATGGGGTTACGTTATTATATGAAGTCCCAGAATCCAGTTTATATCCCGATACAATTAAAACGTATTCTCCTTCAGCAACACCCCCGCTCCATCGATAACTTCTTTCAGTTGTATTGAATCTTGGGTGGTTATTAGTAATATCAGTATTGTTCCCCGCTGGAATTCCGTAGCGTGAATTCACTAAATTAAGATATTGAGCCCTGGTCATAGCTAATTGATCAGGGGTCCTAATATTAGGCAAAGCATTTTTACCTTCTTCTAATTTTTTAAGCCGAATATTAAGTTCTTCATTGTCATATAACAAACGGTCAAAAAACACTTTAAAACTACCATCGGAATCATAGGAGCAAGTTGGTTGTTCTATACTAGGATCTCTGGATATACCAGGAGGTTCTGGCAAAAATTGAACAAGAACAGTATTAGATTCCTTATCACTACTACCGCAGTTGGGTTTGACACGTATTCTAATAGGTTTATTTACCCTACTATTAAAACCAGCAGTTCCTTCGGCATATAAATCTGTTAATTTTAGATTGATTTGAGGATCTCCATTAAATTTGGGAATCGATCTCCAGGTGTATACCGGGGTATATTGGCCTCCTCTATCAATTATTCGTTGCACATCTTCTTGTGCTCGTTGCCAGATTTCACAATAAATATCGCAAGGTCCAGGAGGGCAATTCGGAACAAGGATAGGCGACATCCTTATACCGATTGGTGGGTCTTCTTCTACCTTCGCAACTGGTGTAACGGAGGCACTTTTGATAGCCAATGGTGCTGGCCCAATAGGACCGCCACCACCACCGCTACTACTTTGGCATCGTCTATAATCATCATAAGCCCTATTAGCTCTATCTACAGCTCTAAGATATTCTTGAGATAGTGTCTGTGTAGTTCGCTCTACAAATTCCCACCTGTATATATTGTTCCATTGGGGAAAATCTGTAGAGGCTTGAATTCCTATACCTTCAGAAACACATGCAATGGGAGTTCGACTAGTTGGTGTCCCATCAGAAAACCTAAGCTTAACAATTGGTTCTACAAATAGTTTTATACTGGCTCCCCCGATTGCTTCTCCATAACCGCTTAAGTCATAACTAAATGTTCTACAATATGAATGTGTTGCATTAGCCTCACCTCGTCTACGTTGTCTTCTTCCACATCTTCTTCCAATACTTCGTTGAGCAAGGAAATAGAATTTTTCAATTCTTCTACCCGGATCAATATTATTTAACTCTCCCCTTAATGTCCCGTTTCGATTCCCGGACCACGCCCCACTACCAATAGTTGTAAAATCCGGTTCTCCAACAAACTTTACTTTTACTTCATAATATGTACAATGATATTGTCTTCCAAAATCAGAATATTTCCATTCGTACCTAATTTTATACTTTCCATCTTGCGCATGGAGTTCTTGCCCGTAAAACGACAAAAAGATACTAAGTAATACAATTAATCTTTTCATATTTCCCCTTTAGTATTCCACTACTATTTTTTTGATGGGAGACTTAGCTCCCGAACTAAATACTGCCTGTAACAAATAGGTATATTTAGAGTTAATTCTTAGGTTTTTATCTGTAAAGCTTTCCTGTTTTACTTCAAAAACTTTATACAGTGTAGGTTTACCTTCTTCTTCTGCCTTATATAAGGAGTACTCTACCACTCCTTCAGCTTTGTAGCGCCAGCTTAAATCAATCTTTTTCTCTTCTCGATTTACCAGAGCACTAAATTTATCTATTTCTGGTTTTGGTTGATTATCCGGTAAGGTTATTGTTAAAGGAGTAACAGGCTCTGACTCAAGACCAGACTCATCCATGGTGACCATGGTATACAAATATTTAACCGTTGGTTTTGCAGAAAAATCCTTAAAACTATTCTCTGGCAAGTTTACATCTGCTATAAGCTCCCACGGTAGTTCTCCTCCTTTTTCTTTACGATATATCAATGTTTTTACGGCATCCTCACTACTACTGGTAATCCATTCCAGAGCAACAACCCCTTTATCCGCTTTAAATGACTTAAATACGGGCTGTGTAGGCGGTATGATATCCGGTTTTTTCAGCACCAAAACTTCAGAAAAATCAGAAGGGTTGAAACGCTTATCAAATGATTGTACCTTATAATATACTTTACTATTCAAGGTCTTGATTTTGACCGTGTCTACAATTTTACTTTGGGGAATCGTTCGAAACGTAATCTGTGTAAACTCTTCGTTTTCGAGATTAGCCCTAAATACGCGATATCCCAAGAAGTCAGCTTCGGTATTCATTTGCCAGTTTAACTGTACGACTCCTGTAGAATCAATTGTTCCAGTTAACCCAATGGGAACAGCCGGAGGAATGTCATCTTCGGGTTGTACCATTTGTGGAAAAGAAGCTCTTTTTGCTCCATTAACTCCAACAGCTGTAATAGTAAAATAGTTAATTGGCTCCAGGTCTGAGTATTGAATACTGCGCGTATTCTTTGAAATATTGGGAATAACTACCTGGTAATTGTTTTTAACCTGATTAGATCTATTTAACTGAAAGTATGCTATAGACTCTAAACCTTCTTCTGGAAATTCCCAAGTAATCATTGCACTTGAGTTATCGGACATTAACTTGGCTTCAGTAATAGCAGGATTGTATATCAAGGCCTTGGTACCAGAACCTGAAATTGTTTTTGAAGCAGGTCCGACTTCTCCAAAAGGAGAAATTCCCTTAATTCTATAAAAGTATTCTTTATTGTTACTAGGTAAACTGTCTACATAAAACATTCGATCCGAAGGGTTCTTTTCGCGCTCACCCATATTAGCAATGGGAATATCTTCAAGAGCTTTAAATGTTTTCCCACTATCATCGGATCTTTCTATGATATAATTATTATACTGTTTTCTAAGTAAGGCAAAATTCCAACTTAGCATTACATTTTTGTCATTAAAAATACCTACAAAATCTTTTGGTTCTGGAAGGGGTTGAAAATCATCCAACCCTAAATACACTCCTCCAAATTTTACTTGAATTTTTTCTGGTGGTATTGCAGTATATACCCTGTACAAGTACTTTTCACCGGCTTTAACATCTTTATCTATAAAGGCCAATCCAGAGAATTTTGCTACTTCAAAATTTTGATCGGCGGCAAACAATGCAAAAGAAAATCGCTGTTCGAGTGCTTCTGCTTTATTGATAATACTAACAATATCATCACCACCTTGTTCTAAATCTACATTAAAACTTTCTCCGTAAATAGCTTGTGCTGCTATGGCTGCATTATTATCTTGATTAGTAAAAGACTCCCATTCCATCATTGGTTTAGGCAATATTGGGCTAGTAGTCATTTTTTTTACTTCGGGAGTTGTAAGCAAAGCGCCATCTCGTACAATTGTTTTTCGTTCAATTGTAAAACCATATTGATTGGCATACTTCCAAGCCAACGGAGTAGTAACACCCCAGCGTAACATAATAGCGTCTTTGGTTACCTTACCAATTACTTTTACTTCGGGTTTTTCATTTCCAATAGGTTTTTGAGCCATTACCCCAGGAGAGCAAAATAGCACCATTAGAATGATTACTACACCTTTTATATTTTGCATGACCTTAATCATATAAAGGATTTGTATATTTTACAGTATGCATTTTACCAGATTTTACCTGACCTGGTAATACATATTTTAATTCGGTTTTATATTTACCTTTTCGCATCACAGGGAAAGGTTCTGTAACAAGTTTAAGATACTTATTTGACGCCCCTTGAGACTCTGAGTTTACCAACTGATAGCGTAAATCTTCGAAATCCTGATGATAATAATGTGTTAGGTTATATCTAAATGGATTATGTACGTTGATATCACTAGTATATCCATTCTCTAAATATGTTAAGTACCAAGATTGTGGCTCTACACCTTCTAGTGGAGGAACACCAACTTTATCGGTATCTCGACTAACCGTAATTGTACCTTCAAATGGATAATGTTGATACAAGAGTGGGTATATTTCATTTTTGTAATAATTATCTTCAGGTACTGCCTTTATAATTACAAGAGGCACATTTGCGGTATAATCATTACCTACCAATTCTGGAAGATCGAAAGGTTCGATCGGATCAATTCCTAAAGACAATGTAAGTCCATATGGATATGTGAAATAATCATAGTAGGTTTCACTTTCTCTCATCGCTCGCATTTTACGATCAAATGTAGTATACTGACTTGTTCTGAATTCAAAAGCAAGCAATTCTCGCTCTTCACCTTGTACAAGTACTCCTTCTACTTTTCTGTTTTTCACTTCTACATCAGATCCAGTAACGTCTTGTCCTGATTGTCCTTCAAAAGATCCTGTTTTATCATCTTCGGAATCCGTATCACCTCCTAATTTTTTATTAGAATACGTATCTGTAACATTTGCTCCAATTTCTCCATCAGAAGGAGGTATCAATAAAACTTGAACTGCATAATCTGTTTGTGTGCTTATTTCTTGTGGCATACTGAATGTTAGCTGTTTTTTTCCAGAATTATATCCAAAATTCTTGGTAATCGTATTACCCGAAGAAGAAGTCATAGCCATTGACTTTCTCCAGCCAGGTACCGCATCAAACAAGTATGATTGTCCTCTTTTTAAATTAATATATCCAGTATTATATTCTTTGGTAAAGAAATTCTTTTGCCCAATTATTGGATACATATAAGCAATGTTATGCTCGGGTATTGTTTTGGGTGCCTCTCCTGTCGTGAAATTAACTTCTTTACTTTCAATAGCAACCTTACCCTCATCCAAAATCTTTTGCCAATTTCCATTTACAAATTCTTCAAAATGAACTTGGATATAGCCTTTTAAACTTGAATTTGGAGGTAAAATTTCATGCGAATAGAAGGCAGCAACGTCATTTTTGTCGCCCCACTTAATTTCACCTTTAATGGGGTTACCATCTTTGGTAACCTCAAATTTGTCTAATAGTATTTTGTACTTTCTATCTCCAGATTCATCTGGAATCTCAAACACCTTGTTTATTTGAAGATTAAATGCAACTTGTGGCGCTGCAAATACATCTACATCAGCAGATCCTTCTTTTGGAGTCATATCGCCAATAACCACGATACCATCTAATACACTTCCTCCAACAATTTCACATTTTTCTCCTAATTCAATTTTGAACCTGAAACGTCCTTTAATAAGTCCTCCCAAAAGATTGTAATGCCCTCCTAAGTACCCTTGGAACCAAGCAGGGTTTGGCAGTCTAGCTTGTAAGATTACTGCTCCTCCTCCTTTAATTATTGGTATTTTCTTTTTAGCTCCAAACAACTTGAAGTTTAATCCCAACTCTCCTTGTAAATAAGCATATGATTGCCCATTGGCATACCAACCATTAAGCCCTATTTGTTCTGTACTTCCTTTACAACGGGCGTCTCCATAATCTTTAATCATGATATCAAAACCGATACCTGCATCAAAACGTGCATAGAAAATTAAGAACCTTAAATCCCCGGTAGTCACACTTAAATGCGCCCCAAAAGCCAATCCTTTACCCGCTTCTAATGCATTTAAATCCCTAGTATAATCTAATTCTGAAGCATCTATTCCTAAAATTTCTGCAACTATAGCTGGAGGTGGTGGGCTACCGGGCAAGCCATCTCCCGCCATAAAATAACTCTTGGTTTCAAGCTTTAGAATACCCAAATTAAGGGCAATACCGATAGGATCATCAGGTGTCCCTATTAAAATATGCCATTCGTCGGGTGCAACATATAGATCCATCCATCCGGCTCTTCCCGAAGGGCCAACTCCTTTTAGAATTCCAAAATTGATATAGATCTCTGAAGTTGAGTGTAAAATATCATTAACAAAATCGTATCCAATAAATACATCAACACTCATTGCTCCACTTGGTGGGGATGCAGGTAATGCTATTGTTCCTCCTACACTTGCTATATCACCAAGATTATCTTTGAGTGTTTCGAAAAAGCCGCTTGGTAAAGCAGCGACTAATTCACCATGTCCTTTAAAATAAATATCTCGTAGTCCTCCGGATTTTCTAAATGTCATCCCAAATTCTACTGTGGCATGAAATAATTCTTCAGAGTTTTGTGTAATGATACCTACAGAAGCTTTTAAACCAAGTCCACTATTTTGATCGGGTTCATAGATCACCCCAGAAGTAGATGCACCTATTTGAGTAAATGCAGCATTGGGGTTATTGTTCACCCCTGCCATTTTCATTCTGTTAGAGGCACCTCCTCCAAAAGAATTGAGGGCAAACCCAGTAAATATAGGTATCCCCGATGGTATGGTCACACTAGCATCGGCAAACCAATATCTAAATTCTGATGTTCGGCCAAATAAAGCTTTGGCTTCAACATCTAATTGAACCCCTTTTGTGAATTTTGCTGCAACAGATCCCGCAAAACCTTTCCCATAAGTGGGGTCATCATCAAAAATAAAAATAGCACCTTTAAGTTCCATCCCTGCTACTTCCATCTGGATGAATACTCGCTCAAGCTTCACGCCATCGAATTTCCATTTATCTCGACCTCCAGTATCATCCAACTTGGCTTGAATTAGTAAGGTAGAGCCTCCTCCATTACCTCCATCTTGCGTGGAAGTAAGGTTAATGTTAAAATTAAAAAGTAATTCTGCCGTTTTCCCTCCAGGTGGGGTTCTTAGTCCAATTTCATTTACCGTAAGTGGAAAATTGGCGATTTTCATTTCTCCTCTATATCCAAAATAGGTTACCGAAAACTTTGGTGACTCTGTCTGTAGCAGTAAGTTTTCGAAAACTATCCCTTTAAAATCAACTGTTTTATCTTTTGACTGTGCTGCACCACCAGAATCATTTTTCCCAAGTCCCGAAGCTATATTTACAGTTCCGTGAAGGTTGGCTTTGGGTCTAAATTTACCTTCTTTGACCTTCATTTCGATGTAGGACTCTTTGGTAAGGACTACCTGTGCGTTCCAAACATCAAACTCGATGTCCTTTGTACTCGATACTTGAAGGGTATATTCGTCTGGTTGAATAATAGCAGCATATTCTAAGCGGTCTATTTTGGAGACTGGTAATATAATTTCACCATTAAACTCACCAGCTTTTATAGAGTTCGTTTCTATTTCGATCAAAAACCTGTCTAGCGAAAATTGCCATTTTGAAGCAGATCCTTCATCAATATTAATTATATTTTCTGCATAAAACCTACCTGTTATTCCTTGCGAGTCAATTATTAAATTAGTCGCACCAAAAGCCGTACGTTTGTTACTATTCTTTTTACTAAATTCTTTAGGTAATACGACCTCTAGTGTATTAATATATACGCCACGCCACAAATCGGGATTCTCATTATAGTACTTGCTCAAGTAGTTGGACGGCATGGCAGGGTCATTACGCAAGTCACTAAAATCAAATACTGCAGTATTTAATCTAAACGTGGTTCCTTTAAGCCCTCGTATTCCAAATTCTGGTAAAGAAATATTAACTACAATATCATTCCAGTCTCCCACTACTGTCCTGAAGCCTGACTCTACATAGCCTAATCGTTCCTTTCCTTCTTTATCAACGGGGTACAAGAAAGAGTTTGCAAACTTGATATTCGCATCTATACCCAGTTCTTTAAAACCAGAACAATCGATTAATGCGTATGTTGCAGGATCTTCAAAACTACCTTTTAATGTTACCAAGACTTTTCCGCTATCAAAATTAAAGGTGAATTGTGAAATCAAAGCTAATTTGGCGTCCCCTACTATCCCGCCTTCGTGCGAAAGTTTGATATCATTTCCTCCAAGTATTAAGGTACCTTTGGGAGTATCAATTTTAAGGAATACTGTAAGTTCGGTATAAGCGGGTTTAAAAACAGCTTTAGCAACTCCAACCGTATAGGTAATATTGCTTATGGTTTGTGGTCTTATGGCCACCGGTAATTCTCCCAAACCGTCCTCGTCAAGAAGATCTACATAATTTCCGGTCTCATCGATAGTGGCAAAGGTATTGTTTGCCATATCTAACCACTTTTTGTTTTTTAGAGAATCCTGAGTATTAAAAGCATATCCTTCTTCTTCAAATTTCCTGGTTACTGCTTTTGAAACCACTTCAGGAACATCAAACTTGTCCAGAGATTTAAAACTTCGAAAAGCCCTTACGGGTAGGGCTGTTTTTTTTATTGCAGTTATAGAAGGATCTTCTTCTATGCTTTTTTCAACTTCTTTGGTACTTTCTGAGTTTGAGTCTATGGTATTTTTTTCAATAGTGCCTTTGGCTGTAACTGTTAACACCAATAGAAAAAAACATAATAATGTAAAAAAATGTAATTGTTTTGCCATAGGCTAAAGGGCCGGTTAATTTGTATTCTAATTTAGTATTCTTTTTTTGTCTTATTTTTTTATTCTCCCAAAACATATTCAATGGGTCTGAATCCTCTTGTGAAATCTGGACCACCAAAACTAAACCCACTATCGGTTGATCCAAACCAATCCTGATCTTTAAAAATAAAATCTCCATTTGAAAGCACCAATAAAGAGCTTTCTACCAAACGCTCTACTTCTTCTTTTTTATAAAGTCTAGTGGTAATTGTTTTATCAACTCCATTTTCATTATCGGTAATTATCACTGTAAAATCTCTTTTTACTTCTATGGTAACCGGTAAAATCCCTTCCCATAAAGCTAGAATATTATCTTCTGGTAAAGGCTCATAAAAACTCTTAAATTTATAGAGTCCAGGAAATGGTTTTGCTACTTTCTTAAACAATTGTATGCTATGATATTGAGAAGGTTTGGACTCTGTAAAAGCACTTTCATAAATAAATTCTATTTGATCGGGGTTCCAATTTGAGTATTCTCCATTATTACTTTCTACTTCCATGTAATACGTTTGATCGCTTCTTATGATTCCTGCTGGAAACTCAACAGTCTCATCATTCGAAATTGTTGAAGTATATACAGCATCTTTTTGAGCTAACCAATCTTCTTGTGATTCGTAGATATCTAATTTATAAGTCAAGGTTGACGCTTGCACATCTGGTGTAAATATTGCAAATTGGATATCGATTCCATTATCAAAAGAGTTTTGAAAATCGGGGTCGTCTCCTCCACATGAGAATAGAGTAACGGATAATAAAATTAATAATGATTTTTTCATGATAAGGTTTTTAAGAGAATGTACCCCACACGTTACAGGAATGATCAATACCAATAAGAAGGAAAGTATACGTATATTCATAGTTTTCTGGGGCGAAAATTAGAACGGCGAATATACAAAAATTAACGAGATATTAACAGAATTTTTCGCTTTTTTCGATGTAAGTCATAGTTACTCAATTTTTTACAAAAAAACAGATTAAGAAATCTGATTTCTACTGTTTAAAAAATAAAAACACCTTAGCTTCCCGAATACTATCCTCTAACTCCTTTTCCAAAGGCCCAAAGTTTGTGTCTTTATTTCAAAAACCTTAAAAACACAAATAAAAACAAACAACCTGTGGATAATGATAAAACACCCCACCATAAAGAACTTTGATAAGAAACTATTTTTTGATTATTTATATAAAGTTCTTTTACTGTATTGTTACTATACTTCAATCGAACACTATTTATATGGTTTTGCACTCTATATAAACGATTATATTTTTCTTCCTTAATAGCCATTTCTCTTAATAGCATATTATGATCTGAAGGTTTTGCAGATAAACTGTCCAATTTTTTATTCAATTCTTCATCAGAAAATGAAATTAATCCTAAATAACTTTCAACTTCTTTATCTGATAATAGTGCCCTAATAGTATCGTTGTTAATCAAAACTTGTAAACAGTTGTTGTACTTAATAACGTCTCCACATTCTTTTTGATATCCTACATACTTAGGTAAACCAGAATAAGAATCTATTTTTTTTGTAAAATGTGTATACAATCCTAAAATTCCTAAAAGTATAGGAATTCCAACGAAGATAAACATTACTAGAAATAAAGAAAATACATTTCTTTCTGTAAGATTAGATAAGTCTTTTTGTTTATTTGACAATTGAAAAATTAATTTAAATTACACTTAGTAACACCAAAATACAAATAACTTCCTTTGTTTGATAAGACCTTTTAAGACCATTTTTGATATGCTGTACTAGTTTTTGTTACCAAAAGTACTTTACTTTTTTCTCACACTACTTTTGGTATCAATAATTTATACAAGATCTTCTTCGGTTATCCCTGCAATCTCTATCAGATCATCTCGAGTATGTGTTTTTAGAAATTCAACTACTTTATAAAAGTCTTCTTTGTATTGTTCTACTTCCCAAGTATCAACTATTTCACAATACTTATATAGCAATTCATGATAATAATCCTTATCTAAAAGTTTTGCTAGCACCAAACCGTTTGATTTGTTGTTCTGATTATGAGGTAATTCTAAATTGATATGTTCCTCAAGAAGACTTAAAGTACTTTTTTCTTCCAATATGGTAAAGCCTCGTTTTTCCATAAATCCCATCACTACATGCACCATATTTTCAATATGACTTTCATTATAGATTGTAAAATCTGGTCTGTCAAAAATTTTATTGTCATATAGACCCTCTTGAGATATATTAAAATGAGAAGGTTTAAAAACATTTGGATTATCTATCTGTCCATTTATTTCCATCATTACTCGAGATAGTGGAATCAATCCAATACTAAAAATAAAAGACGCTTGTTGATAATCCCGATAATCAAAAACGGATATACCGCATCTATAATATTTATTATTTACGGTTCTCTCAAAACCATATTTAAACTTTTTATAACCGTATTTGGCTAACTCTCCTTTAAAGGCATTATTTAATAGCCTCTTCGTTTCACTATATTTCATAGTAACTTAATGAATAATCTTATATATATCATACGTATCATTTATTACCTTAGTATTAACAAAAAAGTCAATATTTTTTTCAAATGGAATAGAATTTGGTAATGCATTGTTCTCCAGTCTGTCAATTCTTCCAAAGAAATCCTTTGCCCTTTGTCCTCTTGGTGAAATCTCAATAGTATTACTACTTTCTTTTAAAGCTTTATAAAACCACTCTTGATTTGGGGTACTAGTTTTTGTTGCCAGATCGTTGGATGTAAAAGTACTTAATTCTTTCCTTACACTACTTTTGGCATCTATAATTTTAAAAGGCTTACCTTCTCCAACATTTACCAAATTATCGAAACGTAATTGTTTCGTAATTTTTGTACCATTTGCCTGGGTAATTGTAATATCTACCGTAATCTGTCTACCTACATTTTTGGCACCATTGTATTTATTGACAAGATGATTAAAAACATTTTCCTCGTGATTTTGCCAAAACTTTCTGGTAGCATCCATTATCGTTTGATCAGTTTCGACAATTTCGTCTACTACCTTAAACTCATCTATTTGCTTGGTACTATTGGAAGCTGCTTTTAGTGCCTCGTCGATCTCATTATCTAAGGCTTTTTGTGATTGCGCAATAAGCTCTCCTAAATGATCTTTCCTTTTTACCAAAGCAGCCATTCTTTTTTCAGCCGCCTCAACAGCCTCATCAAGTTGTTTCCTTGTTACTTTACCGGCTTTGATCAATTCTTGTTCAGCTTTTTTGAAACCTTCTATAGTTTCTTCTGCCAGTTTTTTCTCCTTGGCCAGAAATCTGGCTGCATCTATCTCATTTCCAATTTTTTTAACCAAAGCTTTATATGTTGCTATGGCCTCTATATGTTTTGACGGTGTAGCTACATCTTTTGCTGTTGCCAATGTAAATCCAGTGGAGGTGACCGTCCAGACAATCTGCATTCCTTTTGCAAGTTCGTCTGCTGTTTTTTGATCTACATCAAATGTAGCCTGCAAAGCTGTAGAGGCATGTCGAGCAAAATCTGGTCCTGAAAAATAAGGATTGAACATTGTCACAAAAAGATCTGCATATGCAGGAAGAGTCTTCAGAGTAAGTGCTCCTCTTGCCGAAATTATGGTCCCACCGGAAAAATAAAAGGAAGCAATAGTTAACGTATTTGTTATCACATTAGTTGTAATCGCGTTGCTTCTTTTTGTAGCCAAATATTCCATAAAAATAGCTGGAACCAATGTTCCCTGACCTTGAGGCACTACAGATGCATCATCGGGGTTAAACGCTAAATCCTTAATAATATTCAAAGAAACAAAATCAAAAGGTTTGAAATCATCATCTACTTCATATTTATTACAGTATCTTCTATTTCTCCCTTTACCGCGATCAATACAGTTATATTTTATATGAATAGATTTTTGATCATCATTAACCTCAACATCAACATTGGTTTTGTCCTCTACCACATTGAAAATCCACAAAAATTGTTTATTTTCTACATCCCAAAGAATTTTTGCTTTCGAGTTTGTTTCTATTTGTTCAGCCGTGAGATCTCCATTAGTACTTAACCCTTTGTTCTGCAAACTCAATTCAGTAAGCTTAATTATCAAAGCTGTAAAATTACTCTTGCCAAAAAAGTCATCTATACGATCAAATAATGCCACATATAAGAGATCCTCATCATTAACCTTATAGGTATCAGAAGATAGGCCTTCAAGAAATTTATTTACTTGGTCTTTTTCATCTTTTTCGTCATTTATTGAATTGATTATTTTCAATGCCAAATATTCTTCATTGTAGTTTATCCCTGTAAGAAAACCTCCCATTGATTCACTTGCGATAATCTGAAGCATCTTAAGTTTTTCTGCCGATGAAAGGGTCTTCAATTGATTTAAGGAAAGATTATAAGCAATACGTAAAAGGGCTTCTCTATCTTTGCTTGTCTTAATTATAGATTTCACCTTGAGATAATATTTTACGTATTTTTCATAAGAATCATAGAATTTTTTATACGCCTCATAATCATTAGGCCAATTACCTTGATTATAGAAATTTTTCTGCCACTCTAGTAAATTGTTATATCCTTTTTCGCTAAACTCGTCAAAAAAAGATGTTTCAATTTTCGGATCACAAATTAAGGTCGATATTTTAAATACTATATCTCGAACTTTCGCATCTGCAATATTCTCCCCATGAACTTCATAGAATTCCTTACCTTTATCACAAGATAAAGTACAAGCTTCAGGTGAATCAACAGTACGATTAAATTCTAACTTATTGCCATAAACGGTCTCCGAATCAGTATTGAAACTACTCTTAAGCTTAGAAAGTATAGTACTAACACTCACCATTGGTAGCTTCTCTCCACCAGAATTCCAAGGTGGAGTAATATCACTTTTATCATAGCTTGCGTTAAATACTTTTATACCACATTCTGATCCATTTCTTGACAAGAATCCTAAGTATACTGATGCAGAATTTCCATTAATACCCTTGGTCGAGTAATCTTTATGCATTCTATTTTGTCTGGTACTAGTTGTACCAGATTCTTTGAGATAACCTGCAAATCTTTTCTCCGAAGTTGCTTTATCAGTGTATTGCAAAGCAATATACCTTTCTAAACCTCCATTTTCTGGTATTGTAAATGCATATAACACTCCATTTTCTCCAAATGTTACATCGGTAGCCGTAGAAGGAATTGAAAAGATTTTACCTGCATACGAAACAAAGGATAAAAAATCAGAGCCTTGATGCCCTATCTTTTCTGAAAATAACCCAGGAACCACAGTATATCCGATAATATGCTGATAACTTGCATATTCCCCATCCTCATCATCTTGGAACATATACAATTGAATCCCTGGAGCATGCATTTTTTTCCAATCCATGTGGTTTAACACAGTACCATTATCCTTGTTATCCATTAACCAATTGGTACTCTCTGGAGTAAATCCGTAGGTATCCCAAGGGTGTTCTAAACCAAATATACCATGACCAAGTTCGTGAGCAATCGTTTTGGCAAGGTTATTAGGATCAAAAACAAAGCCATATTGGCGGTTCAGTGGCATAAACCCTTGCACATTAGTTTTAGAAGGAGGAATACCGTTTCCTAATACAAAAACATAGTAGCGTTTTTTGTCGTATGACCTTTTGGATTTATAGTATTTGTAAATGGCACGTTCTTCTTCGGTATATTGCGCTAATAGACTACTATCTCCAATATCTAACTGATTGTTGCCATCCAAGTCCCAATCACCTTTATTAATGTCTAGAGGTTCTTCGATAGTAATATTAAAATTAACGCCTGCTTTGTTATAGATTTCGTTGATCTGCGCTTTTAAACTCTCATCTAAGCCCACCCTTTGTATAGGAACCAGCGTGATATTGATATCAGTTACTTCTTGGGAAGCAAGATGTACCATATTAAATACCCCTGCCACAGAATATTGATCACTCGTATCTTTTGGTTTTACAGTCGCCAAGACTTCTTCTATAGCATAATCAAATTTTCTTACCAAGGTAAGTGTTGCCACATCACCACTCCAACTTGCATCAACTTTTACCCCATCTTTGGTTTTAAAAATAATATCATCTTTGGTAATTTCGCTATCGGTAAATGTAGCTCGTGCGGTAAGAATATCCTGAGCATGTCCTGCAATATTAGAAACTGCTTTATGCGGTACAGTATACTCACCACCATCGGATATAGTAATCGTTTTATATTCTTCAGTTAATTTACTAGCAACACTACTGGGGACCTCATCAAAGTAATAGTATCCAGAGTTTTCAAAATCTACGCGAACTCCTTTGGCCGATATTTGAGAGGCTCCATTTTCATCAATACCTGTAGTATTGCCCGCCGTAGCGGCACCTCCTTCGGCTCCTTCTCCTTTGGTGATGGTTCCATCTTCTCCTACGGTCCAAGGAGTCCCTTCGCTATCGGTAATGGTAATATCTCTTCCTCCAGGAATAATTGCCTCTTCTCCATTTTCACCTTTGATCACAATGGCACCGTTACTATCAATCTCTACACTAGAAATTACAAAGTCTACTTTCTGATCATCAGTTCCTCCTTGATCACCTGTAACAGCTTCTCCGATATTGGTATCTATATCCACAGTCATTTGGGCATCCGCTCCAAACTTAGGATCATAAAGCGTTACGATTTCACCTTCGGCCAATTGATAGTCGGTATTGATTAAAATACCATTAAATCTTACTGCAAATCGTGCCAATTCGAAATATGGCACTCGAACATACCCTACACCTGTAATTCTTCCATTAGATTCACTCTCGATATCGGTTATGGTAATTACAAAGTCTCCCGCGGTAATACGGTCTCCTACTAATATATTTGCAACTGGCTCTCTATTGGTAATCGCAATCTCGTCGGGTACAATTCCACAATTATAATTTGCGGTTTCGTCCTGTGCGGTTTCTGTAGTTATTGTTTGTGGTTGTGTGTATTCGCTATATTGGTATTTACATTTTCCCTTTACCTTATATTCATAGGTAGTTCCAGGTTTTAAATCCCAAACAGTGGCCCAACCACTATTGGTACGCATGGTAAACCATCTTGCATTTTCTCTATCCGCTTCACGATAGGCAATAGTATATTCGGTATAAATTGTTGGATCTTCGTCCCAGTACACGTTCATTTTAGAAATCCCTTTTGGCTCTGCCGAAACATTAAATGGTGTTTCGCAGGGTTCTACTTTAGAGAACCAAAAGATTTCACTTTTACCTTCATTTTTAAAGAGCCCTATTTCTTCTGCACCCTGGAGTGCTTTTGCCTGGACCTGCCATGCATAACGTTTATCATTAAGCAACTGCGGTTGTGCTGGTCCATATACAAATGAATTGGCTCTTGTAGTAGTTTGAAATATAGGTGGAGAAGATAAAAAAGCCGTTTGTGGATCCACACCATCATCCCAAATCTCTACAATGCTTAGTTCATACTCTACATTGCTTACATTGATATGCCTCGGAGTCCACTGAAATACAATATTATCGACCGCCTGTGGTTCCATATTGATACCATCAAGAGGTAAATTAAGTATTGGAGGTTCATTTTTAAAGATATACGTTGTAGCACAAGTTTTTGAAGAAAGGCGATTACCCGTAACAAACTCAAATACTTCAAAACAGAATTGGTAACTTCCTTCGGGTATTGTTTGACCATATAAATTGGCATTAATCCCTTGAAGATTTTGAAACTCGAAGTACGGCCCCAAGTCTGTGTTTCTTAATGTCAATGGTGACCCTCCATCGATAAATAAAGGTTGCGCACCAACAACAAGATCACGACTTTCAAAAGAAATACCGTTTCCTTCAAAAGAGACCTTTAATCGTACCTGAAGATTACTTACCGAAATATCACTAAGCAACAGTTGTACCTGCAACGGACTGTTAATTGTAGTAGCATCAGCGTAGTTATGAAAATTTACCGGTGCCGGTGGATTTACCTGTGGCACAACAGTTACTGGAAATCTTTGCGCCAGGGATAGTTGTACACTACAAACAACAAGAACAAGGGTAAGTAAAAATTTCTTCATAGGTTAGTTCTTTTCTATATACTTTAATACAAACTTGTCGGGATCTGTATGTTTAACAGATTCCTTCATATAAAAATCGATGATCTGGGAAATCAAATATAATTCAATTTCCTGATCTGTCTCTCCTTTATCTTTTAATCGGAATATATTCTCCTTCTCCTGCTCCATCAACTTGCTCAAATATTCGTCTGGTTTTTCAATTTTTTCAATAGTTTTATATTTAGAGATAATAGGTAACATCCAACGATGACCAATTAATCTTGCTAGCGCTATTTCGCTATTCTTTTCTAAACGGGCATATGTCTCCTGAAGTTCCTTATGCGCTTGTAATCGCTCTTCTGGAGTCCTTTTGTGTAATTGGTGATTATCTACAGCTACTTTTGCTTTAACAAAGGCTTTTTCGAAAGCATAATCTAATCGCATCATATCGCGTCGTAGTTCTACAATAATATCAAATACCATGTTATGATACCCTTCAAGATAGTCTTCATAACTATAGAGTTCTTTTAAGAAATCTATTGCCTTTACTTTATAATCACTTATATTTTTTTGATCGGCCACGATTTGGCGCAGCATAGTAAGTTCGCCCTTCTTATATTCAGGAATATGATCAAAATGTGGATCATCTTGCAATGCTGTCAATTTATAGTTGATTTCAGACATTGTGCCATTATACACAGAATCTCTGTACCTAAAATTAAGCAGCTCATCTTTTTTGGACCTCTTTTTCTTCTTTTTGTCTTTGTCCTTATCCTTGTTTTTATCTTTTTCTTTTTTCTTGGGCCATTTAAACTTAGGTGCCTTAAACTTATCAAACGTATAATTATAAGCAAAAGTGGCCGTAAAATTCTGATTGGATGCAGTAGTTGTACTTCGTAACTGTGATAATAGATTAAGACTAAAATTATGTTTCTTTTTAAAGGTATAATTACCGCTTAACCTAATATTGGTGACATCACTTTGTTTTTCTCCGTTACTGCTGCTTTGATTATAGCTTACAGAACCCGTGGTACGCAACTTCTTTTCAAAAAACTGTTTATTAACTGATACAGTAGGGCCAAAAGTGAGGCTGTTATCTACCCCAATAGTACTATAACTTACATTTACTGCCGTAGCAATATTTAAACTTCTTTCAGGATATCCCATTGTATAGGCCGCAGTACCGTTATAAAATTTGGAGTCTCCATTTTCTGCTACCTCTCCTCCTTGTTTATTCACCGCATTCTGAAAAGATAGCGCCACGTTTAGGTTTCGCTTTTTATCTTCGGAATCTTTAAGAATATAATTAGCATTTAGGTTTGCGTTTTGGGATATCTGCTGAAAATCTAAGGTATCTAAATTATCTGTTTGTGAAACTTCATTGATGAAATCAAATTGATCCTTAATATTGGTGAAAGATTGAAAGTTTGAATACCCACCTGACAAGTTAAATTTTTCTGAAGCGGTATATGTTACATTTACTGCACTTACTACGCGTTGTAGTTGAGAGCTTTTGGTGTTATCCAAATCATCTTTTTGAAGTCCCCCATTGAAAGAGATATTTACTTTATCTGCAAATACACTTTGGGTAGCGTTTAGAGTAATATTTTCTAGATCGTTATTAAAAAAATACGCCCCAAATGTGCGATACTCGGGATCAATATACTCATAACCAACTCCAATTGAACCCTTTGCCACCTGATAGCTAAGGTTTGCATTATAAGCCTTATAATGTTGTGTAGTAACGTTGTTGTTGAGAAAAGATGATAGAATAAAAGGATCTGCTTCTTCTCCTGCAGCATTTATATCCTCGGTAATGGCAGAAGACGCTGCCTCAATACGTAATTCTCCTCTATCAAAAAATTTAAGCCCCCCTTCTAAACTGGCTACTATGTTTTCTTTGGGCTGTAATTCTAATTCTAATGGAACTGGAGTTTCTAGTGAATTTTCATCATCAGAAGCTTTAAAAAAAGTTAACCCTATAGAAAATTTATCTTCAGTATATAATGTTTTTAATCCGTAACCTATTCGTTTATAAGCTGGTTCGGATTGCGGATCGTCTTCTACATATTCCGATTCCTTAAGCAGCCGCCCATACATAGCACTAATTTTAAACTTGCTACCAGGGGTTAAATCTACTCCCAGGCCCGTAAATTGATGCCCACTCAAAGTATAAGGAGAAAAGGTCATGCTCACGTCTCCAACATGTGCCGTTGCCCATTTGTAAGAAGGGTGAATACTTAATCTATTAAATGAAAACGGATTGCTATTCTGGAATTTTTGATTAGTATATGAAAATGAAAAAGGAATGTTATATACTCCGCTAATATTTAAGTTTACATTACCCGTTATAAAATAAGTAAATGGATCTCTATTAGCCTCTCCTTCATAAAAAACGGTATTAGCCGCTACACCCCCGGTTAATTTAAACAGTTTTGCTTTACCAATTTGCCCCAGGTTTTGACAAAAGGCAAAAACGGAAAAGAATAAGAAAAAAATGTAACAGAGTAATTTTGGGACCAAATGTTAATGTTTTCTTAATAATGAAGCGCGAAAATATTCTTTTTTAATGAGGTTACCAAAAAACCTAAGTCCTTTTTAATGAAAACTTTGCATTACAAAAAGGGCAAGAAGTTTTTTGTTTGTGTTATCCCGGAATTGTAAAATAAAAAGTACTTCCTTTACCTTTTTCTGAAGATAACCAAATTTTGCCTCCATGTGATTCGACTATTTTTTTGCAATGTGCCAAACCGATACCAGTTCCCTTGTATTCTTCTCGTGTATGTAATCTTTGAAAAATAGCAAATATTCGATCTTTATGCTCTTCGGGAATACCTATGCCGTTATCTTTTACCGAAAATTTCCAGAAATCAGAACCATCATCACTCAAGTCTGTTACTTTTACGCTAGAAATTTCAATTTCTGGAACCTTATTTGGTTCCCTAAATTTAATCGCGTTGCTAATTAGGTTTTGAAGAACCAAACGAAGTTCAATTTCAGATCCTTTTACTCTTGGTAATTTACCTACGTCGATCCTTGCCCCGGTTTTTTCGATAATTGTTCCTAAGTCTTTTTTCAATTCCCCAAAAACCTTATTAAGATCGACTTCGACATACTCCTTATTTCTTCCTAACCTCGAGTACTCAAGTAATGAATCTATTAGCTTTTTCATTCGCACACTGGCATCTTTAATAAATGCAAGGCTTTCCTTTCCTACATCGTCAAAACTGTCACCATAATCCTCAGAAATTAAACCTATAAAACTAGAAATTGTGTTTAAAGGTTCTTGCAGGTCGTGACTTGCGATATAGGCAAATTGCTCTAACTCTTTATTCTTGGCTTCCAACTGCACAGATTGTTCATGAATGGCAAGATTTTTTTCTTGTAATTCTTTATTGAACTTTTTCTTATTCAGATAACCTCGATAAACAAAAAATGCAACCCCAAGAAAAAGCATAACCAAACAAATCAAAAGAAAATTCACCTTTTTTTGAGCACTAATCTCTGAGGCCTGTTGATCCAAAACTTCTTCTTGCTTGATAATTTTCTCTCTTTGTTCCTCTAGATACTTGTTCTGTTCGTCTATTTCAAAATTACTATTTTCTATCTTCTCTCCCTGAGATTTTATATACCCTACCTGTTCTTGAATTTTTTTCTCGAGTTCCTGTTCTATCAATATTTTTTCTTCAAATTTTTTCTGTTGTAATTGACTTTTTGTGTACAGACTTTCAATTCTTCTGTTTTTAGCACTAATTTCTTCCTCTCTATGATCAATCTCTTTTTGTTGATGCCCTATTTTTTCGAGTTGATTAGTAATCTTGTCTTTTTGATTTTGAAGTTCCTTATCTCTATCTTTTATAATAGAATCTTGTTCCTGGTTTGTTTCTTGAACAAGGTTTAATGATCTCTCTGTTTTACGGTATAATCTTTTCCATTTTTCTGCAGAGCTTATTGCATGTCTTGGCAAGGTGGGCGCAATAACAAAGCCCTCATTTTTTAATCGGTCTGAATTAATTTCATATACAAAGGAATCCTCTACATTGACCATATTAATCATCGAGGAATTAAAATTGTAATCTTCACTAACCAAGAGGATATTTTTTCCAGAAATTTTACCAAGGATATAGTGAATCCCATAGTTAAACTTATGATTTACATAAAGTAGCTGAACATCTTTTACTTCTTTTACCCTATGAAAACGCACTATCTCTACAGGTTTATTGTAAATTTTACGTTTAAGTGCCATTGCTTGCAGATCCAACACCGTTCTATCTGGCCCCAAAACACCAATTTTGAAGCTTTCCTGAGTTTCAAAATCTGGCCACCCTCCAACCTGTTGAGCAAAATTAAAAACAAAAATTGCCCGTTGAAGTCTTTTTACCTGTTCATTACTGGTGTCCTGACCATAGCATTTTAAAGAAAAAAGAGAAGCTATTACAAGGCTAATAATTAGTATTAGATTATTTTTTATAGCGAATATTTTTCTGTAAGTATTCATCATAATCTAAGTAATACCCTTACATAATAATTAGATCCATTAAGCCCAAATTGCTGAACTCTTCTACTGTAGATGAAGTTTCCATCTTCAGTATTTGCCGAATGTTTATGTTTGTCTGGAAATACATTAAAAATGTTATTTCCTCCTATTGTACATTTTAGATAATCATTAAACTGATATGAGATGGCCGTATCTGTTACTAACCTTGGAGAAAATGTCTGGTCTCTTGTTTCCACGTTTCCAGTAAATTCATTTAGTACCCAGTTTGTTTGGTCTCCATCCATGGGATGAATGAACTTAACTTCTCCAAAAAGGGTATTTACCATTTGAAATCTAAATTTGTTAATGTCATAGGACAATAAAGAATTTAACTTGTAATTGGGTTGCCCATTTTCTACACGAGCAATTTCCTCTCTATTAAAAAGCACTTCTTCCTGTCCTTCTAGGGCAGCAGAAACTTTTATAGGTCCTTTTACTTCGGTATTTGTAATGTTGGCCCCAAGAGACGCATTAAACTCTCCTCTATTAATTGGCGCTTTAAAAAACATCACCAAATCTGCTCCAGTTGTTTTAGAATCTATAGCGTTCGTAAAAAATTGTGCAGCACCTACATTAAAGGGTTCCAGTATAGTTTCATATCCTTCTGCAAATCTTCCTGAAAGTACTATTCTATCTTCAATATCGATTTGATAATAATCAAAGGTAAAAGTAAAATTATCATTAAACTTACCGCTAAACCCAGCACTAAAATGGGTAGATAACTCTGGTTTTAATTTTCCTATTTGAAAAGCCTCGGTTACTATTGCGCTTTCATTATTAAAGGTTCCGACTTGCAAACTTTCTCCGTTAACAAATTGTGTGCTTATATTTTGAAAAAACACCTGATGTAGTGATGGTGCTCTAAATCCGGTCGAGAACCCTGCTCTTAAACTTAAATCGTCATTGATTCTATACCTCCCTGATAACTTTCCTATGGTTTGCCCTCCAAAATCGTTATAATCTTCATATCTAATTGCTCCTCTAATCAATAACTGATCTGAAAGATTTGCCTCTATATCAAGATATCCTGAACTATTGGTTCTAAAACGATTTAATTCACTTTCTGGTTGGAAACCAGGGAATACCTGTGCACCCGGTGTGCGAGGTAATTCTACCCCTTGATCGTTGGTAAATGTACTTCCCCCATCAATGTAAGATGCCTCCTCGCCTGCAATAATTTGATAGTTTTCAACCCGAAGTTCGGCTCCAAAAGCAATGTTTACCCCATTGAGCCAATCAAACGTTCTTGAAAGATCCAGGTTGGTCGTATTTTGTTTATAAATAAACCCTCCGGCATAGAATGTTCTTGGAGAAGCACTACCCAGAGAAGCATTATTTGAGTTATTTACTGTATAATCCAGCCTATTAATACCAATCGAGTGACTAAAATCAACATCCCAATTATTTTTAATCCCTTTTACCCCGATTGCTATTGCATCATCCTGAATATCGGTTAATATCTCTGGTGAAAAACCATTAGGAAAAAGCTCTTGCACCACGCGATCCTCGTCTTTAGGAAAACGATAAAACCCTTTTGAATTACCTTCTCTATAATTACGCCCTCCTTGCATATAGAATGTTGCATATTCTGACATTTTCATTTCACCATTAAAAGTAAGTGCCAGATTTTGAGTCTTTGCACTTCCTATTTCCATCACTCTTCTATCGGAGTATCCCGTTTGTGCAAAAAAATTATTCTGTTGTATTAAGGTCTGATCCAGAGCTTGATCATCGGTATATACGCTACCTGTATAATCTCCGGCTCTATTAATCTCTTCTCTATCTCTGTATTCGGCGGTAACATTAATATATCCTTCTCTTCCAATTTTTAGTCCAAAATTTGCCGAAGAGTATAAACTAAATCCATCACCTTCGGTTGTAATTCCGGCTCGATTATCTACCTGAATTACTTCGGTCTGTTTTTTCAGAATTATATTAATAACTCCTGCAATAGCATCAGAACCATACTGAGAAGTAGCCCCGTCACGTAACACCTCTATTCTTTCAATAGCCGCAATTGGAATTGCATTAAAATCTGTACCCACAGATCCTCTGCCTATTGTCCCGTTTACATTTAATAAAGAACTGCTGTGTCTTCTTTTACCATTTACCAGTACCAAAACCTGATCAGGCCCTAATCCTCGAAGTGTGGCAGGATCGATATGATCTGTTCCATCTGCAATAGTTTGATTTGTCGAATGAAATGAAGGTATTAGATAATGTAATATATGACTTAATTCAATTTGAGAAGAATTGGTCAATTGCTGGGGAGAAACAATATCTACAGCCGACGTATTTTTGAGCAATGATGTGGGTTTTGCTCTAGATCCCAAAGAAACAGGTTGATCCATAGAAAAACCGGTTTCCAAAACAAAATCCAATTGTATTGTATCTCCTACCTTAACAATCGCAGTTTTTGAAACTGGCGTGTACATTATAAATGCCGCCTGTAGAACGTATTCTCCTTCATCAACGTCAAAAGAGTAATTACCGTTCACATCTGTTGTTGCACTTAGATCAGTTCCTTCAATACTGATTCGTGCTCCAGGTAAATTACCAAATTGATCGGAGACATTCCCGGATATAGTAGCTCGGGATTGAGAAAAGGTGTTGAAACCAAAGCAAAATATAAAGATTAAGGTATAATAAATTTTATACCTTTTATGAACAAGACGAAGTGTGTGTGTAATAGATGTTTTGATTTGTTTACTTTTTTTAATGGAAAATCTCCATATAGGGGTAAAACTAAAACATTAAGATACGTTAATGCAAATGTAATTTACAAATATTTTTGTAGAGAATTATCAAAGTGATTAAGACACAAGTTTATTTTCTTGTACACATGCTTCCGGATTTATTCCGTCAAAATGTTTATCAATAATATCGCATACCATTCGTTTGGTTAGCATTTTGTCACTATACGCTTTAATTTCGGGAATGCTTTTTGCCAGACGTTGTTCTTCATCATTAAGTTGCGCTCCCAACATCAAAACAATTATTGAATTGTGATATGCATTGTCAAATTTTTGAAATTCAGAAAGAAACTCCCACCCATTCATTACCGGCATGTTAATATCCAAAAAAATAATTTCGGGTACAATTCCGGATTGTAAACGATCCAATGCTTCTTTACCGTTTTCTGCTACACTAACTTCTTCTACACAATCCACTTTTTGAATAATGGTTTTGTTGAAAAAGTTGGTCGCCTTACTATCATCTATTAAAAGAAAATGTTTTAATTTCCCCATATCAGAAATGATTTTTTAATACACTATCCAATAAATCTAGCGACAAAGGTTTATTTATAAAATCGTCGACAGAATGATTTTTTGCTGATTCTCTTACATCATCTGGATTGGATGAAGTAGAGAGAAGAATCACTTTAATTCCAGTAGTTAATTTCTGGTCGAGTTTAGAAAATTCAATCAAAAACTCCCATCCATTCATTGCCGGCATATTAATATCCAAAAAAATTAGGTCTGGCTTTATGGCTTGATTATTTTCTACTGCATTCAGATATTCCAAAGCAGCAATGCCACTTTGTACAGTATTTACCTTATGAAAGTTTTCGTGTTTGGTAACAACCCGTTCGTTAAAAAAATTTGTAGCCTTATCATCATCGATTAATAAGACACAATTCACAGATTTTCCCATAAATTTTTCCAATTACACTCTAAAGAAAATAAACTTATTTCAATTTTCCATAACAAAACTAAACTTTATTAAATAGTTTTCGTTTAAAAATTTAATTTTAACGATTAAATGACACTTAATTCACTTATTTACCGGTGCAATGAGTACGTTTTGATCTAAAATCAAAAAATTGAAAAGCTAATATTTTTAAAAGTTGTTAAGAGATTAGAGTCAAAATAAATGTAACTTTGAAAAAAAACAGGCGACACATATACTACGTAAACGTCTGAAAGGGATACATGTTAGAAAAAATAAAAAATAGATGTAAAGCCAAAGCGCTTCGATATGATTATTATTCTCATATCAAAGATATACCCATCAAGGATTGGAATTCAGTAAATTCTGATAACAATGTTTTTTTGTCACTGAAATATTTAAAAACTCTTGAGAATACACTTTTTGAAAGTATTAAGTTTAGATACATTATATTTTATGACAAAAATATACCCGTGGCCCTTGCTGCTGCACAATTAATAAAATTTAATCCTGAACAATTGAAACTTCAGGAATTTCCCTGTAAAATAAACGAAACCATACGAAATACGTTGTTTAAAAATATTGAGATACGTGTTTTGGTATGCGGTAATTTATTTTCGTGCGGAGAGCATGGTTTTATTTACGACTCGACCAAAATAGCTGCCAAGGAAGCTTTTGAGAGTTTATCGAATGCCTTAAAAGAAATAAGAAAATCTGAAAACCCAGAAAAACCTTCGTTTATTTTGTTAAAAGAGTTTTGGCCAGAATCTTTTAACAGTAGTGACTATATTAAAGATCACGATTTTAGAGAATTCAGGATCGATGTAAACATGGTACTTCAGATACATCAAAGCTGGACCAGTTTTGATGATTACTTGGCCAGCATGCGAACAAAGTTTAGAACAAGAGCAAAAAAAGTCTTTAAAAAATCTGAAAAAATCATCGTGAAATACTTTGAAGCTTCCGATATTACTAATTTTAAAGATGATATTGACAGATTATATCTTTCTGTAATTGATAAAGCTGATTTCAAAATTGGCAAACTTAATTCGTATACTTTTACACACTTAAAACAAACTCTTGGAGATTCTTTTGTTTTCAAAGGGTATTTTCTTGATGAAAAATTGGTTGGATTCACGACTTCATTTATACTTGGCAATGCTGTAGACGCAAATCATATTGGAATCGATTATGCCTACAACAAAGAATATGATGTTTATCAGAGAATGTTATACGATTATGTAGATCTGGCTATTGAAAAAAGAGCAAAAGAACTTAGACTTGGAAGGACAGCGGAAATCATAAAAAGTTGTGTTGGGGCCAAACCAGTCGAAATGAAATTATATGCAAGACATGGAAACTCTATTTCGAATGCGCTCTTAAAACCTTTGGTTGAATTAATTTCGCCCAACGAATATGAGATTAGAAACCCCTTTAAGCTTCAGTTTGATTAGAATAATTTTATGGATTCGTTAACCCAAATCGTACTAGGCGCGGCCGTAGGAGAAGCAACTTTAGGAAAAAAAGTTGGCAACAAAGCTATGCTTTGGGGTGCAATTGCAGGAACGATTCCGGATCTGGATGTATTATCAAAGCTTTTTGTTGATAATGTAACGGCCAATGAGCTACATCGCGGTTTTTCGCATTCTATTTTGTTTAGCATTTTGGCTGCTCCCATATTTGGATGGCTGATAGCAAAAATTTATAAAAACAAAGAAGCCGATTGGAAAGATTGGACAAGACTCATGTTTTTAGGGTTATTTACTCATCCTATTTTGGACGCTTTTACTACTTGGGGAACCCAATTGTTCTGGCCTTTGGATTATAAAGTGGCTATTAACAATATTTTTGTTGCCGACCCCTTGTATACAGTTCCGTTTTTAATTTTTGTAATTCTGGCCATGTTTTACAAAAGAACTCATCCAAAAAGGCGAAAATACAATACCCTCGGCTTATGTATAAGTAGTTCGTATTTACTTATCACATTAGTATTACAACAAAGTGCTCTAGCAAATTTCTCTAATAACCTGGAAAACCAACACATTCAATACAATGAGATTCAAACTCGTCCGACTCCATTAAACAGTATTTTATGGACAGCCAATATTGAGACTAATGATTCATTTCTTATTGGATATTATTCGCTGCTGGATAATGATGATTGTATTGATTTCTCTGAATTTCCTAAAAATCATCACTTATTAGGAAATATGAAAAAAGACCCTCTAATTTCAAGACTAATTAAACTTACTGAAGGTTGGTATACGATAGAAAGATCAGGAAATAAAGTTTTCCTTAATGATTTAAGGTTTGGAACCTTGGGTATTGGAAATGATGCTAAGCGTTTTGTTTTTAGCTACGAACTATATTATAATAAAAATGGATACTTAATGGCAAAAGAGAGAGAACGTGAAATGAATGAAGCATCTCCCCTTCTCAAAAAACTTTTTAATAGAGCATTGGGGAACAAATCATAACAAAAAAGGGGCGAATAAATTCGTCCCTTTTTTGTTTTTTCAATATAATTATGCAAAGTGGCAAATCACTCCGCCCATTAATGCAAGACAAACGGTCCAGTATCCAACATTAACAGCGATATATTTAAATCCCTTTCTCTCGAACATTGCATTGGTACCTAATACTGGTAATACAAAAAACAATCCTACGATAGCTCCATGCAATACGCCGTGTCCAAAACTTCTATGGTTTTGCCCATAAATTTCCATGTATTTTTGAGAGAACTGGTATGTTTCAGAACCAGCTTCATTCCACGCTGGATCTGCCATAATACTAGAGAAAAATCCATACTGATGAATTACCATTCCGGTAAGCATAGCGGCCATAAAAAAGCTAAAAATATAGCTTAAAATAAAAATCAATGCCATATTACCTCCTTTAAGATCTTCTTCAGTAAATCCACACGCATTCATCCATGCGGTCCCAAAAACCCTGGGTTTGTACCAAATAAATCCTAAAATCATAGGGATTAATGCGGCAAGTGCTGTAATCAAAAAATTGAATTCCATATTGATTAGTATTAAAAGTTGTTATACTCAAATATATGGAAAACATAATTGGTCAATTCTACCACACCAAATACACCAATCTGAAAGAAAACAAAATCAATATAATCCCGGCTATCCTAAAAAAGATAGTAAGTCGTTTTAAGGATATAAATTTCTTTAGTTTTTTAGACAAAAAAACCTTGAACAAATCGGTTGTGAAAATACCCGATAATACAGCAGTCAAAAAGACCAAAAGCAATTCCTGATCATAATATTTTGATTTCCCATATTGAACAATACTTATCCAAACTGCAAAGACAAACGGATTAAAAAAATTAACACTAAACCCCTTGATAAAAAATGTTTGTATCCCCTTGATATTTAAAGAAGTATCGGTTTCGATGCTAGCCTTCTTAAGAAGATAATTCATTCCCAAAATAAATAATATTAATCCACCAACAATCCCAATCCAAAACCTATTGCCTTCAACATTTATAAAAGAGGAAAGTCCATAGTAACACAAAGCTACACAAACTATATCGCTAACAATAATTCCTAATGCCACAGCTACGCCGGCTTTAGCTCCCCATTGAAAACTACTATTAAGTAACAAGAAAAATACTGGGCCAATAAAGATGATCATGCCCAATCCAATTACAAAACCTTCCAAAAATGACATTATAAACTACTATTTATAGTAGTAAATATATGTGAATAAAATACAAACCTGATAATTCTCATACAAAAACACATCATATTTATATAAATTCATATCATGAAAAATACCATTGCCGAAAGAATTTTTGATTTTCTAAAAAACTTCCCTCCTTTTCATGTACTTTCAGAAGAAGAACTCTACACGATATCAAGAAATGTAAAGGTAATTTATCTTCAGAAAGATCAACATGTATTTAAAACCAAAGAGAAAATCCATGATCATTTTTATGTAGTAAAAGATGGGGCTGTTGGTATTTTCAGAGAAGAAGATCAAACTTTGGTCGATGAATGTGATGAAGGGGATCTTTTTGGTTTGCGAGCCTTGATAAGAAAAGGTCATTACATTTTAAGTGCCAAAGCAATTGAAGAAAGTATCTTGTATAGTATTTCTTCAGAATTATTAGAAAAAATAATTAACACCAATGCTCGAGCCAACAAATATTTATTGGCAAGTTTTGTTACCAATATTCGAAACCCTTATTCAAATGAAAATAAGGATTCACTGTTCGCACAGGTAGAAAGTCTGCAAAAAAGAGAATCTAACTTTACCGAGGTTCAATCTGCACAATATTCTAAAAATCCAATTACTTGTTTACCAAATACTACTATAAAACTAGCCGCAAAAATTATGAGTTCAGAACGTGTTGGATCAATAATTATAACCGAAAACGAAAAACCTTTGGGTATCATAACCGATAAAGACTTACGTACCAAAATAGCAACGGGCCAGTTTTCTATTGGAGATACAGTAAAAAAGATTATGTCCTCTCCTGTAATTACTTACCCTAGGAATATTACAGTAGCCGAAGCACAAATTGCTATGCTACAACACAAAATATCTCATTTGTGTATTACCAAAGACGGCACCTCAAATTCCAAACTTATTGGGATATTATCAGAACATGATATTCTGGTAATACATGGCAACAACCCTTCTGTTCTTATAAAAGAAATTAAGCGAGCCAAAAATTCTAAAGATTTAAAATATATACGAACAAAGGCGCAGCAATTGTTAAAAGGATATATAGAACAAAATATACCTGTTTTTTTTATATCGAAGATTATATCTTCAATCAACAGTAGTATTACCCAAAAAGTAATAACCTTGTCTATAAATGAAATGACTACTCCTCCTCCAACATCATTTGGTTGGTTATCCTTAGGTAGTCAAGGTAGAAAAGAGCAATTATTACTTACCGATCAAGACAATGCATTAGTATTTGAGGATGTCCCAAAAGAAGCTCATGTACAAACCAAAAATTACTTTCTTTCCCTTTCAGACAAAATTACCCAGAAACTTAACACTATAGGTTTCGAATATTGCCCTGCAAAGATGATGGCCAGCAATCCTAAATGGTGTTTATCTTTAAAAGAATGGAAACAACAGTTTAACGATTGGATAACTAAGCCTGACCAAGATAAAATTATGTTGTGTACCATTTTCTTTGATTATGATTTGGAATATGGTAACAAAAGCCTTATCAATGATATGTCTAACAGCATTTTTGATGCTATTGATTCTTATGAGATTTTTCTCAATTTTTTAGGGTTAAATGCCTTAAAGAACCCTCCTCCACTTAGTTTTTTTCGTCAATTTTTGGTTGAACACAGCGGCGAACACAAGGATCAGTTTGATATAAAAGCCCGGGCAATTATGCCCTTGGTTGATGCTGCTCGTTTGCTAGTACTATCTCATAACCTAAAAGATTATAACAATACTGTTCTGCGATATGAAAAATTGGCAGAGATAGAACCTCAAAACAAAGATTTGTTTTTATCATGTAGCAATGCCTTCAAAATATTACTTCGTTTCAGGACCTTACAAGGTATGCTTCATAACAACTCAGGTAGGTTTATAGAACTAAAATCACTTTCAAAAGCAGATCGACTAAAGCTTAAAGGATGTTTTAAACCTATAAAAGACGTACAAGAGTTAATTCGTGTACGTTTTAATCTTTCTCAAATGTTGTAGCATGTTTGTATGGCAAGGAAATAAGAATTATCCCAATTTTTGGAAAGACTATCAAAATCATTTTAAGGATAAAAAGAAATATGATTTAACCAACGCCCGTTTTGTGATTTTGGATACCGAAACTACGGGGCTTAATATAAAAAATGATCGAATTTTATCGATAGGCACGATTTCGGTTACAGGAAATACTATGGATGTGGCCGATAGTCTTGAATTATATTTAAAACAAGACACATTTAATTGGGAAACGGTTAAAATACATGGAATCCTAAATGAAGGGAACATCTTGAAATTTCAAGAACACGAAGCTTTAACGCTGTTCCTGGATCATATCAAAGATGCTATTCTTGTGGCTCATCATGCTGCTTTTGATATACAAATGATCAACGCATGTTTAGCCAGACAAAAGTTACCCAAGCTAAAAAACAAAGTATTGGATACAGGAATATTATTCAAAAAAACCGATCTATGTGTGAATAAGGACAAACTCTATTCATTAGATGAGCTATGTACTATATTCAACATCAAAAAACATGATCGACATACAGCATCAGGAGATGCTTACATTACCGGGATAATATTTTTAAAAATTATAGGGCAATTATCCAAAACAAGAAAAACCACACTTAAAAGCTTATTTTTCAATCCAAACCGAAGAGGATTATTGTAAAATTGTCAATGAACTCATAATTAATTTGCATTTACCGCAAGAAATTATTCTCTTTAACCCACATTTTTATAAAGTAAATAAATTGCTATTATGAGTGACACATATAAGGTTAAAGTAAACAAAGCCTTTGAGTTTGATCTTGCTTCTGAAGGTGTTTCCAAAGTTGATACATTATCTACATCAAAAACAGAATATCACGTTATCAATGATCACACATCTTACCACGCCGAGGTTTTAGAATCTGATTTTAATAACAAGCAATATACCGTCAAGGTTAACAACACACAGTATACGGTTACTATTGCCGATGCTCTGGACAAGCAAATTGCCGAAATGGGATTTTCACTTGGATCTTCAAAACAGGTTAATGCTATCAAAGCTCCCATGCCAGGGTTACTTTTGGACATTCATGTCGAATCTGGACAAGAAGTAAAAGAAGACGATCCGTTGCTGATTCTTGAAGCCATGAAAATGGAAAATGTTATCCTATCACCTAGAGATGGTGTCATCAAAACTGTTTCTGTAACCAAAGGAAATGCAGTTGATAAAGGTCAATTATTAGTAGAATTTGAATAGTTAAAAGATATAAAAGACCCCAAGGGTTTTCAAAACCCTTAAGGTTTACAATCAATAGAAATATCTATCCTGATATCATTTAATATGAAAAAAATATTAGTTGCCAATCGCGGAGAAATTGCCATACGAGTGATGAAAACCGCAAAAAAAATGGGGATTAAAACCGTAGCGGTGTATTCTACAATAGATCGAAATGCACCCCATGTAAAATTTGCAGATGAAGCAGTTTGCATTGGTGAAGCTCCCTCGAACCAATCCTATTTATTAGGTTCAAAAATCATAGAAGTTGCTAAAGACTTAAATGTAGATGCCATTCATCCTGGATATGGTTTTTTAAGTGAAAATGCAGATTTTGCTGAAGAAGTAGAAAAGAATAACCTCATCTTTATAGGTCCAAAATCAAAGGCGATACAGGTAATGGGTAGTAAACTAGCTGCCAAAGATGCTGTAAAAGCTTATGATATACCAATGGTACCCGGTATAGATGAGGCAATCACCAACACCGATAAAGCCAAAGCTATTGCAAAAGATATTGGCTTTCCGATTTTAATCAAAGCCTCTGCTGGTGGGGGTGGAAAAGGAATGCGTGTCGTAGAAAAAGAAGAAGATCTAGAGTCTCAAATGCAACGTGCGATTAGCGAAGCCACATCTGCCTTTGGAGATGGATCTGTATTTATCGAAAAATATGTGGCCTCTCCTCGTCACATAGAGATTCAGGTAATGGCAGATAGTCATGGTAATGTAATTCACCTCTTTGAGCGTGAGTGTAGTGTACAGCGACGACACCAAAAGGTAGTTGAAGAAGCGCCTTCGGCAGTACTTACTCCAGAGCTACGCGCTAAAATGGGGGAAGCAGCCGTAAAAGTGGCAAAAGCTTGTGATTATTTGGGTGCAGGAACCGTAGAATTTCTTCTTGACGAGAACCACAACTTCTACTTTCTCGAAATGAACACTCGATTGCAAGTAGAGCACCCAGTAACCGAACTAATTACTGGGATCGATTTGGTAGAACTACAAATTAAAGTTGCCCGAGGTGAAAAATTGCCTGTTTCGCAAGAGGATTTAACTATTAACGGGCATGCTTTGGAGTTACGTGTTTATGCCGAAGACCCTTTAAATGATTTTTTACCCAGCGTAGGTCATTTGGATGTATATAAAATCCCAGAAGGTGATGGAATTCGTGTAGACAATGGCTTTGAAGAAGGTATGGATATTCCTATCTATTATGATCCCATGCTTGCCAAGTTGATCACCTATGGCAATACAAGAGAAGAGGCTATTCAACTTATGATTAAAGCAATTAGTGAATATAAAGTTGAAGGCGTGCAAACTACACTTCCATTTGGTAAGTTTGTATGTGAGCATGAAGCCTTTACTTCTGGTAATTTTGACACACATTTTGTAAAGAAATACTATTCTGCAGAAAAAATACACGCAAATACTGCTAAAGAAGCCAAAATTGCGGCTATTGTCGCTATGAAACAATATTTAAAAGATCAACAAACGTTACGTATATCAACACATTAGATTATGGATGCCAAGATTAAAACACTACAAGAAAAAGTTGCCCAGGCCAAATTAGGTGGTGGTGAACAACGTATCGAAAAACAACATGCAAAGAAAAAACTAACCGCTCGTGAACGTGTAGAATATCTACTTGATGAAGGTTCTTTTGAAGAAATCGGAATTTTGGTTACACATCGTACCACCGATTTTGGAATGGAAAAAGAAATCTATCATGGTGATGGTGTCGTTACTGGGTATGGGACCGTAAATGGTCGATTGGTGTATGTTTTTGCCCAGGATTTTACTGTTTTTGGAGGAGCACTATCAGAAACGCATGCCGAAAAAATCTGTAAAGTCATGGATATGGCTGTAAAAATGGGAGCTCCTATTATTGGTCTCAACGACTCTGGTGGTGCACGTATACAAGAAGGAGTGCGATCTCTTGGTGGATATGCCGATATTTTTCACAGAAACGTTCAGGCATCTGGAGTAATTCCACAAATTTCGGCAATAATGGGCCCTTGTGCCGGGGGTGCGGTATATTCTCCTGCTATGACCGATTTTACCTTGATGGTTGAGGATACCAGTTATATGTTTGTAACTGGCCCCAATGTTGTAAAAACAGTAACCAATGAAGAGGTAACTTCTGAAGAGCTTGGAGGAGCCAGTACGCACTCCACAAAATCGGGTGTTGCTCATGTCACTGCAGGGAACGATATCGAGTGCCTCGAAGATGTAAAAAAATTACTTAGTTATCTTCCACAAAGCAATAAAGAAACCACAAAAAAAATACCATTCACTTTGGAAGATGAAGTGCGCGATACGCTTTCAGATATTGTTCCGGATAATCCAAATAAACCTTACGACATGCATGAGGTAATTAGCGGAATTATTGATGAAGACTCTTTTTATGAAATTCATAAGGACTATGCCGAGAATATCATTGTTGGTTTTGCCCGTCTAGGCGGAAGAAGTATTGGAATTGTAGCCAATCAACCTATGTTTTTAGCTGGAGTACTGGATGTGAATAGTTCGAAAAAAGCAGCTCGCTTTACTCGTTTTTGTGACTGCTTCAACATTCCTCTTTTGGTATTAGTAGATGTTCCCGGATTCTTACCAGGTACAGATCAGGAATGGAACGGAATTATTATTCACGGGGCCAAATTACTATATGCACTTAGCGAAGCTACAGTCCCAAAAGTAACGGTTATCACTAGAAAAGCATATGGAGGCGCTTATGATGTAATGAATTCCAAACATATTGGTGCCGATCTTAATTATGCCTGGCCAACCGCAGAAATTGCTGTGATGGGAGCCAAAGGAGCTAGTGAAATTATCTTTAGACGAGAGATACAAGCTGCAGATGATCCTGCGGCCAAACTCGCCGAAAAAGAAGCAGAATATGCAGATAAATTTGCAAACCCCTACAGAGCCGCGCAACGTGGATTTATAGACGAAGTAATTCTACCAAAAAACACAAGGCGCAAACTCATCAAAGGATTCAGCATGCTTGAAAACAAAAAGGCCGAACACCCAGATCGTAAACATGGTAATATTCCATTGTAAATATTAGAAACAAAAAAACCCTAAAGATTTGAAATCTTTGGGGTTTTATTTGCTTTACTCTGATATTATTTTTAGTTTTTTTCCTCTTCGGTTCCAACCGTTTTTGGATTTTGGAAATAATCGGTTGTATTTTCTTCAATTACTTTCTTTAAACTTTGTAAATTTTCATCCTCTTGAGATTTCATAGAACCCCGCATAAATGATACTATTGATTTTGCAAACAATCCGTTTCCCACTGTCGTTGATTTAGAATTGATCGTTGTTTTTCCATTGTTTTCTTTCATATGCATTTCATAATCCATATCCATAAAATCCATTGTAAACTTCATTGACATAAGGGCATTAGGTTTAATTTCTTTTATCGTTTCTTGCATGGTCATTTCCTGACCATTATCATCAATATAAATTTTAGAAACCGCTCCTACAGAATTTTTGGTTCCACTAATTAGTTCTGTTTTCTTAAACCCTTTTATCCATTGTGGTAATTTAGACTCATCAGACATAACCGCCCATGATTCTTTAGCAGATTTATTTACAATTATTTCACTTTCATAATAAACAGACGGAGTTAACAATCCACTTCCAAAAAAAATTAGAATTAACAATACAATAAAACCTAACAGGTATTTTACATATTTCATGACTTATATTTATTGGTTATTAAAATTTACGATTTCCAATTAAAAAAAAATGCGCTATTATTAAGAGATTCCAACTTTTCTGATCGCCACCGGATGACCATTAAATGCCATATTATAAGACAATGGATCTAATCGGTCATGGTTCATTAACTGATTAATATTTGCTCCCGCATTGCTTTGTGCCCTTTCCATTTCGAGCCCCTCACCGTAATGCCCCCACCCATGTGGAATGCTAATCGTACCTGGAATAATATCTTTAGTGATCTCGGCTTCAATAAGAATTGAGCCAAACTCTGAGTATACCTCGACCGTTTCTTTGGATTGAATATCACAAGCTAAAGCATCCTCTTGATGAATCATCATAGTACATCTTCGAGAACCTCCTTCTAAAACAGGTAAATTATGCATCCAAGAGTTATTACTGCGTAAGTGTCTTCTTCCTATTAATTTTAGAGGATAAACGTTATCCGTTTGAGGTGCTAATAATTCTTGAACCTTTTGCATTTCTCTTACAAAAAGTTTGGGCATAAGTTCTATCCGTTTATTTTTTGTAAACAGGCGCCTGGGTAACACTGGAGTTAAAGGAGATAACTCTACGCCTTCCTTGTTTTTTTCTAAACGTTTTAAGCTCAACCCATTTTTCCGTAAAAAACGACCTCCCCAGATACCGTAAGGCCCTGTTTTCAATGCGAGGTCCAATTTTGTCTTAGGATGTATGCGGGACATTAAGCTACTTTTTATACGTTGTAAAAAGTTTCCATTAAATAAACGCCGCTGCAGCTCCCCCATAATTTGCCAGTCATATCGTTGCTCCTTGGATATAGGCAAAGGTGCCGGACTAAACTTGGCCGTATTACGTGTAGCGATCATGTGAAGTACAAATGAGTAATGCATCGTTTCAAGGCCCACAGCTGGTGGCATTATAATATCGGCATATTGAGTTGTTTCATTAATATACATATCGATAGCCAGCATAAACTCAAGATCTGCCAATGCCTCTTCCATAAGTTTAGAATTGGGGGCAGATCGAGCCGGGTTTCCAGCAATTGTAATAAAACCTCGTATTTGATCTTTTCCTTTGGTTAGTATCTCATCGGGTATGGTAGCCGTAGGGAACTCCCCAACAATTTCTTTGTATGACTTGACTCTACTGCTATATCGAAACATTTTGGATTCATGGGCCATTAAGGTTACATAATCTATTGCCGGCAAGGTAAACATCAGTCCTCCTTTTTCATCCAATTGCCCAAGCAAAATATTGATACTCGTAATAAGCCATTGGCATAAGGTACCATATGACTGAGTATTTACCCCAAGTCTTCCATATACTATACTATGCGGGTGCTTTGTTAGATCATCTACAATGTGAGCTATTTGTTTTTCGCTCATTCCGGTAATCGGTGCCACTTTTCTTATGGTATAAGGTCTTACCATTACCTTTAGTTCCTCAAAATGGTCTGAAAGAGAAAGTGCTTTGGATGTAGCAACGGCATTACGTTTAACTAGTTCATTTATAATTGACAACAGTAACAACACATCTTTTTCGGGATGAATAAAGTAGTGTTCACTTGCTTTATCCGCTGTTTCGGTTTTACGTGGGTCAATCACCACTACTTTTCCTCCTTTTTGTTGAATATTTTTGATTTTTCCTTTAATATCTGGAGTAGACATGAAGCTTCCATTTGATGCGAGCGGATTTGCACCTATGATAAGCATATAATCCAGACGATCAATATCGGGGATTGGAGCCATCATGGCGTGGCCAAACATCATTTGATTGACCAAAAATACAGGCACAGAGTCTAAACTATGCGATGCATAACGATTTTTGGTGTTTAATGCATTTATTGTATCATACAACGTTATGGCAGTCCCCGTGTTATGTACAGTAGGGTTGCCTGTATACGTTCCTATGGCATTGTTACCGTACTTTTTACGAATTTTTTTAAACTCCCGTTCTACCGTATCAAAAGCTTCTTCCCAAGATATGGTTTGCCAGCCATCAGGAGTTTTTTTTACTGGTTGTTTTAATCGATTAGGATCATTGTGTAAGTCTTTGAGTGCGACCCCTTTCGGACATATATGCCCCTTGCTATAAATATCTTCTTTATGCCCTTCTATAGAAATTACTTGATTGTCTTTAATCTTGATCTCCAAACCGCACATCGCTTCACAAAGGTGACAGGTACGGTATTTTATAGTACTCGACATAATTACTCGATTTGTGTAAATACTTGAAAATGTTTTGGGTAGTGCCACAAACAAGATACAAAAAATAATACCTGTATTGCAAATTTCAATATAAGCGCTAATCAAATTGACTGTAAACCGAGCTTCAACAAATCGATATGAAACAGCTATCTTTTCTACTCTATGTTAACTTTATAAATGAATCAGCCCAAGCAGTTCATATAAAAACAAGCCATACCATAATCTCATGGCTTCCAAAAACTGTACTTACTTGAGATGATTTTCAAGAAAAAATTGACCCCTATATTTTTGTCAACGCTTTTGGTTCAAGTTTTAGTTTTTTTATTCAGGCAAATTATGCCTTAGTTATACATATCTCCTTCTTATCAATTTATGATATATAACGTTTGTTTATTGGAAATAGAACAAATTGATTATTGCTATTAAGGCCTAATCTAGCCTCCAGAACAAGGATTCTTTTATGTTTTCCGTCTTTTGTGAAACGATCTTGACCCAATTTACCTTCTTTTCCCGCCATAACATATCTGAAATAGGAGCCTTTGCTTCTTGACCAAGAATCTATGTATGCTGTACTTTCAAGCAAACCTCCCATCCAGGTAAGGTCGGGCCTCATCTCTTTATCAGACCATTGAGAAGTGGCAAAGAAAAAGAATCCCGAAGAAGTAGCATTTTGTGCCGCTATTGCCTTGCTCCAATAATCATTTTCTCTTGAATGGCTATGGTTTACTATCAATTTAAGTCCATCTTGAACCGCTGTTAGATAAACATACCCTTTTTGCTTCAATTGATGAGATTTTTGCTCACCCTCTGGTCCATGTAACATAATTTTGGCATTTACAGCGCCTGTAGTTGGACCACTTGTGATTTCTACAAGGCGCCATTGCATACTTAGGTAGTAATTGTAAATGCGCTGTAAATGTTCTCTTTGAGCTTTGTCGAAATGTGGGAGATCATATAAAGGCATGAAATCATAATAATTCTCAACTGCATGATCGCGTAGTTCATGTAACCATTGATCAAACTGTTTTTGTTTTGCTTCTCCATAAGAACCTTCTTCCCCAAGAAGCTTAAGCATGTCATTATAATTTATAGGGCATTCTTTGTTGCAATGAGTTTCTATAGTGAATTGAATTTCTACCTCATTTAACATTGTTCTAATTTTGGCTGCCACCGATCCCGAAGTCATGGAAGTAAAAACCCCATTTTCTATTCCTTTTTTTATCTCTGCTTTCAAACTTGCGGACATTTCAGAATTCTGTGAGGAAAATTTACTCCAAAGAAAAAATGAAGCCTCTTTATAGATCACCTTTGTATAATGAGTGCCCCATCTATGAAAAAAGTAATGCGCCGTGTCTTTTGTTAAGTTATTACAATCCTCTATAAATTGTGGTTCTAAATCATCTATAGAATATGAATCCAGGGCCACATAAGGAGTCTTATGAATGATTTGATACCTATGCATCAAATACTTATTAGACTTATGTATGTCTAAACCAATTTGAGCACTTATATAATCCCGAAAAGCACCGCCATTTTTCCCAATGCTTTTATCAACCTCGTAAAAAGCTGACAATTCTGCTGTCATATCACTAATGCTACAAATGTTTGTACCATGTTGATTCTCTCTCCAGCTTATGGGTAATTCATATGACGGAGCTTGTTGTTTGAATATTGAATTGTAATCTCCTTCCTTAAAAGGGTTACTAATTAGTAAGTTAATTCCATTACCTAATCTATTTCTTGTATAAAAGATAGCTTGGTTAAATTTGGTTGTCTCATTGGTACTCTGTGCATATGAATTATCTTCCATGACGTGTGTAATTTGATTTTCCTACTCTATTTAAAAATGGGTTTTTCGGATTCCACCTTTATTACACCAATTAGCACCAGGAATTGCTCTAGTACTTTTTAAAACATTATAAAGTTAAGTACTCAAATTATTTTAGGAAAGACTGAAAATACCTGTTTAACAATACAGGTAGAACTACCTAGATATCTGGAAAGAAATGGAGTAATATGGGATCCCGTAACATAGATAAAAAATATTGCTTTAGTTTAGCCCCCAGAATACTAACACTAACTCAATTTATTGTTACTTAATGCCTCATTTCTCCTCTCTGTTTTTAGAGAGGAGTTGAATGAGGAAAACTATTTTTGCGTACTTTCATTAAAACCTACCATCTAATTGATACCAAATTTACCAGTAAACATTCCAAAATAGGCGCTCCAAAAAGTGGTTTCAATAGGCATTGTGATTTTTCCTACTTCAGACAATCAAAAAACAATTTATAAAAATCGAAAGCTGCTTTACAGTTACCATTAAAAGTAAGGTATATGTTTACAGTTGGCATGATGCTGTTGTTTAATTCTATTACAATTTAATTAAAAAGAAGGAATGAAACATTTAGCCATGGTAGATCTTCACTTTATGTTGTAACGCTATTTCTTCTTCTTTTTTAACCACCAATCAAGTCTTGTTTCAGGTTTATAATTGGTGATTTTTGGCTTTGTTTCTGCTCTTTCGATTCTCAGTTCATTCAAATTCGCAACAACCGACCAAATGGTTCCGAACTTTTCTTTCTTCAAATTCAAACATACGCACCTATCAGACAGTATCTCTTTGGCTTTTTGTAAATCCATACGTTCAATAGATTCCAGATGGTCTTTTAACCCGTTGTATCGCTCAGCACTTTTACTCCACTCGACACCTCCACGATCAAAAGGTTTCATCTCTTTTGTTACAAACTGATTTGTAATGTATATAAAGTTTTCATTTTTTTCTGGTCGTCTAATGACGCATTTTTGGGGAGCAGATTCGACCACTGCAATGTTGCCCGATTTGTCCGCGATAAGAAAATTATTTGCCGATGCTACTTTTGTTTCTTGCACTAACTTTATTGCTTGTTCGGTATTACTGCAATTTTCCAGCACTTTTCTTATGATAAAATGAAAGCCTATTCCGGGTTGAACCTGGGTACCATTCACAAAAGACATTGCTATCGACAACCCTTGCTCATTAATTCCATCAGAGCGTCCTATAAAAACATCTGATTGACTTATGTATGAATATTTTTCTTTGGGAGCGATCAAGCTGCTTTCTGTAAATTTTTTAAAGTCGAATAGCATATCGTAATTCCTACCAACAATTACAGAATCGTTATTCCTAAAAGCAAATACACTACATTGTCCTATGGTATCATAAATCCCAAGACTTAGTAGAAATGCCCCCAGGTTTTCAGGTTTATCTTTAATTCCTTTAGAAAAACCTTTAATTTCTTCTACAACTTCAGGATAAAATCTCTGCAATTCTTTATAAGATTCTAATCCAAATTCAGTTTTTTGATCGCTTATTTTTGGGAGCACAAAATTTGCTTTTTCGTAAAGTAATTTTCCATACTTCAATCCCATGTCATAAAATTCTCCGTATAGTCTTGGATGATACATTTCTTATTATAATCCTTTATTATATTATACAATGTTTATTATAAGTATCGTAGCAGCGTGAAATGTTACTTCGCTTTGTGACTTTTTCTTTCATAATAGTTATCGTAATAGACACGCATCAAGAGGTTCTAAATAATAAAACTTATAATTCCTGTGTTCCTTCCCTTCCTCCTATCACAAATCCAAAGGAAAGCCCTAAATAGCTATTATCCACTGTTCCGATTATCTCACCGTTTGGTATTTCAATATCTGCTTTTGTAATAAAATTGTATTCCAATCCAAGTCTTGTATTACCCAATTCAAGCCCTCCTCTTACTAGAAAACCCAATTGATTATTGACACTTCCTTCTAATCCATTTGAAGAACCATTTTGATCGGAAACATCTATATTATTGAATATATAGTATCCTAAACCTATCCCTGCATAGGGTCGATAATAACTTTCGTTGAAATAATAATCAAAGGTAGGTACAAATGAAATGATACCATTATCATCTAAATCGTCTATAAAAAACTGAGAATCCTAGTCAATTTCAAATTTTTGAGGGTTTATGGCAATCCCCAATCTCAATCCAATAACCACATTTTCTGAAGCCTTAACTTTAGGCTCAATATTGAGCAATAACCCTAAATTTTCGGAATCGGTATCCAGGAGAACTCCAGGCTCTATTCTTAGTTTAACTTGCGCATTTAGGCTTAATAGGCAAAATGATATTATTAATAGAAGTAATAACTTTTCCTTTACTAAAATTTCTATGTGATCGGAAAAGTTAGGTTGAAAAACCTTCATGGACATTTGTCGTTTACGTGCTGCTTCAAGAACGTTGGTTTTTCTTTTTAATTGTTGTTGATGCCCCTTGTATAATACGTTCGACATTTGAAAACAGCATATGTAATACCCAAATTTCGGTGCCTTGGTTTATTTTAATTGTACATGAATATGATCATCGTGCCTTACCGCTTTACAACCGTGATACCGTATTTTGTTATGTTCTAAATTCATTCTTGTCTTCAAGTGCGGTTCAATAAACAGTTTTCCCAGATTTCTATTTCTTAAAATGCTATGTATAAGTTTTTTGGTTCCTTTTCTTGAGAAAACTAATTCTTTATTAATCTTCCCAAACGTTACATATTTTGGGTAATCATATTGAAAATAACCATTTTTTAAGCATGTATTTATTTGATTGTATTCATTCGATTTGGGGTCTTCAAATACACCGTATCCACTTATAGATTTTTGCTTATTTGTTATTGCTCCGTTTCTCGTTTCATAAATCAAGCTAATATCAATTTTTTTTCCATCATTATGACTCAAATGCGGAAGAAGAGGAAATTTATTGATAAAAGGAAAGTTGGCGTCCAAATAATGAATTCGAACACCAGACCCCGCCAATTCTTTTGCAGTTTGCAATAATAAATCGTTTAGCTCTGGTCTAACATAATTTCTATTCAGGAGCGTAGTCATGTAGTTCGCCGGCTTTATTCGGTCGGTATGTTTTACTTTTTCTCGTCCGAAAGTGGGAGCAATTATCGGTACAATAAGTAATGTCGAAATGAGATAAAATCCAATAAAAACTAAAAGAGGTTTATATTGTGAACTCCATTGTATTCTTTTTGTAATTACACGACTTAGCAAATAAACTATTCCCCCGATCTGACTAACTATAGTCAGAAAAACAAACAGGATTGTGTGTACTACTATTTTCAGTATGGTTTTCAAATATAATTCTGATTTTAAGCACCTTGTTATCTACTATTCTTTAGGAGATTCTAATATTGGGATGATGTACTTTAACATTATATCAAAAGGTAGTTTTCCTTTCCAGTTTCCATAATTACTTCCAGTAAAGGCAATTGCCGTGTCATAATCCTCGAGTACAATCATATACTGTCCGCCATTTCCAGAAGCGAATAGCGCTTCAGTCCTAATATTGTTGTATTGGAGCAATTCGCGATACCATAAATAACCATACTTGGCTGTTGTATATTTTGCATTATTTGTTCTAGCAAAACGAACAAAGGACATCTCTACATCGGTTCCACAATTTGTTGATTCGTTTATCCATTTTTCACTCACAATTTGTTGGTTTTTCCAATTTCCTTTCTTCAAAACCAATTGAGCAATTTTCAACATATCGATTGGTTTCATATAAAAAGACCCTGCCGCATATCCTCTACCATTTGGGGTTATGTACCATTGGTATTTTTTTATATTTAATGGATCGAACAAATATTTTTTGGCGAACTCCATCAAGTTCATACCACTGGTGCGTGCAATAATTATACCTACAAGTTCAGGTTCTATCGAAGTATAGGCCCAATTCAATCCCGGATCATGTCGCAATGGAATGTTGAAAATATATTTCTGCCAATCTTTGGTTTCCCACATTTCCGATTCACAATCGGGTCCGATCCCGAAAAAGCCTTCACATGCTAAACCAGATCTCATCTCTAATACGTTTTTGATGGTAATTTTCCCTCTGGGATCATCTTTCCATTCGGGTAAGAAGTTTTGTACCTCATCCTCTACTTCAAATAGACCTTGGTCGATTGCTATTCCGGCTAGTAAACTTGTTACCGATTTAAATGAGGAACGCATATCGTGCAAACTGTCCTTTGCAAAACCATTAAAATATTCTTCAACAATTATTTTTTCATTTTTTGAAACAACGATAGCATCAATATTCGGATACTTCTTTGAAGTAATGGTATTTTTTAATTCTATTATTTTTTTGTTAGTCGACTGTTGCCCTTTACAACTTATACTTAATAGCAGTAAAACGATAAGAGGATACGGTATTTTTATAGCTCTTTTCATAATGACAGATAACGACATGTTTATGATTTGGTTGCAGAATGCTCCTGCTGATTATTGCGCTAACGAAATATACGAAGATTCTTAAGAGGTACAGGTCATTTAAAAAAACAACACTAAACTATACACTTCTTAAGTTTAATATCATTTCTTATTTTAAATCTATCTGTTGATAATGATCTACAGAACAACTATAAATGTATTTTTCCATCCCTTTGGGAATATGGACTTCATTCCATTTTTTTTCCGCAAAATTTATTAAATCATCTTCCTTATTCCAACAGGAGATCATAATAAACTCATTAGGATTCCACTTTGTGGGTTTGGCGATTTCTAAAGATATTAAGCCCTTGTAATTTTTAACAATTGGAACTGAAATTCCTTTAAATTTTAATTCAAATTCTTCATGAAGTTCTTCTGGAATTATTGCTTTAAATATTCTAATTATCATTTTTTTGAATATTAAATCTAACGGTAAGTGTTGAATTGTTGTGGCAAAGCCACTATGTTTTATATTATGTGAGCTACTGGTCTCATTAGTATTCATTTTAGTTTACTTTCTATTTGCTTTTTTGCAACACGTAATTCAATAATAGCAAGTATACCTATTAACACAATTTCACTTACAATATAAATCCACCCTAAATTTGTAATCACTTCCTTATGATAAATAGCTAAACCAATTGATAGAGAACAGTATATTAGATTCGAAAAGGCAATTCCTTTTAAAAATATGCCTAAATTCTTATCAATTTGGAAGTAACAATAAAAATCGTAAATAGCGAAAAGGCAGGGTAATGAGGCAAGGAAATATAGAGTAGACTTTGGAATTCCAAAAAGCCCTTGCAATTTAACCAAAACGATCCCCAACAGCATTGCAGAAAAGATTGCCCCAACCCCATCAATTTGAAACAGCCTTTTTGGATTATCTTTCCCCCATTCTATAATTTGTTCAATTATCATATTAAGTATTTGGAGTTCTTTCTTACTTCGCTCGTGGTTAACCCCCCTTATATATTGCGTTTACCAGTCGAAGGCAGCATATACAAAATACAAACTGTTGCGTATTGGCTTTATTCAGTTTCATGCATTATTTCTTCCTCAACATCCTCAACTATTTCTTTAGGTTGTTTTTCATCCCAATATTTATTTTCCTCAAATAAGTCAATTACACGAATTGCTTTTGGTTTTTTATTATAATCTTTAACTACAAAATCAAAATACATAAAACAATCACAAAGTGTCATTGGATATTCTCCATTATCAGAACGAGGTCTATCCAATTTGACAATCAATGTATCATTCTGTTCAGTAATATTTTTTAAATACCCTTTTTTCCAAGAACAGTTTACGATATAACCTAACTTTACTTTTAAACCATCATTTTTAGTCTGGCTCATCCGAACTCCAATAGAATCAATTCCACAATCTGTTCTACATTCAGAAACTTGAAATTTCTCAACCTTTTGATGTAAAAGCAATTCCTTTTGTTTACCACATCCAGATATTAGAAATATAAGTGATATTGTTAACAGGTTTTTCATTCAGATATTTGTCATTTACTTGAATTACACACAACGTTACGTGTAAACTGCGTTTTAATGCATTTTTATACAGTGTTAGCGATTCATTTTGTTCTTATTCCGTAGATCCTTAGGATGTTGGGAGCGATGTTTTGCACGCCTAAAAGCCTCAGAAGTAAATATGTCTGACATAATTGCTCCATCAGATGCAGGCATGACCACTCCGGTACGTAAGTTTTGAATTTCAGAATTATACGTTTTGCAAAATCTTATAAACCAATTTTTTCCTTCGAAACTCATAGTTTTTTGGGAGGCATCAATAAGAAAATTCAAATGAAACTTAACAAATACTTTTCCTTTGATAGCACTTTGCTGTAAAATGAGGAATGAGTAGTCCTTACAAAGATAAGATTCATTTTTTGAATCCTCCATTTGATTATTTATGTAAACACTAAAATAATCCAACACTTCTCGTTTGTCGATTGCTATTGTAGTGCCTAGTTTATGTTTTAGAGCAGTATCCATATTAAATTCCCAAAATTACAGGTTTCCATGATCGTTAATGTTTTTATATATGCACCATAGCAGGTAGAAATATTACCTTGCTTTTCGGTTTTCCTGCAGGTAGGCAGGTCTGCGCATTGGTTGCTAACTTTTCCTTTCAGCAAGCAATGCCGCCTTTATAAATATACAAGAACCTTTCGATTGAGTACGAAGTTGCTATGATTACATAGGTGTTGTTGCAGGTAGTTTTATTTCAAATTTTCTTTAATATATTTTCTTATTTCTCCGATCTTAGATTTATTCCCTTTTATGGCACTTTCACGGTCAAGTCTATTAATTTGTAATTTCCACAAATAACTCTTTATCAGGTTTTTTTCTTTTTTATTTAAGTTTAATGGTTGCTCTATTCCAATTATATTACCGCGATTATCGTAAATAAAGTTAGGTGAAATCGAGTTGTTAATTTTCTCAAAATAATTCCTCATGTATTTGTTTTCATCATATTCTTCGGTAAATTTTTTATGTAATTTGTACCTCACCTCATATAAATCAATTATTGTTCTTCTCAATGAGTCATTTTTTATTATTTCTAAACCTATAGATTTTAAAGTTTCATAGCCTGAGGTATTTTGTATAGTTACAAAATCTCTAGTCAAATAAAAATAATATGTTGCCAAAGAATCATTATCAACCTCCACATTGTTAACAATTTTTCTAAAATAATCTACAGCTTTGATATTATATTTTATTGATTTTTCATCATTGTCTAAATCAATACTATCTCTAGCTAAACCATTATAAATTTCGGTCAGAATTGTTTTTTCAGTAAATCTTTCCTTTCTATTTTCATTCCATCTGTCTAGCAAAAAAGCAAAAGTAACAGCGAAAAAAACTGATAGAAATTCAAACAAATATTTTCTCCAATTTTTAAATCGTAATCTGTTTTTTAGTTTCAAGTTTAGTGTCTTTTAATTACCTACAACATTTGGGCTATGGCAAATAGGGCAGCAAGGAAACCTTTTCGTATCCGTCTGCACTCGTAGTCAAAGCGTTGTATTTTGTTTTTATCTTATTCATTTTAAAAGCCAAATCAACGATCTGGCGGTATTGGGAAATAGCATTGAACTTTCGTAAATCACCGAATGCCTTATTTGCTATATACCGTGTTGTATGCCGTTTTACTTTTCAATTCCTCATTCGTAGTTTAATGAATATTTTACTTGAACAAAATCATTGGGAAAAGCACCTGCCTCGGCTTTTTCAAGTTTGATATTCTTAAACGTTTTTCCAAATAAAGGAATACCCTCTCCTAACAATATAGGTATTCTAGTAAGGATTATTTCATCTATCAATTGAAGATTGATGAACGACTGAATAGTTTTTCCTCCGTCTATGTAAGCATGTTTAAAACCTTCTTTTTCTAATGTATCAACTAAGTTACTTACATCTCCAGAATACATTTCAACTTTTCCTTTAAGATTATCGGGGGCTTCTGATAGGGTATTGCTTAAAACAACAATGCGCATATCACCATAAAACCACTGGTCTGGAGTCAGGTTCATACTGGAAATCATTTCCATACACTTCCGCCCCATAACCATACAGTCTACAGAATCCATGAACGCTTTAAATCCCATATCCTCTGTACCCATATCAGCTTCCAAATTACCAGCTGTATGCAACCAGTCAACATTTCCGTCTGGTTTTGCAATAAAGCCATCCACACTTGTGGCTATATAAACTGAACATTTCATATTTCGGATTTCATTTTGTCTAATGGATCACAACGGTTTGTGTATGAGTAGTACGAAGTGAAACGTAGTATTACTTATACACCTTGTTGTTTGTAGTTATTTTTTCCGGAGATATTTCTAAAATTTCGCCGTTCTTCACTACAATCAATGGAGTCTTTTTATATTTTTTAAACTCAATTAGTTTTAGGTACGCACGCTCTAAACCTTCTTTTATTTTATCGCTATTTTTCATCCTTTATATTTTTCAAGTAATTCATCCCATTTAGATGAATTATGTATTATTTCGTTATTTGGTAAATCTTTTTGAGCAATTATTTCATAGGGTTCTCCTGAATTGTCAATAAAAATCCATTCATCTACAATTGATTTAAATATGTTAAAGAAATTTTTAAGTTCATTGTCATACCTTCTTCTAATTACTGGTTCGGGAATATTATGACCTCCTTCTTGAATTCGGGTTTCCACTCTTTTAACCGCTAATTCAGGTGTTCTTAACCAAAAAAACAAAAGAGTTATTTGATAATTTTCGTGCTTTGCTTTAAGAACTAAGTTTTTATAACTTCTTGTAGATAAAGTTGTTTCAAAAGCAAAATCCTCTTCTTTTTTGATCAAATCATTTATTCGATTCAACATTAATCTGCCAGATTGAATAGCTGCAGAGTCAGGGTTGAATGGAGAAATTCCTTTGGCTATTTCATCAGCATTTACAAATTCATCACAGTCAAGTAATTCTGGAAGTATTGTATAAGAAGCAGTAGTTTTTCCTGCTCCATTATAACCTGAAATAATAAATAATCTTTTCAACTTACTTATATTTTATACAAATGTACTTTAATATTCTTCTTTAATTATACACAACGGTTAATGTATAGTTTCGTAGCGGGTAAATTCGCATGTAATACTTCGCACTGACTCGAAGATAGCAAAAGCACGTGAAATTCCGATAGGAATTTCCGCCGCTATGAATTATACATGTTGTTGACATTAGTTTTTTTTCAGTCGTTTCAACTTTTTTATTAAAATAACTAATCCGTTCCAATTATTTTCTTTAGTTAGTTTATAGGTAAACTCCGTTTTGATTCCATTTATCGTGAGCTCTATAATATAACAATGGTCTCCTTCTCTTCCATAACATATGGGTTTTTCTTTTTTTGATTTAGTTTCAAAATCAATAAAATAGTCGATAATATTATCGTTAATTCCAATAAAATATTCCGATTTTAAAATCTCACTGTTTGTTACATTTCTATATGTGAAATAACCATCTTTAACTTTCGTATCAATTCTGCCAACAAAATGACCAAAAAAGTAACGTTCTTTATAAATCAATTTAATATATAATGAGTCAGCATTTTTAAATTTTGAGCTTATAATTTCATTATCCATATTTTGAGAAAATAACCAAAACGGAAACAATAAAAGAAGTAATGTTTTTAAAATATTATAGTTCATTTCAAATTAATGTCAACGTCTATTGTATGGTGCGTTTGCTTTCCAGAGGAAGTAAATGCAACATACAAGTTGTTATCTGTTTTTTTTCCTTATTTTATTTTTAAATCGTCCCCGTCTCTCCAGACCTCTCCACTTTGTAGACCGTCAGGATTTGTGGGTATACCCGATAAGTCTAGTGAACTAATTTCTACTTTTCCGGCATGTGGATTTAATCTTAATCTATGTGATGTTCCTGAACCAAAAGATTGTAACATAGGTACTCCAGAAATAGTGCCTATTGCTAAATAACCTGCTCCTTGTTTGCCAACCACCAAAGGACTTTGTGATAAACCATTGTTAGCACCTGTCAAATCTTTACCTGTAAAAACTGTTGGTCTACTGGGGTAAGAGAAATGTATAAATCCTGAAGAATCGTTCGTTATCACGTTTGTATTACCATGTGCATTATTAGCAGAGCAACCAGATTCGACATCTGAACCAATCCAAACACCATTTGTTTGTGATTGAGTTGCATTCCCAATAAATGAAAAGTTCTTTACATTATTTATATAAAACGCAGCTTTGCCATCCAATCCACTACTACCTTTATTTATATAGTTTCCAGTTATATGAAAATTACTTTTGTTATCTCCTTCTATATGAAGATAAGCATAATCCGTATTTCCATCCTGACATAGTGCTTCAATGAAATTATTAACTATGTTAGCGTTTTTTATGTTTTTCATAACAATACCACCCTGTTGGGATGCTTGAAAAGCTCCCTCACAGATAGTTAAGTTTTCTGTTTGCATTGTTGTAATACTGGCTGGATCAGTATCATAATGAACATACAAGGCGTGTCTTCCAGCTAAATCAAATCGTCCTCCTTGAATTTTGCCATTTGTTGCACCGTCCCAATTTATGTTATCACGCCTTGCGTTTTGACCTTGACATTGTAAAATTTCAAAAGTCCAACATCGTTCTAAATGAAAATTATCTTCGAATCCATCAATAAGAACATTTTTTATATGACATAATCTTATAAGATGATAACCATAGAAACCGTAATTGGAATTAACGCCATCACCTATGATTGTCAGATCTTCTACTTTCGTTCCAGTATAAAAAAGTGTATCATTTGGAGCCCCCGCTTTTATAGCATTTCCTGATCCAGAGTGTTGAATAATAGTGTTATGCATTCCTGAGCCTTTTAATATTACACCTGATTTTAAATCTATCTCAGAGGTGATATTATATTGACCAGATGCCAAACTTACTTTTGAAAGAACAATATCTACAGTTGTAATTGTTGTTGATTTTTTTATTAAAGCACAAAGATCAATTGCTTTTTGAATTTCTTGCCTGTCGTCGACACCGTTTCTGGCACCAAACCATTCGGGATAAACACTATCTATAATGAATGTTCCATTAAAAAAAATGTTTGTATTGAATATTCTTTCCCTTCCAGCTTCTATTGCAGTATTATTACCATTAATAGTTCCATTTTCAATTTTACCGCCATTAAAGAACAATTTTACACCCAAAGGTAAATTCACGGTACCACCTTGTAAGTCATGCACATTTCTTATTTCCAAAATATCTCCTTGATAGCTAGAGTCTATAGATGTAAAGTCAAAGTTGGATTTTATAAATTTGTAATTAGATCTATCTTTTAGTTGTAATTTATTATTTACACTTTCTAAATCTACATTGTCTGGATTGTTTATTATTGTCGTCATAATATTATTTTATTAAGTTATAGCTGTACTCCTTTTAATATTTTATAGATTCATTTAACTTTCTTAATACTACTTTTTTCAAAAACCTTTATCCTTATAAGATGACACATATCACTTTTAGTTTTTGTACGATCAATATAATATTTATTGGTAAGCAAGCTTGTTATTACAGATAACAATTGTATATATGTAAAAGTACATATATATTCTTTATATATTTCCGTTTGTAAATGATTGTAAACATTTATACTCATTTGCAAACGTTTATGATGTCTTAGAACAATACTAAAAATTACGTTTTAGTTCCCTATTTCTAATATTCTGATATATTTTCATCTCTTCCCAACACTTTTTATTACCTCCTGGATGTGAACTTGATCTTCCCGGTACATGTAGCGTGCTTCCCAGAGGTTACAATAAGGGGTCATGTATACCAAACACTTGTCCCTGTGCGTTGCAAAGCTTCTCCCGCAGCGTTTTATAGTCTTCACAGATATAAAAATCATGCTTCCGTCTACCGGGAAGAACTTGTATATTGCCGGGACAGCTTTTACATCTTACAGGAAAAAGAAATATACTCCCGGGGAGGATATGTATATCCACAGGAAACAGTTGTAACCCTACAGGAACACTAAAATACCAAACGGGGATTGCTTTTTAATCAACAGGGAGGCTTTATATATTGCCGGGACAGCTTTTACATCTTACAGGAAAAAGAAATATACTCCCGGGGAGGATATGTATATCCACAGGGAACAGTTGTAACCCTACGGGAACACTAAAATACCAAACGGGGATTGCTTTTTAATCAACAGGGAGGGTTTGTATATTGCCAGGAAGGGTAATGTATCTTACGGGAGCACATAAAAACGTAACGGGGCCAGTAATTACATTACATTGAACAGATATTATTTCTCTTTAAACTCAATTCGCTTTACTATAGGCTTCTTGTAACCATGCTATAAGCTCATTATCAATATCGCTGATTGAAGTAATTTGTACACGATGTGTACACATGGTACCAAACGGGCCAGAATTACCCAAACGATCTGTTACAGGTTTATCTTTAAGTTTTAGTCCAAGATCTATTCGGGTTTTGGTAGCCGGTTTGATCAATGCAAACTGTTTCTTTCTAATAATACTTACACTTGTCTTTTTGGGTGTCTTTACCACATCGGTACCAAATGTATCCACTATTTCAAGAAGTTTTTTATAGATGGGCAACAATGCTTCTTTTCCTTTGTATTGATTGGTGACCAAATCTTCGGGGGTATCGTTGTTTTCTTTGGATAGGGCTACAATGGTATTGGCAAATCCATGAGTAACCCCATGTTCTTCTTTCAAAAATTTCACTGCTTCTCCATGTTTTGCAAAAGCTTTAGTGATCAAAATTTGTTTCCATTCCTGCAATGATTTGCCTGTTTTTTCGGGCATATTGTCGATCATTGTTTGTAATGCTTTATCCATAACTAAAATTTTGTTGATTGCCCTGTCTCCAAATAAGAAATAAGTTGCATATACCCTTTTTCATTGGCAGAGATAAAATATTTCATAAGTTGCAGGTACTTTGGATTATTTTTATAACCTATCCCATATGAAGTAATCCTGGTTAAACCTTTATCCAATTCTTCAAAATGAACAATATTAAACAGATCCTTGGCATCTTTCTTCATAAATTCTGGGAAATTATTGCTTAATTCCGCCTGAAGTGTAATCATCTTCTTTGGAATATAATTAATGACATGAAGACGTATGGTTGAAGGGTCTTCTATAGAACCATTTTTACTGTAGTTGGTTTTTATAAGTCCATTAATTTTAAAATTCACTTCTGCCAAAGGTGCAACCCAACTTTGCCAGCCTTTTTTTGTTGAATAGGCATCCCAACATTTATCCAAACTTGCGTTAACTTCAAAAGATTGAATCAAAACAAGATTTTGAGATTGGGTAGAATCTATTTTTGAATGCACTCTTTTTTCCATTTCATCATTCGCACCTTGAGAATAGACAGACAATTGAAAGAGTGATGCCACCAAGAAAAATACTATTTTTTTCATACGGCCAAATACTTAGTTAAATTTTAATTTTTACAAATTAAAGAAATGAGTATTAGTCAAGATAGTAAAAAATTAACCTTGTCTATCTAGTGGAAAAAAATTAGGTTCACTATTATGATGATCTGCTTCAATAAATTCCTGTGGATTGAACCCCGAAAATTCATTAAACTCCTTAATGAAATGAGATTGATCGGTATATCCAAATTGATATGCTATTTGCGACCATGTTATTTTCTGTTGTGCCTGTATTTGCTGTAACATTTGATTAAATCTAAAAATACGATGTAGTACTTTTGGTGTTAATCCACAATATTTTTTAAACTGACTGATTAAATGCTTTTGAGTTTTTGAATACGTCTTCACTATAGTAGTATGTGTAGATAAAGAGTTCTCCTGCAGTTGTTTTAGTATTAAAATAAGAGCCGCTTCAGGTATTTTAGTAGTATCAAACCTGTCTAAAAGCCATTGTGTAGCAATATCGAACTTGGTGACAACTGTTTCAGATTTCAGAATCTGTTTTCGTAGTGTTACTATCTCATCTCCAAAAATCTCTTGTGCCAAAATTACTGTGTTATTGAGCCGATGAATCGGAATATGAAAAAATGGAAATGCTCCTGCAGGTTTAAACTGTATAACAAACATCTCAGAATCCTGATGAGCAGAGATAGAGAGATAATTTTTATGCATTCCAGAAACCCAAACATTCCTGAAGGTTTCATTAACTGCTAAAGTTTGGTTATCAAACGTATTTCTCTCTATACCGTCCAATTCAAAAATAATAAAAAGGTGTCCCGTAGGAACAACACGCTCTATAGAGTGATCGGGTTGAAAGCCTTTAAAATAGAAAATGGATTCTACATAATCTTCTAGTGAAGTTGGCAATGTATGCGTTTCAAATATCAATACTAAATGTTTGTTGGGTTATATAAGAACCTTTAAGATAATTATTAATTTGATATTTAATGAATTAAATTGAATAACATATTATCTGGTTTTAATTCTTTGACAATAATAACATTCTAATACTTGCCAATTGCGATAACAAAACAATGGGTACAATAACGGTAGGCAACCAAACAAATGGGAAATAAGTGACTCCCACATTAGGTTGTTCAAAAGCCAATTGCTGAAAGGGAGTTTGAGCGCTTAAAACGGCAATAGTAAGTATGTTAAGTAGCAGCGCCAGGCATACAAAGTTCCAAAATAACAAGAAACGATTACCCAATACATTTTTAACAAAAACCAGATAGTATACAAGCGGAGCGGTTATCCCTGAAATAATATCAAAGTTATACCCCTCGTATGTCATATATACGGGAATCAAACCACTTAAAAAGATAGCATGTAATACGACCTCGACGGGAAGTCTCACCACATGAAGTAATGTTAACCATTTTAAATCCAATGAATCTATAAATCGTCTTCCTTTTTTGGTCATAAACAGCAACAAAACAAACAATGTAACCGGTCCCAATAAAAAGACAAACCGTGGTGGTATTGCATCTACTACCTTATAAAACCCTAAAACGCCCAAAACACCTACAAAGGCCGCCCATATTAAAATTGAAAGTACTACTTTTTTGTTTTCATGACTAGCCACATAAAACAACCAAAGTGTAGCTATTGTCGTTAATATAAACATGATCATAATAAACATAGAAACACTCTCCATAGATATGAATTTTGGACTAACATTAATAAAGGATATGTGGTATGAAGATACCTATTTTGAATAAAGAGGGAATATAACGTAATGTTAAAGAAATTACAGATGCCTAAAAACATCATTCAGTATTCCTAAAGCGAGGTTTTATCTTAATTAATAGAATGTATCCTATTATCAACCCAATAATCGAGAATACTACATCATATGGATCAAACACATTATTACCTCCTAAATTATGAATCCTAAATTCTTGTAAAAGGACATATACTGCAGATAGTAGGGTTGCTATTATATAAATATAGTTTTCTGATATAGATATTTTTGAAGAGCCCAACTTATGATGTATGACCAAACTTATCATGGTTACTGTCATAACACCTATAATCCCTTCGCAAAAGTTGGGGAATGATAATACAAAGATGTTAGCAAATTCGGGATAATCATTTTTTAAAACATATGGTCTAACGGCTTTAAAAAAAATGAAAGGGACCAGTGTAATTAATTGTACTCTTGCCAATTTAATTAAATCCCTCATACTACTTTTGTTCTTCTTTTAAAACAGTTTGGTACTGCTCTCCTAGTTACTTTAAGATCACCTCTTTTGAAGTTAAATCAAAAATGGGTGGTGTTTTAACATCCAGCATGCCCAAATACATATACAATTGCCCTTTATGATGTGGTTCATTCCTAATTATATATGTAAAGATATGTTTTCTCTAATTTCTAGTGACAATACAAAAAGAGGCTGGGATGAATCCAGCCTCTAGCAATAAATATAAGATTATTTGTTTAATTTAAGGTAGCTATAGGAGCGGTATATCCACCTTTACTTACCGATCCATCTGTTCCTGTACTGTTACCTCTTAACAATAATATTCCCGCTACATGCGGTGATGCCATAGAAGTACCAGAAATCCTATTAAATTGGCCATTTAACCAAGTGGACCATACTGCGGTACCCGGAGCCCAACGATCTACACTTCTTCCAAAGTTTGAACCGCTTGCAGGAGCATCGCCACGTACCATATTACCAACACACCAAGAGTTACCTGTACGTAATCTTTGGGGTGAATAAAATTGTGTGTCGTCATTACTATTCCCCGCTGCCATAGCGCCAATTGCTCTACTTTCCAGGTTTCTAAATGCATCATCAATGGCCTGAGAAGTAAATCGGTTACGGAATCCTACACTATAGTTCCAGGTATCTCCGTTTCCTGCATTACTTGCTACATAGTCTACACCAGAAAGAATACCTGACGTAGCACCACTTCCTTGAGCATTTAATACCCTAACAGAAATTACGGTCGCCCCATAAGCCACGCCAATAACTCCCGAGCCATTATTTCTTGCAGCAACGGTTCCTGCTACGTGAGTTCCATGTCCGTTTTGATCTTGCCAGGATCCGCCTACAAAGCTTCTGCTTCGATTACTATCTATACTTAGATCACTATGTGGCGCTATACCACTATCAATAATCCAGCAGGTTCTACCGCTACCGTTAGCTCTTCCTACTCGTTCTATACCCCAAGGTAAAAATTCTCCATTAGGAAGCTGAGAGTCCTTGGTAGCGTCTTTATTTTGTACCGTCGCAGGAAGCGCACTTACCGGTTTACCCATCTCTATATCCAACTTGTGGATATAGTTTGGTTCTATAAATGCTACTTCGGGATCGTTTCCAAGCAGTTCTGCTTGTTTTTCAGTCAGGTTCGAAACTGCAAAACCTTGAATAGCATTACTATAAATTTGTTTTATATTACTTTTTGCGATTGAATATTTTGATAATGTTTGTTGGGATTTCGCCTGCATTTTGGCACTTTCCCCGGACATAGATCTATTTTCGTTATAAATTACTATATACTCTCCAGGTATAGCCTGATCTGCACCTATATTTCCTGAAGCCTCTATTTCAAGTCCGGTTTCTACATCTGTGAATTCATCAGTATCTTTTTCACAACTATAAAAGAGAAAAGAAAAGACTGTGATTGTACTTAAAATCCTAAGTTGAGTTTTCATTGTTTTTGATTTTTGTGTTAAACAATTAATTTAAGTTGGAATTACTATTATTGAGATCTCATAAAACTAATTCCTCAAAAGTATAGATTAATTCTAACAAAGAAATACGGTAAAAACATAGTTTACAGAGGGTTACACTTATATTACTCACCCCTAAACTAGATAAAACACGCTCTGATATTCAATAATGCAATGGTGTTGCATTATTGAATATCAGAGCGTTAAACAAATAATGAAGGTATTAGGGTACGGGGAAATTATAGTTGATTAATCAAAATTAAAGATTAACTTTTTATTAACTGTTAATTAACTTAAATCAAGTTTGAATTTTAGAGAGCCTATGAGAAAATCTTTAATTTTTATTCTACAAAATCATTTTATCAGGCCTATTTTGCACTTATAAAAAAGGTAAAAGCTATGCAAACTATCTAACAAAAATATCATTTAGAGTGCATTTATGATACTGTATGATTTGGTTTAAGATTTTGCCCGTCTGTTGGCGTATTATAACTTCCCGTTAATTTTAGTACGATACGTTTGGAAACCTCTAGTTTTTTGTTTGATCATAAACCGCTTTCAAAATCTCCCAATCCTTTTTATACATTTTATGATATAAAAAATAGGCGGCCTTATCATTAAGCGTAGTCCATAGATTTTTTTTGTTAAATCTATTTGTTATAGTCCTGATCAACCATTGTTCTTCGAAGCCTGCCCACTCCCCGGCTACACTTAACAGGTTACGATACAACACCGGAAATACTTCATATCTATTGATGTATTTAATTTCGTTGAAATCGTATGGACTCTTCACAAACTTAGCCACCATATAGCTATACGTAGAATCCTGGAGTTCATTATCCAGGTACAACTCAGATAATGCCTTCCATACTGGTTTTCTCTCAGAAATATTAATGTTCGATTTCATGAAATAAATTAAAACCTTTGTTATATAATTAGAAATAGCCTTAAATCATTTACTATTTGAAGCTACTTCTTCTGAAGTTAACCCAAAAATAGGTGGTGTCTTAACATCCAGCATCCCTAAATACATATACAATTGCCCTCGATGATGTACCTCGTGCTCTACCATAGCGCGTAACCATTTCCAAATCGTAATTTCTATTCCGGCCGGTGTATTGCACTTTTTTTGAAGGTCCTTTGTAGAAAGCCGAGCGAATATCTGCATAGATTCTTCATGCATTCGATTGTAATAAGCCTTTACTTCTTCAAATCCTTTTGCAAATTCGATTCCGCAACCCTTGTATTTACTTGGTTTAAACTGAACAGTCTCTGCATACATATATCGCTCTATATTTGCCAAATGCCTTATGATATCACCAATAGTGAACTTTCCTTGAAGATAGGTCCATTCTAGTTTATCGGGCGGAATGTAATCAAAAAGCCTTTGGGTTCTATTCTTAATTTTAGAATAGTACCCAAGAAAGCTTTCTATGTTATTAATTTGCATAGTAAAGAATTATAAAGCTTCATCCATTATCTTCTCTACTACTTCGGGGTTGAGAAGTGTACTTGTATCTCCTAAATTGCTCGTATCTTTTGAAGCAATTTTACGTAAAATTCTTCGCATGATCTTACCGCTACGAGTTTTAGGCAACCCTGGTACAAATTGAATCTTATCCAGTTTGGCAATTGGCCCTATACGTTCTGTGATTTGTTGATTTACTTCTTTACTTAAGTTATTTCGATCACGATACTCTCCGGTCTCTTTCAAAATAACATAACCATAGAGTGCATTTCCTTTAATATCATGCGGAAAACCTACTATAGCAGATTCTGCAACGGCCGGGTGCTCATTAATAGCATCTTCGATGGGTGCTGTACCCAGGTTATGGCCAGAAACGATGATCACATCATCTACTCTACCTGTAATTCGATAATACCCTACCTCATCACGCAAAGCACCATCGCCGGTAAAATATTTATTTTCGAAGGCCGAGAAATATGTGTCTTTGTAACGTTGATGATTTCCCCAAATGGTCCTCGCCATTGATGGCCAGGGGAATTTCACACATAATCGTCCATCGACCTGATTCCCCTTAATTTCTAAACCATTTTCATCCATTAAAGCGGGTTGTATTCCTGGCATTGGCAAAGTGGCATAGGTTGGTTTGGTTGGTGTAGAATATGGTATAGGCGAGATCATGACTCCTCCTGTTTCGGTTTGCCACCAGGTATCTACAATAGGCGATTTTTTACGTCCAACATGATCGTTATACCAGTGCCAGGCTTCTTCATTAATAGGTTCTCCTACAGTTCCTAATACCTTAAGGCTTGATAAATCGTGGTTGGTAACATAATCCAGGTTTTCTTTGGCCAAAGCTCTAATGGCTGTAGGTGCCGTATAAAATTGTGTTACCTTATGTTTCTGTACGATATCCCAGAAACGTCCAAAATCTGGGTATGAAGGTACTCCCTCGAACATTACGGTGGTTGCTCCATTGGCCAGCGGGCCATAAACAATATATGAATGTCCGGTAATCCATCCAATATCGGCCGTGCACCAATAAATATCATCCTCGCGGTATTGAAAAACGTTTTTAAACGTATAAGCCGTATATACCATATATCCCGCTGTAGTATGAAGCATTCCTTTTGGCATTCCGGTAGAACCCGATGTATATAAGATGAATAGAGGATCCTCGGCATCCATTACTTCGGGCACGCAATCTTTATAAGCTTCATCGAGTAAAGGTTGTAACCAATGATCTCTACCACTTTTCATATTAATATCCGATCCAATGCGCTTTGCAACCAATACTGTTTTCACTCCGTTACAGTCTTCCAACGCTTCATCTACAATACCTTTGAGATCTATCGTTTTTGCGCCACGATAAGATCCATCTGATGTGATTACCATTTTGGCATCACAGTCATTGATTCGTGTCGAAAGTGCCGTTGCAGAAAAACCTGCAAAAACGACCGAGTGTATCGCCCCTATTCGTGCACAAGCCAATACCGAAATTGCCAATTCGGGAATCATTGGCAGGTATATGCATACTCTATCTCCTTTTTTGATTCCTTGTTCCTTCAATACATTGGCAAATTTACACACACGTTCATGCAATTGTTTATAGGTTATATGCTGCGCATCTTCAGCAGGGTCATTGGGTTCAAAAAGAATTGCAGTTTTATGTCCTCGATTACGCAAATGGCGATCGATGCAGTTTTCGGTAATGTTTAATTGTGCCCCTTCAAACCATTTAATTTCTGGTTTGGTAAAATCCCAGCTCAATACATTATCCCACTTTTTGCGCCACATGAAGTGTTCTTCGGCTACTTCTGCCCAAAAGGTCTCTGGGTCCCGAACCGATTTTCGATATACTTGATAATATTCTTCAAGATGTTTTATGTGATAGTTGCTCATTTTTGTTGGTTTTAATTTATTTTTATTCTGTATTCAAATTATCTATATTCTATTTCTTTTTAAAAAGACCAAACCAATTGGGGTTTAGAAATTTTAATTTGATCAATACCCATAAAATCACCACAAAACAAAATCCAATAACAATAGAGTTTATAGGACTTATATGGGTCTGATTCTCTAGCGTAAACCTAAGGTATAAAGAGATTATCGCATACACACTTATAAAGATGTCTGATGCCAAGGGTTTTAATCGTAGTTTCATTTTTATATACTTAAATTAAACATGGGTTGTTTGCGCACAACTTCAAAAAAGTTAATTCAACAATTCGTTTATTTCTGCCACCAATTTCTTTACCGAAAAAGGTTTGGTCAAATACTTATCGGCACCCATTTGTAAGCCTTTTTCTATATCTGCTGCTTTATTCTTTGCAGAAAGAAATACAACTTTGGTGTCTTTGAGATCTTTATTGTTTTTTATTTGCCTCAGCGTTTCATATCCATCCACATTGGGCATCATAATATCCAGCAGCACCACATCGGGTATCATATCTTTTGCAATTTGTAATGCTTCTCCTCCATCGCGAGCTATAAATACTTCGTAATTCTTTTTCTTGAAAGTATATTCCAAGGACATTACAATATTTGGCTCATCATCTACAATTAATATCTTCTTCATATAATAATTTCTTTGTTCATTGGTATTTGAGGCTATTTATTTTGGTATTGTAAAGAGGAAACGTGCTCCTTTATTGTATTTTTTATCGACCCATATTTTACCATTATGGCTCTCTATGATTTTTTTACTAATGGCCAATCCCAAACCGCTGCCTACCGGTTTTTTTACATTTTGATGTTTTGATTGGTAAAATTTATCAAAAATATAGTTAATATCTTCCTTAGGTATTCCTTTTCCATTATCCTCTACGGCTATTTCTATTTTATTCTTTTTTTGATGAGCAAGAACCTTAATTTTTCCCTTTTCGGGCTCAGAAAACTTAAGTGCATTGGACAATAAATTGGTTAATACCTGAAGCATGCGATCTTCATCATAACTAGCAATCAAATCTTTACCATTTTTATGAATAATTTCAACCTTTTTATTGCTTGCAATTTGCGACACCCCGTTAATAGCTTTATCAATGGTTTTATCGATTTGATTTGTTTGAATTTCTAATTGATCCCGACCATTGGAAAGCTTCTCGAGATCGAGAATATTGTGAATTAATCTTGCCAAGCGATCAGAATCTGTTACAATATTTTCTAAGAATTTATTTTGCAATTCTTGAGGCATTTCGTCTCCGTCGGTTAATACTTCTGATGCCGCCTTTATTGATGTAATGGGCGTCTTTAATTCATGAGCTATCGTGTCCAAAAACTCATCTTTTATGCGATCTTGTTCCAAGAGTTCTGTGTTGGCCATTTTCAACTGTTCGGTAAGTTTCGTGAGTTCGTCTGATTTTTCCTTTAAAGCTTTATTGATGGCTATAGTCTCTTTGGATTCTTCCAGTATTTTTAATACTTCAAGAAGGCTTACGGGTTCTTCTTTGGCAACACTACCTATCAAAATTCTGGCAGATGCACTACCAATGCTTCCCGTAAGAAGCTTTTCAGAAAAATTAATCAACCTTGCATCGGCCATTTCTTCTTCTTTAGAAATCCCGTATTTTACATTAAACAGGTGCAATGCTCTTTCTGTGCGCTCTTCTCCTAGAAACCGGTTTAACATATTTCTTATATCAGAAACATAAGCTTCTCCCTTCCAAACAAATGCTCCATCTTGTAAATTGGTATAATTACTACTGTTTACAAACATTTCGGCATAATTGCGCTCTCTATAATTTCCTTTTGAAAGTAATGAAATTGTGAGAAAGCTAAACGTATTTAAAAACATGCTCCAGAAAAAAGAATGTGCCTCGGGACCAAGAAAATCTATTCCTAACAGTGCATACGGTTTTAATAGCTCTATACCCAATGGGCCTTTTTCTACAAACAAGTTATTTCCTGTAAGTACATTAACAATAAAAGGAAGAATTAAGGTATATCCCACAGTTAAAACACCGATAACCATCCCTATTTTTGCTGCTTTGGCAGAACCCCGATTCCAGAATAACCCTATAAAAAACGAAGGAGCCAGTTGTGCAATAATAGCAAAAGAGATAAGCCCAATTGAAAACAATGACAATTCATAAGAGAAATTAATGTAAAAGAAGTAAGCAATGATAATTAATGAAAATATCGAAATCCGTCTAATACTCTTGATATAACTAGCATTCTTTTCTGGGTTTCCCTGTATGAACTTATCTAAAAATCCATAAGGAATAATCAGATTATTGCTCACCATTGTTGATAGTGCTAATGTAGAAACCACAACCATTGAGATGACCGCAGAAAACCCTCCTAAAAACACCAGCATTGCCAGTACTATGTTATTATTCTGCAACGGTAAAAGAAGGGTATAATAATCTTGATTTACGTTACCGGTAATGGTAAGGTTTCCTCCCCATGCAATAAAAATAACGAATATATTGAACAGAAGTAAGTACAACGGAAACATCCATATTGCTTTTTTTAAATACCGTTCTCTATCATTTTCTACAATAGCAACATGAAACTGTCTTGGTAATAAAAAAATCGCAAAGAACGAAAGCATGATGGTAAACATCCAATTAAAACCAGATTCGAGTCCATTGAATGAGGTTATTTTTTCAAAGTTTTCTAATTGTGATGCTTGTTGGTAGATATCTGATGTTCCGTCAAACAAATAAAATGTAACATATACACCGGCGACCAGGAAAAAAACGAGTTTCAAGATTGATTCTACAGCTACAGTCGTCATTATACCTTTTCTACGCTGAGATGCATCGGTCGCCTGGGTCCCAAAAAAAGCTACAAAAATGGCTAACATTACAGCAATGTAAAACGTAGAATCGTCTAATACTGTGGTAGAAATATAACTAGTTTCGTCTGTAATGATTTCAAAGGTCTCAGAAATTGCTTTCAACTGTAAAGAAATATAAGGTACAATAGCAAATACACAAATTACAGTCACCAAAGCACCAAGAAAGCGATTGTTACCATAGCGTAAGGATATAAAATCTGCGATACTCGAAATTTTATGTTGTTTGGATATACGTATTATTTTACGCATTACAAGTATCCATAATGGCAATGAAATTACGGGTCCCAGATAAATTGTCAAAAAACTAATTCCAGATTGTGAAGCAATACCTACACTTCCATAATAAGTCCAGGCAGAACAATAAACCGCCAAAGACAGCACATAAATATATGGGTTATTTACCCATTTGCTTTTTGAGTTTTTTTCTGCCCAGAAGGCAATTAAAAATAAAAAAACCAAATAGACAATAATGATTGATATCAATAGATAATTATTCATAATGCCTATATAAAATGAAGAATGAAATGATAATAGCCAATATCCAAATTAGAAAAATAAAGAAATAGATCATCGGAAATCCAAAAATTTCGCCGGACTGATCAAAAATCAATACCAACGGTACATTCCATAGTAAAAACAACACTACAGAAATTAGAATAAGCTTTTGTTGATGTCTTTTCTTCATTGTACCTTATTACCTTATAAATTTAGGAAAAAAACGGTGCTATACCGATCGTATAACACCGTATTCTTCTAAATTAAAAATTAATGTGAAGCTGCTTCTCCTGCTCCACTTGGGATCCTTATGTTTTCTACAATATCCTGAACTTCTTCTGGCGGTTCTGAAGTCATTCTAGATATCACCACCGATACGACTACATTTACAATCATAGCAATAGTTCCGAAACCTTCGGGTGATGTACCAAACCACCATTCTTCTTTGGGCCTTGGTTCCATAACTCCGATTAATCCGGTTTTATAAACGATCATATAAATTAACATCAATGTAATTCCAACGATCATTCCAGAGACGGCACCCTGTCTATTCATTCGTTTATCAAAAATACCAAGGATAATAGCCGGAAAGAAGGATGCTGCAGCCAACCCAAAGGCCAATGCAACTACAGCAGCTACAAAACCTGGCGGATAGATGCCAAACAATCCTGCTACGATAATAGCAAACAAGATGCTGATGCGTGCTGCCCATAACTCTCCTTTTTCTGAGATATTAGGCTTGATTTGTTTTTTGATCAAATCATGAGAAATTGATGTAGAGATCACTAACAATAAACCTGCTGCTGTAGATAAAGCAGCTGCAAGACCTCCCGCTGCCACAAGTGCCACTACCCAGTTAGGTAATTTGGCGATTTCTGGATTGGCGAGTACCATTATATCTCTGTCTACATACAATTCGTTGGCAGTACCATTGGCATTAGAGACTAACCTTTCTCCAAACTGTCCCCGCTCTCCTGTATATTTTGGTTTTCCATCTGTAGCAGCGCCATTTACATATTGGATTTTACCATCTCCATTTTTATCAGACCAGGCAATCAAACCCGTATTTTCCCAATTCTTGAACCACTCTGGAACTTGTTCATATTCATTATTACTCACAGTTTCAATCAAATTGGTTCGCGCAAAAACTGCAATAGCCGGAGCTGTTGTATATAATATAGCAATAAATAATAAGGCCAATCCTGCAGATTTACGCGCATCTTTTACTTTGGGAACTGTAAAGAAACGTACAATTACGTGTGGTAAACCTGCGGTACCCACCATAAGAGCCAAAGTGATTGCAAAAACGTCCCAGGTGGATTTTGAACCATTGGTATATTCATTAAATCCTAATTGTGTGTGAAGTGTATCTAATTTTTCTAAAAGATAGGTTCCATCTTCAACGGTTCCTCCCATTCCTATTTGCGGAATGATGTTTCCGGTCATCTGCATTGAGATAAAAAAAGCAGGAACCATAAATGCAAATATCAATACACAATATTGTGCTACCTGCGTATATGTAATTCCTTTCATTCCTCCTAAAAAGGCAAACACCAATACGACAGCCATCCCAATGATAACACCAAGGTTGATGTCTACTTGAAGGAACTGTGAAAATACAATCCCTACCCCTCGCATTTGACCTGCAACATAGGTAAAGGATACAATCAAAGCACATATCACAGCTACCGTTCTCGCCGTATTTGAATAGTATCGATCTCCAATAAAATCGGGAACCGTGAACTTACCAAACTTTCTAAGGTATGGTGCCAATAAGAGGGCCAGTAGCACATATCCGCCTGTCCAACCCATCAAAAACACCGAACCGTCATATCCCATAAAAGAAATCAAACCTGCCATTGAGATAAAGGAAGCGGCACTCATCCAATCTGCCGCAGTAGCCATACCATTTGCCAAAGGAGAAACTCCTCCTCCGGCAACATAAAATTCTTTTGTAGAACCTGCCCTAGCCCATATGGCTATCCCAAAATAAAGGGTAAAAGTAATCCCTACTAAAATCCATGTCCATACTTGAACGCTCATAATATTGTATTTTTTTGGTTAGTACTAAGATTACTCATCGTAACCATATTTTTTATCTAGTTTATTCATCAATCGTACGTACACAAAAATGAGTATAACGAAAGTGTAAATAGAACCTTGCTGCGCAAACCAGAACCCCAGTTTGAAGCCACCAAGTCTAATATTGTTTAATGCATCTTTGAAAAGTATTCCTGCACAGTAGGAAACCAAAAACCAAATTGTCAATAAAATGACCAAATATCTAAGGTTTTCTTTCCAATACGCGACTGCTTTTTGTTTATCTGTCATAAGTTTAAATTTTATAAATAAATCATTGCCTGAAGTGTAACAAAGCTTTGTGCATCGTTATCCCCATATTTTGTATTAAGATACTCTAAAGTAATCTTTGAGTGATGACCACTAAAATAGGCATTAGCTCCAACCCCAAACGTCGTAGCATTATCATCAATGGCATCTATAGATCTGGTATTGAAAGAAGCATACGGTTGAAACTTGGTTTTCTTATTATCGTTAGGTATTACATATCCCACATGACCATAAACCATAGAACCGGTTTCATAAGTCTGTCCCAAAGTAAAGTTTTCTCCATAATCATTGTTTTGATAGGTTGCATAGGCCGTTATTGCCGACCCATTTTCTCCTATGGGAGCGTCATAAAATGCATCAACCGCAAAAATAGCTACATCTTGTCCTTCTAATGTAAGGTCATTGTTTACTATTACACTACCATCAGGATGATAAAAGAATCCTGCTCCGACGTTGAATACTTTTTTACCTCCTAGATAAGAACCTACTTTGTATGGTAAAAAATTTGATTCTTGATCAAGGAAATTATAGTCAAAATACCCTGCAAAGTTTTTTCCTGCATCTTTAGAACCAAGAAGATCTCTCCCGGCATAGTAGGTATCTCCGGCTACAAAGGTGTCTGGATCTCCCAAATCAATGGCAGAATCCAAAGTATTTCTTCCAGATTCATTAACCGAGATACGATACTGTAATTTTCCAAAAGATCCTTTTAGATACACTCCTATATGTCGAGCAAACTGATCTGAAAGTCCTATGGTTGCCCAAGACTGACGATTGTTATCAAGAGTCATAATATTAAGAGTACTTTGATTATTCAGTCTAGAGATACCGTTCCAATAGTGTAATCCCCCACCAATAGCATGTTTCTCGCCAAGGTTATATTGCATCCAAAAATCATGAAAAAATAATTGTGATCTTTCTCCTGTTCCAACCGGACTTTGATTATCTCCATTTAGGCTATTTAAACCAAAATGTGTAAGTATTAAAAAATCCTTATTGATTTGCGAATAGGTTAGTATACGTGCTCTACGAATACTAAAATTAGTATTACTAACATCATCGGGAGCATCGTCTTGATATTGAGCCCAAAATTGCCCCCAGGAAATTATTCTAAAATATTTGGATCCATCTTCGTTAAGTTTCACTTTGATTCCTCCGTTATAATCTGGAGACCCCTGTGAATACATAAACTGGAAGGTAAAAAAACTAACACCTAACAGTATTAATAGTCGTTTTCTCATAGAGTTTAAAAGATTAGATTAGTACTTAAATTTGATTTTGTGCGCAGTACTAATCTCCAAAAAAGTATGAGTTAACAAAAAATTAATATAGTTATCTGTTAATTACATATAGCTAATCCCTAAAACGTTCCCATTTTATAAGCATAAACTTATCTCCAAGCTCTGTCACCACTACCCCTGCTCCAGATAAATTATTAACATTTTGAAAGTAAGATGATAACTCTGAAGCGTTCAGTATTTTGTATGTTGGATGATAATTAGAATTATACGGCCGTTTAATGTTGTATTTTTTAACCCAATTCATAATGCTTACATGAGAAATCCCAAGAATGCGTTCAATTTCTCGATAGGTTAACCCTTCTAAATATAGTTGCAATGCTTTATTTACATAATAATCATCAATCTTCTTCCCTATCTTATTTACTGAAAAAAAATAATTACATGATTTACATTTAAAACGTTGTCTATTGTTAACAACACCACTTTTTATATATTCCCCAGAACCACAATTTGGACATGTTTCAATTCTCATATATATTTATTTAGCATAAATATATCAATTTAGCGTTAAAATCATCAAACATTAATGTGTTTTTATTAAAAAACCGCAGTAATATTCTTAAAAAACAACTCTTTTATTACTACAAGTCCATACTAAAACAAAAGTAAAAACGTTTAATTTCCATCAATTTTTGATTTAATCTGATAGATTTATTAGATTTTCCATCTAAAAAATAATCCGGCCCCATGAACAATAAAAAACTTACTCAATACGCTATTTATGCTGTTGCAGTTCTTTGTGCAGCTTTAATCAATGAACATATCATAAAGTATGTCAAAAAGCATATTGAACAAGACGGATACTTATTAGTAATCATTGACATGGCTATTGTAGTGCTTATTTTTGCCCCTGCATTTGCATTGGTAACCAAATACACCAAAAAACTTTCTCAAGCTTACCTTAAAACGTCTAAAAAGTTCTCTACAAGTAATAAAAACGGAACCCTTTTTGGTTTTACGATTGCTATTTTTATCCTTTTTATTCTTTATGCCAGCTTACGACATAATATCAATGTAATTGATGATTTGAAAAGATTAGTTCCCTAGAAATTAAACATCACAAATAGTAATTCCTTCTTTCAGTGCTTCTAATTTATTTTCATATGTGGGAATGAATTCTTGCGCTACATATCCTTTAAAACCAGTAGCAAGAACAGCTTTCATAATGGCCGGATAATAAAGCTCTTGATTGTTATTAATTTCATTTCTTCCGGGCACACCTCCTGTATGATAATGATTAATGTAATCTTTATACTTTGTAATTGTAGCGATGATATCTCCCTCCATAATCTGCATATGGTAGATATCGTATAAAAGCTTAAAGCTTGAAGACCCTATTTTATCAACCAAGTTTACTCCCCATGGTGTACGGTCACATTGATAATCTTTATGATCTACTTTGCTATTAAGCAATTCTATTATTAAAGTTACCTTATTTCTTTCTGCGTGTTTTACCAAGGGATCAAGTCCTACAGCACAATTTTCGATCCCAACCTCATCAGAGATCCCATTTCTATTTCCCGAAAAAACAATCACCTGTTTTATTCCGGCATGCGAAGCTTTAGAAATAAGTTCGACATATTGTTTTTGTAGTTTTTGATGATTAGCAGGATCATTAAACCCGTGTGTTATACTTGCAAAAGTATCAGTAGCCAGAGAACACTTCAATCCTGCATCCTGAACAATTTTCCATTCTTCCGGTTTTAGCAAATCGATTGCTTTAAGGCCAATATCTTTTCCTTTTTGTGCAAATTCTTGTAACGGAATTTTTTGATAACACCACCTACATACAGAGTGGTTAATATTTCCTTCTAAGGAAACAGGGAGATTATTAACACTTTTCTTTGTGGCGCCTTTTGATTTACTTGCAAAAATAGATTCTCCAATGCCAATAGCACCAACCCCAAGCGATATATTTTTTATGGCTTTTCTACGACTAATTTTTATTTTAGACATGTCAAGAAGATTGTGTGATTACTTATTAAAGATACTATTTTGGTAGCATACTGTCATTGACTAGCCCTGGCTTCTTATGAAATTTTCTATTTCTATTTCTGAAAATATTTCATTTGCTCCTTTACTTCCTGCTACCATTGCTCCTACAGCACAAGCACGATCAATAGCCTTTTGGGGGTGATGTTCTTTAAGAATTTCTGAAATCAACGTTGCTAAAAACGAATCTCCGGCCCCTACTGTGTCTACTACTTTTACTTTATATCCCGAATTATGATAGAAAACATTATCATAAAACAGTGTAGCTCCCTTTCCCCCTTTAGTCATACAAATTTGATCTGTATTTGTATATTCTGCAATCGCTTTTACTTGATCCTCAAGAGTATTTTCCGGTATTTTAAAATAAGTACAGATTTCTTCTAGTTCTTCATCATTTAGTTTTATAAAATCGGCTTTTTGCATTAATTCTAAAAGTAATTCGGTATTATAATGCGGGGGTCTGAGGTTAACATCCAGAATCTTAAATTTCGCATGATCCAATAATTGAAGTAATGTATCTCTCGAAATCCTATTTCTGCTAGCCAGGCTACCAAATATTACAGCATCAGATGTTTTTATTTTTTCGGCAGCATTTTTAGAATATTCTATAAAATCCCAAGCAACGGGTCTACTTATTTCGTATGAAGCTGTATTTTCATGATCCAGAGTCACCAAAACTTCACCAGTTCTATGCTGTTCATCGATTTGAAATGTGTTTACAGGCAGCCCTCGTTCTAATGCATACCTTATAATTTCTTTCCCCAGCGCATCATTCCCTACCTTGGTAATAATTGAAGAATTTACTCCCATACTTTTAAGACGTAAAGCCACATTAAGCGGAGCTCCTCCAATTTTTTTATGTTCTGGAAATATATCCCAAAGTACTTCTCCGAAACAAGTGATCTTCATAGTTTAAATTTTAATTCTAAGATACTATTCCATAAACAATTCTGCAAAAACAACCCCCAGTGGTTAACTACTCCTCTGGGGGTCTAGACTGAAGCTAAAAAAAATTAAACTAACTCAACTTACACTCAATTAAACTTGCTTCAGTTTCTCTTCAATATTTTTAAGACACAGATTATTTATACTACCTATATGAGTATGTTTTGTGTTTTTTTCAGGTTTATACATATCGCTTTCAATATCTTTTCCGATTTTGACATAAGCATCTCTAAACGACATTCCGTTCATAACTAATGCATTTAAGGTATCTACACTAAAGAGATAGTCGTATTTGGTATCTTCTAATATGCTCTTATTAACTTTTATATTTTTTAAAGCATACATTGCCATTTCCAACGAAGCTTTCAAGTCCTGAATAGCCGGTACTATTCCTTCTTTAAGTAACTGAAATTCTCTATGATAGCCACTAGGTAAATTATTGGTCAATACTGTTAATTCATATGGTACTGCCTGAACCTTATTACATTTTCCTCTTATCAACTCGAAAACGTCGGGGTTTTTCTTGTGAGGCATTATACTTGACCCTGTTGTAAACTCTGATGGAATACTCATAAAGTCGAAATTTTGACTCATGTACAAGCACACATCCATTGCTAGTTTTGAAAGTGTCCCCGCTATACTACTCAAAGCAAATGCGGCTGTCTTTTCAGATTTTCCTCTACTCATTTGAGCAGCCACAACATTATACTTTAGCGTTTCAAACCCAAGTTCTTTAGTTGTAAATTCTCTATCTATCGGAAATGAACTACCATAACCCGCTGCACTACCTAATGGATTTTGATCAACCACTTTTAATGCTGCATTAACGAGATATAGATCATCTACAAAACTTTCTGCATATCCCGAAAACCAAAGACCAAAAGATGACGGCATGGCTATTTGTAAATGGGTATATCCTGGCAGTAGAACTTCTTTGTACTTTTTTGCAGCTACCAATAAATCTTGTGATAATTCTTTAACCAAAGATTTGATCTGTAACAACTCATCTTTAAGATATAAATGCATTGCTACCAAAACCTGATCGTTTCTAGATCTTGCTGTATGGATTCTCTTGCCTGCATCTCCTATCCTTTGAGTTAATTCGAATTCAATTTTTGAATGTACATCTTCAAATTGATCTTCAATTATAAAAGTTCCCTTTTCAATCTCTATTTGCAGCTTGTTAAGTTCTCTTTCTATTTCAGAAATATCCTTATCAGACAACAAATCAATCTTATGTAACATTTTGGCATGTGCCAAAGTCGCCTTCACATCATATGTAGCAATTACCAAATCCAACTGTCGGTCGTTACCTACGGTAAATCTATCTATTTTTTGATCTGTTGGTAATCCTTTGTCCCAGAGTTTCATATCTCACTATTCTTTTTTATACAATTCCCTCTAATATTTTTATATATAACTCTACACCTTCTTTGATTTCATCTATATAAATAAACTCATCTGCAGAATGAGATCTGGTAGAGTCTCCTGGTCCTAATTTCAAAGAAGGACAACTCAATACCGATTGATCGGATAAAGTAGGTGAACCATAGGTAGTTCTCCCAAGTCTGATACCTGATTTTACAATAGGGTGATCCATTGGAATTGAAGAAGATCCTAAATGTAACGATCTTGGTCTCACCCCAACATTTTCAGGCAATGCCTTCCTTACAATTCCCAATACCTCTTCATTTTTATATTTATCATTTACTCTTACATCTACCACCAAATCACAATGCGAAGGCACTACATTATGCTGTTTTCCAGCATTAACCTGAGTAACTGTCATTTTTACTTTGCCAAGAGTTTTAGATTCCTTTTCAAATTCATAATCTTTGAACCATTGAATCACTTCTAAAGCGTTATAGATGGAATTATCATTATTAGGATGTGCCGCATGGCTTGCTGTTCCATTAACCGAAACATCTAAAACCAATAATCCTTTTTCGGCTACGGCCAATTGCATTAATGTGGGTTCTCCAACAATTCCAAACACTACATTTTTTAGATATTTCAAGACACTTTTTAATCCAAGAGGACCACTGCTCTCTTCTTCTGCTGAAGCCACAATTACAAAATTGTAACTCAGGTCTTTTTGCTTATAAAAATGTGTAAATGTTGCTAGTAATGAAACCAAACATCCTCCGGCATCATTACTTCCTAGACCATATAATTTTCCATTTTCAACAAAAGCGTTGAATGGATCATTGGTATAGTTTCCATTTGGTTTTACTGTATCATGATGAGAATTTAACAAAATGGTGGGTTTTGCCTCATCAAAATACTTGTTGTACGCCCAAATGTTGTTGTTTTCTCTTTCAAAAGGAATATTGTTTTGCCTGAACCAATCTTCAACAAGCAAAGCCGTTTTATCCTCTTCTGAAGAAAAAGAAGGTGTTTCTATTAATCGATGTAATAGTTGTATCGCGTTATTTGTTAATTGCTCTATCATTATTTATAGACTCAATGTGGTGTGTTTCGTTTGATTATTCTTTATAAAATCGGCATTAGCTATATGGACCTTGCTTACATTTTTTTGCAATGCATCAAAGCAATTCTGAAGTTTGGGCAACATCCCATCGGCTATTACTTCTGCATCCCTAAGTTGTGAATACTTTTCCAAATCGATATGCTCAATTACAGAGTCTTTATCATTTATATCTTCAAGAACGCCTTTAAGCTCAAAACAATAGAATAATGACACTTCGTAGTTCTTACTCATTGCTGAAGCTATTTCAGAAGCAATTGTATCTGCATTGGTATTAAACAATTGCCCATTTGCATCGTGTGTTACTGCGCAAAAAACAGGCACAATCCCCATATTTAAAAAACCTTGAATTGCATCTGCATTAACCATGATTACATCTCCTACATATCCATAATCTACAAACTGTACAGGTCTTTTTTCAGCCAAAATAACATTGGCATCTGCCCCTGTTAGCCCTAATGCGTTACTACCACATTTTTGCAGACCAGAAACTATTTTCTTATTCAACAACCCTGCATAGGTCATTACAACAATATCCAGATTTTCTGCCGAGGTAATTCTTCTTCCATCGATCATTTCGGTTTTAACTCCTAATTTTGAAGCCAATTGGGTCGCCGATTTCCCCCCGCCATGAATTAATATTTTTGGTTCTTTTATTCTAGAAAACCCTTCTAAAAAAGAATCCAAGGAATCTTGGTCTTCAATAATGTTACCTCCTATTTTGGCGACTAATAACTTTTCCATCTTATCTGTTTTCAAGAATTTTCTTCAGTACCAATTGCGCAGCATACGTTCTGTTATTGGCCTGTTCTATAACTACAGAGTTTTTACTATCGATTACAGCATCATCTATAACAACATTTCTTCTAACCGGTAAACAATGCATAAACTTTGCATTGTTGGTGAGGTTCATTTTTTCTTTGGTAATCTGCCAACTTTTATCACTTCCAACTTTACCATAATCATGATACGAACTCCAATTTTTGACGTAGATAAAATCGGCATCCTTAAAAGCATTCTCTTGGTTGTAATCAATGGGCACCTCTTTGGTAATTTCACTGGCTAACTCAAATCCCACGGGGTGGGTAATTACAAAATTGGCATCCATTTTTTGCATCATTTCTACGAAAGAATTTGCAACAGCTTGTGGTAAGGCTTTTGGATGTGGCGCCCATGATAATACAACCTTTGGCTTGTCTATTTTTTTATGTTCGGTGATTGTTATGGCATCAGTTAATGCTTGTAAAGGATGCCCCGTAGCACTTTCCATATTAACAACAGGTATTGTAGCATATTTTATAAAGCTTTTTAGCACTTTTTCGCTATAGTCCTCATCCTTGCTTTCTAGCTTTGCAAACGCTCGTATTGCCAATACGTCACAGTATTGTGATACTACTTGTGCCGCTTCTTTAACATGCTCTGAATTTCCTTGATCCATTACAGTTCCGTCTCCATATTCTAACGACCACCCTTCGCCTGTAAAATTCATTACCATAACATTCATACCAAGGTTAATAGCTGCTTTTTGAGTACTTAAACGTGTACGAAGACTTGGGTTAAAGAATAACATCCCGATAGTCTTATTTTTTCCTAACTCATTATGAGATAAAGGAGCTGTCTTTAGCGCTATCGCTTCATTTACCCATGTATCCAGGGAATCAATATCATGTATGGAAAAGTAGTTTTTCATCTTACTTCAATTTTCGCTTCTTTATTTTCTTTATTAATTTGCGTAAACGGAACTTTATTCTGGATTGCGTCTATTATAAAGTTGTCTTTCAACCCATTAACTATCCAGGTTTCTATATTTGAATTCTGTGCTATTCTGGCTGCTTGGATCTTCGATTTCATCCCTCCTGTTCCGTGTGAAGAAATCGAAGAAACCACTTCACTTTCTAAAACCTTAATATCACTTACTTTTTCTATTGTCTGGTATGTCTTGTTTTCAACAGATTCTTTGGTACATATTCCATCAGTATTGGTCGCTATAACCAACAAATCGGCCTCTAGCAGCGCTGCAGTTAGACCTGCTAACTTGTCGTTATCCCCAAATTGGATCTCATCGGTGGCTACGGTATCATTTTCATTAATAATTGGTATATATTGATTTGCGACCAATACATTAACAGTATTAACAATATTCTTTTTTGACTGCTCTCGTTCAAAATCTGAATATGATAAAAGACATTGAGAGGTTAACAAACCAAGATCCCTAAAGCTTTCTTGAAATATGCGCATCAGATGCGGTTGTCCGATTGATGCTAAGGCTTGTTTTACATTGATTTCTTTCCCATTACTTTCAAGGTTTACAAACTGTTTTGCAACAGCAATGGCCCCTGAGCTAACGATCACAAACTCATAACTGTCTTGTAAAGCCACAATCTGCCTACCAATATCTTCGATCTTACCTCTGGAGATCTGATCGGTTTCTTTGGTTAGTGTATTGGATCCTATTTTTAATACAACTCTCTTTTTATCTGATTTGCCCATCACCATGTATATACCATTTATTAGTCACCAAATGTTGTAATCCAATAGGACCTCTTTGGTGTAATTTATCTGTACTTATCGCCAATTCTCCTCCTAAACCCAATTGAAAACCATCGGTAAATCGTGTAGATGCATTATGATAAACGGCGGCACAATCTACAGAGGACATAAAAACCTCAGCTTCCTTTTTATTGCGAGTGATTATAGCCGCCGAGTGCCCGCCGCTATATTCGTTAATTTTTGAAATAGCATCTATTGCATTATCAGTTTCACCAATGACAATTTTATAATCCAAAAACTCTTCATGCCATACAGATTTGTTTCGTATGGGTTGGACTTCTTCATATTTTGAAAGTGAAATATCACCTAGTATTTCGACATCATAATTCTTAAGACTTGTAATTAGGTTTCTCACAAAATCCTCTTTGTTCGGAAGATTTTTATCAATTAAAACTTTATCAATCGCGTTGCATGCCGAAATTTTATTCGTTTTTCCATTGATGATATTATCCAAAGCCAAAGCTCTATCTGCTTCTCTATGTACATACACAAAGTTGTTGCCTCTTCCGCTTACAATTACAGGACACGTAGCATGTGTTTTCACAAAATCAATCAACTTTTCTCCGCCTCTAGGGACAATGAGATCTATATTTTGTGTAGGTCTTTCAAGAAAAGCTTGAGTTTCGGTTCGGTTATAATTAAGATATTCTACCCAATCGGTTGTGACACCAGTTTCTAAAAGCGCTTGATGCCAGAGTTTCACTATTTCCAGGTTCGAATGAAGGGATTCCTTTCCTCCTTTGAGTAAAATCTTATTACCCGATTTAAAGGCTATTCCTGCTGCTTCAACGGTAACATCTGGTCTTGATTCATAAATGATCAACACCGTTCCAAAAGGAGCCGTTTTGTTGAACACTTGCATTCCGTTATCATGATTAAATCTAAAACGTTCGATTCCAATGGGGTCTTCCTGTTGCGCAAGTTGTTCCAGAGAAGAAATCATACCATCAATCTTGGCTTGATTTACTTTCAATCGATCATACATAGCCCTGTCACCACCAGAGTAATTTTTCAAATCCTTTTGATTCACCTCGAGTATTGCTGTACTGTTTTGACCTATCAAAGTGGCCATTTTCTTTAATACAGAATTTCTTTGTGATATATTTAAAACTAAACTCATTATTTATACCTTTTCTACAATCAATACGTTTTGCAATGCCTTTATAAATTGATCAATTTCTTTCTTACCAACGGTTAATGGAGGAAGTATGCGCAGCAATTTTTTGTTCATCGCTCCTCCTGTAAAAATATGCTGATCATAAATAAGCTTCTTTCTTAAGTCACCTACTTCAAAATCAAATTCTAATCCCAACATTAATCCTTTTCCTTTTACCAGCTGAACCCCAGGCACCTTATTGGCTATAGATATAAAATACTCTCCTGATAATTTTGCATTATCTATTAGGTTTTCGGTTTCAATCACGTCTAAAACTGCTAATGCAGCAGCACATGCCAAATGATTTCCACCAAAGGTTGTTCCTAGCAATCCGTAACTTGGTTGTATATGTGGTGCAATCATAATTCCACCTATCGGAAAACCATTTCCCATTCCTTTAGCAATCGAAATGATATCTGGAGTAATCCCATGATATTGATGTGCAAAAAACTTTCCTGTTCTACCATATCCAGATTGTACTTCGTCCAAAATTAAGACCGCTCCAAATTCGTGACATAATGTTTCTAATTGTTGAAAAAAATCGGTGGTTCCTTCATCCAATCCTCCTACTCCCTGGATAGGTTCAATAATTACGGAACACACATCTCCTTTTTGCAATTCTTCTTTTACCAAATCAATTTCGTTAAGTGGTAAAAAAGTAACTTCTTGCTGTTTATTAAGCGGAGCATTGATTTTTAGATTATCGGTTGCAGCCACGGCAGCCGAAGTTCGTCCGTGAAATCCATTATTAAAAGCTATTACTCTTGATTTATTGGTATAAAAAGATGCAAGTTTCAAAGCATTTTCATTGGCTTCGGCTCCCGAATTACACAAAAACAATTGGTAGTCATTATATCCCGATAGTTTCCCAAGCTTTTCTGCCAATTGCAATTGCATGCTGTTCTGAACCGCATTAGAATAAAATCCGATTTTTTCTATTTGGCATTTTAGTTTTTTTGCATAATGTGGATGCGAATGCCCGATAGAAATCACGGCATGCCCACCGTATAGATCCAAATACTCTATTCCATTTTTATCGACCACAATGCAATCATATGCATTTACAGGTTCTACATCATACAAAGGGTATACATCAAATAGTTTCATTTTTTTAGTTTTTAGTCTTTAGTGGTTAGTTATTAGTTCATTTTATTCTCAATTTCACATCTCAGTTTAATTCCAATGTTTGACGAATGGTTTACTGTTTATTTCACTTTTCATTAATCCTTCTTGAAAATGTAATTAGCAACTCTATCTACTAACTACTACCAACTAGTTACTTAATCGTATTTATCTTTTCATAAGAAGCCATTACTCCTTTTATTACCGAGGAACTAAGTCCCTGATGCTCCATCTCATTTAATCCTTCAATAGTACATCCTTGAGGTGTAGTTACTTTATCGATTTCTCGCTCTGGATGTGTGCCATTTTTGGCAACCAACGTAGCGGCTCCAATAGCGGTTTGAACTGCAATTATTTGAGCTTCATGAGGATGAAATCCCATCTGGATTCCCCCTTGAATCATTGCCCTAAGAAATCTTAGAAAAAATGCAATACCACTAGCTCCTAAAACTGTTGCTGCTTGCATCAATCGTTCTTCAATGATCAATGTTCTACCAATGGTATCAAACATCTTTTCTACAAATCCTAGTTCTTCTTTTACATCTTCATTTGCCGATATACAAGTCATTGATAGTTTTTTTGCTGCCCCTGTATTTGGCATTACTCGAACTACTTTATTATTAGGCGTTACTTCATTAATTTCCTTTATAGAAGTTCCTGTTACCGTAGAAATTAATATTTGACCAGGTGTTAACACCTCTTTAATTTCTTGTAATACAATGTCAAGCTGTCTAGGCTGTACACATAGGATTATCCATTTAACACCTTTTATTGATTCAATTATATTCTGCGATGTCGAGACATTTAGTTTTTCTTCAACTTCTTTGAGATTGTATTTTGACTTATCGACTGCTGTAATATCCTTTGCATTTAGTAAATCGCTACTCGCCAAACCAGAAAGAATTGATTTTCCTAAATTGCCTACTCCTATGATCGTTATCTTGTTCATATTTAAAATGCACTTGCTTTTAACTTTAATCCTGTGTTTTCTTCAAATCCAAACATGAGATTCATATTATGAATTGCTTGTCCTGATGCTCCTTTAATCAAATTATCAATAACTGAAGTAACTAGCAACATTCCATTTTTCTTACTTATATGAAGAATACATTTATTCGTATTCACTACTTGCTTCAGACTAATTTCCTGATCAGAAATGGTTGTGAATTGGGCATCTTTATAGAACGTTTTATACAACGCTTTTGCTTCTTCTTCGCTTCCTTCAAATTTGGTATACAGGGTTGCATAAATCCCTTTGCTAAAATTTCCTCTATTCGGAATAAAAAACAATGGAGCTACAAAATGATTTTGTAGCTGTTGTAAACTTTGTTCGACCTCACCTAAATGCTGATGAGTAAATACCTTGTAACTCGAAAAGTTATTATCCCTCCAACTAAAATGCGTTGTACTTCCAGGAACGACTCCGGCACCCGTACTTCCTGTGGTTGCATTAATATGCACTGCATCGCTAATTTTTCCAGTAGAAGCCAAGGGTAACAATGCCAACTGTATCGCCGTTGCAAAACATCCGGGATTTGCAATATTTTTTGCCTTTTTGATGTTCTCTTTTTGTAATTCTGGCAAACCATAAACAAAATCTCTGTTTACGTAGTGATTATCTTTCTTTAACCTGAAGTCATTCCCTAAATCAATTACTTTGGTCTTCTCTGAAAAACTATGGTTTTTCAAAAACTCTCGGGATCTTCCGTGGCCCAGACATAAAAACAACACATCAACATTTGGGTTTATGGTATCTGTAAACTCTAGATCTATTTCTCCTATCATATCGGGGTGCTGTTTATCTATACCCACCCCTGCATTGGTTGTACTATATACAAAATCCAATTCAACTTTTGAATGATGTACCAGTAGCCTTAATAGCTCTCCGGCTGTATATCCCGATCCTCCTATAATTCCGGCTTTAATCATGATTCGTTTGAATTTACATTATGATATATTTTATTAGCATTACCATAAATTTTGATAAATCCTTTAGCGTCCTCAGACGTCCATGAGTTATTCATCTCTCCATATTGTCCAAAATCAGATTTCATCATATCAAAATCAGATTCGATACCTTCAAAAGTGAAATGATAAGGCCTCAATTTTACAGTAACATTTCCTGTTACCGATTTTTGCGAATCTTCAAGGAATGCTTCTATATTTCGCATTACCGGGTCCAGATAATTTCCTTCGTGCAATAACATTCCGTACCAATTGGCCAATTGCTCTTTCCAATACTGCTGCCATTTGGTTAGTACATGTTTTTCCAACAAATGATGTGCTTTGATTATCACCATTGGCGCTGCTGCTTCAAAACCTACTCTTCCTTTTATGCCAATAATTGTATCCCCAACATGAATATCTCTTCCTACCGCAAAAGCGCTTGCTAACTCTTCTAACTTTTGAATATTATTAACCGGAGAATCTTTAACTCCATCAAGACCAATTAATTCTCCTTTTTCAAAATTGAGTGTAATCGTTTCTTCCTTTTCTTTTTGAAGTTGACTAGGATATGCTTCTTCTGGCAATGCACTATGTGAAGTAAGTGTCTCTTTTCCACCGACACTGGTTCCCCAAATACCTTTATTTATAGAATATTGGGCTTTTTCCCAGCTATAGCTTACTCCGTATTTCTCTAAATAAGCTACTTCTTCTTGTCTGGAAAGTTTAAGATCCCTTATGGGCGTTATTATTTCAATTTCGGGAGCTAATGTTTGAAAAATCACATCAAATCTGATTTGATCATTTCCTGCACCCGTGCTACCATGAGCAATGTATTTCGCCCCTACTTTTTTGGCATGATTGATTACTTCAATAGCTTGAAAAATTCGTTCTGCACTTACCGAAAGTGGATATGTGTTATTTTTGAGAACATTTCCAAAAATTAAATATTTGATTGCCTTTTGGTAGAATTCGTTTAAGATTGTTTTGTTTACGTGATTGGAACTTCCCAATTCATAAGCTCTGCTCTTCGTTTCTTCTAATTCTTTTTCTGAAAACCCTCCTGTATTCACCAAAATCGTATGTACTTCAAGGTTTTTTTCATGAATAAGGTATTTCACGCAATACGAGGTGTCGAGACCTCCACTATATGCCAATACTACTTTTTCCATAATAACAATTGTTTATTACCAGCAAGCATGGTTTGCTTGATATGTTTTAATCTCTTTAATACTTTTTTGTTAAACCATTTTTCTTTTTTCTTTACTTTTTTTACGGGATCATATAACATACCGGTACATAAACACATTTTATGTTCTTTGGAGGTAAGGATATCATAATTTGTACACGTTTTACAACCTGCCCAAAACTTAGGATCATCGGTAAGTTCTGAAAATGTTACCGGACGATACCCTAAATCAGAATTGATCTTCATTACAGCCAATCCAGTGGTAATACCAAACACTTTTGATGAAGGATATTTTTTTAAGGAGTAATTAAATGTAAATTCTTTAATTTTTTTTGCAAGCCCTTGGTTCCTGTACTCGGGGTGTACAATTAATCCAGAATGAGCTACATATTGTGTATCTCCCCAAACCTCGATATAACAAAAACCTGCAAATTGATCACCAGACAAGGCTATTATAGCATTATGATTAATCATTTTGGCTTGTATATATTCTGGGGTACGCCTAGCAATACCAGTCCCTCTTACTTTGGCAGAATCAGATATTACATCACAGATTTCTTGTGCGTATTTCAAATGACTTTCGTCGGCAATTATGATATTGACCTGTTTCATAAACGTAACGACCGTTTATCAAAAAGTTTTGATTGTTAAAAACTTAGGATTGAGTTCCGAAAAAAGTTTCGAGTAGATAAAATGAAAGGAAAACACCTATTAGGTTACCTTTTAATCATTTAATACATCGAAAAAATGGAATTTGTCTCTCGGGGAAGTAGGACGCACCTACTTCAAATGAATATTAGACCCCCAAGGGGCGACGAAAGCGACGCGAAGGTATTCTTGTAATTACACCTAATTTGTTCAAAGATTGAACACTAATTTCTGAATAAATAAAATTTGCCGTTTTCATAATAGTAACTCTAAATCGTCGGCCGAAGCCCCTTTCGTTAACTAGATGGTACAATATTACATAAAAACTGTTTACCTGAAGCAAAAAAAGTTGTAATTCTTGATATTAATATGTTTTTAGCAAAAATATTACTTTTGATTTATCATTTTTACAAATAAAATGGTAAGCAGCTTCAAATACATCAAAATACAAAAAAGGATTTTGATTGTTTAAGTTGTTATATAATAAGAAAACGAACCAAAAAACGATCCTAAAGGATTTTGAAATACTAAAATCCAATATTATCGTTATTGTAATTGGAAAACAAAAGTTCGATCAATTTTACGCAACTATTTAATCAAATAGAGGCTTTTTGTTTCTTAACACTAAATTGGTTGACCAATTAATAAAAAACACTTATACATTACTACTATGAAAATTATTAGATTATATAGCCTTATTCTCTTTACAATTTCTACTACTTTATTTTACAGTTGCTCATCTGATTCTAATGATGAAACCCCAGCCGAAACTGGTGGAGAAGTAACAGATGGCTCTGGAGGTGATAACTCAGGTGGTGACGGTTCTGGTGGCGATGGCTCTGGAGGTGATGGAGGTGTTACTAGCTCTAATATTCCTTTTGAAGTTCTCAACCTTACAAATTGGAAGATTACTTTGCCGAGAGACTTTAATAATGACGGTAAGGCCGATGAAGTATACTTAGACAAAAGTAGAAACGACTATAGTGAAGATCCAAGTTTTAAAGAATATAAAGATGAGTTCTTTTTTGTTGAAAATAATAATGTGCGATTTTCATGCCCGGCAACAACAGATACCCCAACCACTGGAAACTCTTCAAATACACGAAGTGAATTAAGAGAAATGCCTTCAAATGGTGATGGCGAAGCTGGTTGGGATGCCAATGGTAACAGAATAAAGACACTAACTTTTAAAGTGCGCATAATACAAACCTCTAGCACCAGTAAATTCGCTTTTGCTCAAATTCATGATTTCAAGCAAGATATTTGGGATGATTTGTTAAGAGTTCAGATTCAAAGTGACCAACCTAATGCCAAAGAAGGTGAGACCGGTAGAATATATCTATTAGGGGATGTTATTGAAGGCGAAATTGGTGATGGATTTCCCATTAATTTTAGAAACAACAATTATGACGATCGTTACATTAAAGACGATTACATATTAGGTGATTGGTTAGCGTTTAAAATTACAGTACAGAATAGCGTATTAAAAATCTATCTTGAAGATATGAATACACCAATACGTACATATGATAACATAACTTGTAAAAGTAATTACTATAAGGCTGGCGTATATAATCAATCTGTAAAAGCCGATAGCAATGGTGATGGTATTGCCGAGTTTAGTGAAATAGTAGTTTCAGAGAATTTTTAAATATCCATAAAAGACTCTCTTTAAACTTAAATATTAATTAAGGACAACAACTTGAAATTGTTAAAATGCTGTTTTTTTAACATAAAAAATAGAAGGTATTCATATTTAGCTTGCAAAAATCAATTATTTGTCATATTTTGGTTGACCAAATTGGTCGACCAATTTTATTTAACACAAACCTAAGTAAATGAAAACTTTCAATCTATTAACTCGATTACTGTGTATAGCAAGTATCGGATTGCTGTACAATTGCACTTCAGACATTGAATCTGTAGAGGATTTAAGCCTCTTAACACAGAATGAACAGAAACAATCCCGCGCAAAACTTAACGTAGTATCCGTTTCGGCAAATGGTGACGATGGTAATGTTCCATCCAACACCCTTGACGGAAACCTGAATACTCGTTGGTCTTCAAAGGGAAGATCTGGAAAGTACATCACCTATGATCTTGGCTCTCCACAAAAAGTATCCAGAGTTAAAATAGCTTGGTACAAAGGAGATCAACGAAAGGCCTATTTTAAAATAAGAGTCGGAAACTCTACTTCCTCATTAACTACGGTACTCGACAAAAAAAGCGAAGGTAGTAGTGGAAACACCCGACAACTTGAAACCTATGACTTTGATGAAGTCACTGTAAGATATGTGCGCATTTCTTGTTTTGCAAATTCTAGCAATGACTGGAATAGTATTACCGAAACTGAAATACATGGTGGTGGTGGAACCACCCCTCCACCACCACCAACAGGTAGCACTCCTTATGATCTTTTAGGGCTTCAAAATTGGAAGCTCAACGGCCTGGAAGGAACAAAATCAAACAATACCTATGTAGATCAAATTCCTAATTTATCTTCATACACAAACCCGGACTGGTTTTTTGTAAATAACGGATGGGCAATTTTTCAAGTGTGGGCCGGTAGCGATACATCTTCTGGGTCTGGAAACCCTAGAATGGAGCTTAGAGAGTTAACCGCAAATGGCAATAACAATATATTTTGGGATGGAACCACCAGTAAAGAACACAGCATGAAATGGAAAGTGAGAGTAGATCGCTTACCTAGTTCTGGTAAAGTATGTTTTGGACAGATTCATGACAAAACCGATACATTTGATGATGTAATCAGAGTTCAGTGTCAAGGATCAGCCAACCAGACAAGCGGTTCGGTAAAAATGAGAATTAATGGTTATGTAACCGAAGTGCTCGAAGGCGGCGGTAAGACTGTAGGCAACTTCAATTTAGGAGAAGAATTGTACTTAGAGTTAACATATAAGAATAGTATTGTGAGACTTTATGAGCTTGATAACAATGGTAATAGATCCCGAACAATATACACATCAAAATCTGTGTCTGCCAAAGAAAACTACTTTAAGGCAGGTAGTTATTTACAATCAATGAAAGGTAAGAGCTATAAAAGTTCAGATTATGGTAGTGTAGGTATTCAAAAACTAGAAGTATTCCATTAATCATAAGGTATAACGATTATCAAATTGGATAAAGTAAATACATTTAGTTTGAGTACAATGCTAAAAGATTGCCCTCAATCAACACTTAATTATTACGTAAAACAAGAAAAGGCCCAATTATAAATTGCGGCCTTTTCTTAATATTATTTAAAAAAATGTTTTTTGAACAAATCCTTAGATAGTTATTTTTGAAATAAATATTATATTTCTAAACGGTACCCTTTAGAGAAATTGAAGAAATAGAATATAAAACATCAATAACAAAAGCCTAATCATAATGGAGGAAGTCAAAAAAACTGTTAAAAACAAGAAGAATGTTGAAGAAGTTATCATTTCTAAAATAAGAGAATTGATAGTTTCAAAACATTTAGAACCTGGGGATCGACTTCCGGCAGAAAGAGAACTTGCCCAAAAATTTGGAGTTACACGAAACCAACTTAGACAGGCTATACAGAAATTAGAATTTTATGGACTCGTTAAAAAATACCCGCAAAGTGGAACACGAATCTCCAACATTGGGGTTACAGCACTAAATAATATGATGTCCGATATTCTACAACTTCAAAAACCCGATTTTAAATCGTTAGTAGAAACTAGAATTATTCTTGAAACGAATGCAGTACGATTAGCGGCAACACGCAGGACCGAGGAACAAATTGAAGAAATTCAAAAAGCACACAAAGCCTATAGTGAAAAGGCAATTAAGGGACTAGATGCTGTAGAAGAAGATCTTATGTTTCATATCAAATTGGCCGAAGCCAGCAACAATAGTGTCATCAATTCTTTGATGTTAATTATTACACCCGAGATTATTAGTCATTTCATAAAAAATAAAGTCTGCAATAAGGAGGAAAATTATCTTCTAATCCAGGAACATCAAGAGATTGTTAATGCTATTAGGGACAAAAACCCAGAAAAAGCGGTTGCACACTTACAAGATCATTTCAAAGAGCTACATAAGTATTGTGAAGATTAGTTTTACGCACTTTTTTAATGGAAAAACCAAAAAATCGCACAATTTGATATCATTTTTATCAAATATTTGTCATTTTTTTTAACAATTGAATAAAAAAAAGTAACAACTTTCTTTGATTGTAATTTTATATTTATATTTTTGGTTAACCAAATTGGTCAACCAGATTATTCTTATGAAAAACATCATCTTACATTACGCTTTCGTCCTAGTATTGTTCTATTCATGTAGTAGTTCAGTAAAAAAAGTGAAGTCTAGTAATCTTGTCGATTCTATTGAAGCTTTGCATACTGCCATAAAAACAGCTAAGCCAGGGGACTCAATTATATTGGCCAAGGGTACTTGGAAAAATGTAGAATTAGTTTTTGAAGGGAAGGGTACAAAAGACAAGCCCATAACTCTTACTGTTGAAGAAAAGGGGCAAACTTCATTAGAAGGCGCTTCTTATCTGCAAATGGCAGGCGAATATCTCGTGGTTAGTGGATTAGTATTCAAAAATGGCTTTACTCCTACTTCTGAAGTAATCTCCTTCAAAAAGGACAAGAAAAACTTTGCTTCACATTCTCGTCTTACTGAATGTGTAATTGATAATTATTCGAACCCCGAACGCCGTGAGCAGGACTATTGGGTAGGTGTTTATGGAAAAAACAACCGCATTGACCACAACCATTTTGAAGGAAAAGGAAACCTGGGGGTAACCATGGCTGTACGATTAAACTCTAAGAAGTTTATAGAAAATAACCACCAAATAGACCATAATTATTTTGGCCCCAGACAAACCTTAGGGTCCAATGGTGGAGAAACGTTGAGAATAGGAACAAGTCACCACTCTATGAGTAATTCAAACACCCTTGTAGAATACAATTACTTTGACCGTTGCGGTGGAGAACTAGAAATTATTTCAAACAAATCGTGTCAAAATACATTTAAAAACAATGTGTTTTATGAATGCAGAGGTACATTAACCATGCGTCATGGTAATGAAACCTTGGTAAAAAACAATGTGTTTATTGGTAATGGTATTCCCAGTACTGGGGGTATTCGAGTAATCAATGGTCAACAAACTGTTGAAAACAACTATGCCATTGGACTCACCGGATATCGTTTTGGAGGTGCCCTGGTAGTAATGAATGGAGTGCCTAACTCTCCCTTAAACCGCTATTTTCAAGTTGCCGATGCAAAAATAAAAAACAACACTTTTATAAACTGTGATTACATCCAACTTTGTGCAGGTAGCGATCAAGAACGTAGCGCCATCCCGATAAATTCTGTTATGGAAAATAACATCTTCTATAATGAAAATAAGAATGATATATTTACAGTTTATGATGACATAAGCGGTATTCAATTTTCCAATAACCTTATAAGTCCAAATACCAAGCCTATTTCTGAAAAAGGCTTCTTCCCCAAAAAGATTACATTAACCAAAAATTCAAATGGATTTTTATCCCCTTCAGATAAAGGTTTAAATACAGGAGCAATTCTTAAAGAAGAAATCTTATCCAAACAAAACACCGGGGTTTCCTGGTATCCCAAAAAGAATAAAGTACTAACATTTAACTCAGGAAAAACAATCCAGGTTGCTCCAGGTATCAATACATTGTTTGATGCCGTTAAAAATTCTAAACCCGGAGACATCATAGAACTCACCTCGGTTCATGGGTATTTAGAAACAAAAACTATCAATATAACCCACCCTCTTACTATTACATCTTTTCTAGAAAAATCAACAGTCTTATTTGAAAAAAAATCTCTTTTCGACATTCAAAATGGAGGTAGCCTGCAATTAAACCGACTTATTTTTGACGGAAAAGAAGCTCCTGATTATTCAGGAAATGCAGTTATCAGGACCAGTAAATATTCAATGAATAAAAATTACAAATTGATAATAAATGATTGCCAATTTAAAAACCTTACCGTTAATCACTCCTATGATGTATTCAAAATTTTCAAAAATACTGTAGCAGATACAATCAAGATCACAAATTCTACATTTTCCAATATTAGCGGAAACGTACTTTCTCTAGATAAAGAAATTGGGGAAAACGGAATTTTCAATGCCGAATTTGTCATTCTAAAAAACAACGTTTTCAAAAATATTGATGGTGCCGTTTTAAACCTAGTTCGAGACGGTAAAGATGAAAGTACATTTGGACCTTTTCTAACCTTTGATCATAATGTTGTTATCAATGTAGGGAACGGTAAAAGGAACAAAAATAAAAAAGCAATCACTTTGGTTGGTGTTCAAAATACAGCTATTAAAAACAGTATTTTTCAAGACAGCAAAGGCATTCAAATGCACTTGGTCGTGGGCGGACCGATAGCCAAAGTAAGCAACACCAATTTCTTTAATTCTGAAAAGGTAGTGGTTACAGGCAATCAACCTTATCAAATTGACAAATTGTGGTCTGTTAATCCGAAATTCAAGAATACAACCAACTATCAACTACAAGACACTTCTCCTTTACGTTTTAAAGCAGACGATAGTCTGGATATAGGAATCGCTAATTAATAATCCAATGAAAACGGGCTTACATACTTTACTGAAGCATAAGATATATCTATTACTTCTCTGGGTTTTACAGATATATTTTAGCTCTCCTGCTCAAGAACACCCTAATCTTATCCTTACCAAAACAGGAGTTAAAAACATAAGAAAGCAATTAGGTTCCATACCAATGTTTGATAATACCCTTGTCAAGGTTAAAGCTGAAGTGGATAAAGAGATCCAAAGTGGTATTCATGTCCCAATTCCAAAAGATATGGCCGGAGGTTATACACATGACAGGCACAAAAAAAATTGGATAATATTGCAGAAAGCAGGGCTTTTGTATCAATTACTTGAAGATGAAAAATATGCCATGTATACACATAACGTTCTTAAGGAATATGCCAAAATGTATCCCTCGCTACCTTTACACCCAAAAAAAAGGTCATATGCGCGAGGTAAAATTTTTTGGCAATGCCTTAATGATGCGAATTGGCTTGTATATGTGAGTCAAGCATATGATTGCATTTATGATTATTTGGATAAAGACCAGCGTAACTACCTAGAAAAAAATCTATTTGTACCGTATGCCAATTTCTTATCGAAAGAGAACCCTCAGTTTTTTAATCGAATTCACAATCATAGCACTTGGGGAAATGTGGCTGTAGGCATGATTGGTTTGGTGATGAACAATCAAGAACTCATCAATAGAGCCCTATATGGAATGAAGATCGAAAATTTTGATCATGAATTAAAGGATAATGATGGTGGCTTTATCTTGAAAAAAGATGAAAAAGCAGGTTTTTTTGCTAATCTTGACAGTCCTTTTTCTCCAGATGGGTATTATACTGAAGGTCCATATTATCAAAGATACGCCATGTATCCATTTATGATATTTGCCCAAGCTCTTCAAAACAAAAAGCCCGAATTAAAGATTTTTGAATACAAAGATGGTGTTTTAATAAACTCTGTTAATACATTGCTTAATCTTACCAATATAAATGGCGATTTCTTTCCGATTAATGACGCTCAAAAAGGAATGTCATATTATTCAAAAGAACTGGTGTCTGCTGTTAATATAGCCTATTATTATGGAAACAACTCTCCTTCTCTTCTTGACATAGCTCAAAAACAAAACAGCGTTCGGCTCGATCAAACGGGGCTTAGCGTATCCCAAGGTATTAAAGAAAATAAGCGTATTCCCTTTTCAAAAAACTCAATAGAATTTACTGATGGCTCCAATGGTAATGAAGGAGGAATTGGAATCTTAAGATCCAAAGACAAACAACACGAATTAGTCATGAAATACAGTGCTCATGGACTTAGCCATGGACATTATGATAAACTTTCCTTTTCTTATTATCACAAAGGAAATGAAGTAATGCAAGATTATGGACTAGCACGGTTTGTTAACATAGAACAAAAAAATGGCGGTGGATATCTTAAAGAAAACAAAACATGGGCAAAACAAACAATAGCCCATAATACTATAATTCAAGATGAAAACTCTCATTTTAATGGCGAGTATGAAAAAGGAAGCCTACATCATTCTGAAAAATACATTTTTGATACTTCCCATCCAAAACTGCAAATCGTAAGCGCCAAAGAAAGTAATGCATACCAAAACACCAGACTTCATCGAACAATGCTACTCCTAGAAGATCTAGGATTTCAAAAACCTCTTCTTATCGATATTATGCAATTTGTTTCGAACGGTGCGCACCAATTTGATCTCCCCTACTACTATCATGGACAAATTATCGATACTAATTTTGATTTTGAAACTTTTGACACTCTTTCTCCTCTCGGCTTAAAAAGCGGTTACCAACATCTGTGGTTAGAAAACAAAACAGTTATAGACGACACAAAGACTGCACAGATTACCTGGCTACACAATGATGCTTTCTACACACTCTCAACCTTTACCAAAGCGAAAAATGAAATTTTATTTACTCGAATAGGCGCCAACGACCCTAGACATAACCTAAGAAGAGATCCTTCATTCATAATAAGAAAACCACAGTCAAAAAACGATACTTTCATAACCGTTATAGAGACTCATGGAACATACAATCCTGTGACCGAAATAGCAAAGAACTCAAGCAGTAGCATTAAAGAAATAAAGGAAGTAAAAACCGATAACGAAAACTATTTAGGATGGAAAATTATCACCAAAGATGATAATGAACATACATTCGTTTTATGTGTAACAAACAATCAAAAAGAAACCCAACATTCAATATACCTGAATAACAGCCCTATACAATGGATAGGCCCTTATTACTATAGCAAAAACTAATATACAAACTATAAATATCTAACAAATGAAAAGTTTTGGATCAAGCAACGTATTTATTAAAGGAAATGAAGCGACTTGGGAAACCGTAGGCGAAGGTGTGCGGCGCCAAATCATGGGATACGATGACAAAATCATGTTGGTTCATGTAAAATTCGAAAAAGGATCAGAAGGCCCCATACACGATCATTACCATTCACAAGTCACATATGTGCAAAGCGGTCAATTTGAAGTAAGCATCAACGGCGAAAAACAAATTCTTAAAGGAGGAGATTGTTTTTATATTCCTCCACACGCACCCCATGGAGCAATCTGCTTAGAAGATGGAGTATTAATAGATGTTTTTAGCCCAATACGAGAAGATTTTATGTGAACTCTTTTTTTGCGCTAATCGCCTATGTTAACTACCGACAATAAAAAATAACCAATAACAAATTACCAATTCCTAAAAATTTTAACATTAAAAATAACAATTATTTTTTGTTTAACATTAAAATAACATATATTTGGTAAACCAATTTGGTTATCCAGTTTGGTTTACCAATAAACAACAAATCATTAAACAATCAAATTATAAACATCATGGGGATCCACTAATTATTAGAAAACAAAAAAAGGACAGGTGCACGCCTATCCTTTTTATATTACTTCTTTTCGGAGGGAAGTAATACTTAAAACACATGAGCTTTGTTAATCACATGCCCTACAAAAGTACAAAATTTAAACAAATACTATATAGGTTATGTGATTTGTAAAAAGGGAAATAAAGGAATACATCTTTATTTATTCTTTGTTAGGATATCCTTTTGGATATCATCAGATTTTTGAAACATAACACAATTAAAATGAACTTTAAAATCAAACTACTTTTTATTACTCTGATTTTATCCCAGATATCATTGATAGCTCAAGAGAGTTATTCGCTATCTGGAAAAATTACTGAAGAAAATGGAGTACCAATTCCTGGAGTAAACGTTATTGTCACTGGTACAAATAATGGAACTTCTTCTGATTTCGATGGAGAATTTCAAATTCAAGTTAAGAACGATGAAGTTTTACAGATATCTTATATAGGATATACTACGCAAACTATTATCGTTTCGGGGCAAAAAAGGCTAGAAATCACTTTAAAAGAAGATGCTGCAACCTTGGAACAAGTTGTCGTTATCGGATACGGTACACAATCCAGAAAAAACTTAACAGGTTCTGTTGCCAAGGTCTCTGGAGAATTAATTCAAAATAGAGCCGTGCCTCGTCTTGATGATGCCATCGTAGGGAAAGTGGCAGGTATACGAGTACAGGCCGTTAATCCAGAAGCCGGAGGTGCTCCCAAAATTACAGTTAGGGGTCCTGGATCCATTTCAGGTGATTCTAGTCCACTTATTGTTGTAGACGGGATAGCACTGGGTACCGACCCAGATTTATTAGGAAGCTTAGACTCCAATAACATTCAGTCTATAGAGGTATTAAAAGATGCTTCCTCGGTTGCTATTTTTGGATCTCGAGGGGCAAATGGAGTAATTATTGTAACCCTAAAAGAAGGAAAAAGTGGTGATACCCAATTTGCCTATAACACCTATACAGGGTTCAAATTTGTACCAAAAAATGATCAATATAACTCATCTGTAGCCCGTTGGCGAAGATATATCAATGGGGTTCAATCTGGTTTGGATCCAAATTCTACAGAAGGACAACGGTTTCAGGAAAACCTGGATAGAGGTAATGCCTTACTTACGGTTGCAAGTATAATTACTGAGGCTAATGGTGGGGAAACCGACTGGCAAGATGTTATGATAGATGGTGGAATTATTCAAAGTCACTCTTTCTCTGCCACAGGAGGAACTCCTAAAACAAAATTTAATGCTTCACTGGGTTATGTTCATGATGAAGGTGTCTTATTAACAGACGACTTCAAAAGATATAATGCCAGAGTAAAAATAAATTCAAAATCGAAAAATAATAGGATTAGATTTGGATTAAACCTAAATGGACAAAATACTTTGCAAAGAAGGTTCCCTGTTGGTATTGAAACCGCTCTTAGACAATCCCCATGGGTACCCACCAGGTTGAATGATGCCACTTTGGGATTAGTTAATGTTGCAGATAGCCGGGGGTCTGTTATTTTTTCTGAAGCCATAGCTGGGGATTATTCCCTGGAAAGAATGTTTGATCATGTTTTTACTCAAGATGGAGCAGGAATTCTTAGAGACGATTTGGGTAATCCTGTTTTAGATTTTACAAGAACCAGTGGCGGAATAAGTCTAAGCACAACAGGTGATGCGAACGCCCTGGCAAAAGTATTAGAAAGAAAAAGAACCAAGGAAGAAACCAAAATTTTGGGAAGCTCTTTCTTAGAATTTAAACTAGCTGAAGGACTTAAGCTCAAACAAACAATTTATGGTGATTTCAGGTTCACAAGAGATTATGATAAAAGAGGGATTCTTCATCACCAAAATAGATCTGGTCGTACACAAAGAGACGAAAGAGTTAGAACTGTAACTCACTACGGAGTTGAATCGTTATTAACCTATAAAAACAATTTAGGAGCACATACCATAGATGCCATAGGAGGTTTTTCTTTTGATGATTTCGATTATACAGAACAGTCAACAACAGGACTAGGATTTACAAATGATATTACCGATAATATCCCAGCTGCAAACGTAGGTGAACAAGGAAGCTTCACGAGACTGGGTAACGAAAAACTAATATCCTATTTTGGGCGTCTTAATTACGATTTTGATGATAAATACTTACTCTCAATTAGCGCCAGAACCGATGGAAGCTCAAGATTTGGAGAAAATACAAAGTTTGGTTTTTTTCCCGCGGCTTCCGTAGGATGGAGAATATCTGGAGAGCGTTTTCTTCAAGACAGCAATGTGATTACAGATCTTAAAATAAGAGCTAGTTACGGGGTTTCGGGATCCAATGCCATAGATCGTAATATCTTTAGCTCTCTATATAGATCATTAAGCACTCTATCTCCTGTTGTTTTTGACGGACAACCTGGATTAAAACCTACTGTTATTGCCAATCCAGACCTAGGTTGGGAACGATTAATCGAGTTTAACCCAGGAATTGATTTAGAAATCGCAAATGGAGCATTTGGTCTATCTGCCGACTATTATACGAGATCTAGTGATGACCTTATTCTATTTTTACCTGTGCCTTCAGTTACGGGAGCAAGAGGTTTTTTACAAAATTCTGGAGAAGTTAAAAACGAAGGAATTGAAATTGAAGCACGTTCTAATATTGTTTCCAGACCAAATTTCAAATGGAATGTTTCTGCTCAATTTACCAAAAACACCAATGAACTAGTAGATTTTGGTAAAAATGATGGGTTAATTTCATCTATAGAAGATGATAAAAGAGCAACTCAGTTTATTGCAAATGAAGGGCAGCCAATCACCTCCTTTTATGGTTTTGTGGTAGACAGAGAAGTTCCTTTTCAATATCTTAATAATCCATTTTATCCTATTAATGCCCAATCACAAGATGTATATGTAAAAGATTTAAATGGTGACGGTATCATCGATGATGAGGATAGAACCGAGTTAGGAAATCCTTACCCAGACTTTGAATGGGGATTCTCAAGTAATTTCAATTTTTATGGTGTAGACTTGAGTTTTTCATTGCAAGGTTCTCATGGAGCAGAAGTTCGAGTTTCAGATCTGGAATATCAAAGAAATGAATTTAGCTCAAATCAAGATGTTACTAGTGATGTACCTAATAGAGAATTTTTAAGAAAAAGAATATTTACAAACGATCATATTCAAGATGCTTCTTTTGTAGCATTACGAAATATCGGAGTAGGCTATACGCTACCAAAAGATATCACTGAAAAGATGAATATTGATAAGTTAAGAATATACCTAAATGGTGAAAACTTAATTTACATAACAGCCGATGATTATTTTGGATTTAATCCAGAAGGTGCCAATTACAATACAAGGGGAGCAAACTTAGCAACCACTTTTGGGTACCAAAGAGGAGCGCCACCAATTCCTAGAGTAGTTTCTATGGGTCTTAATCTTCAATTTTAAACACACAAAGGCATGAAAACTAATTTTTTAAAGATATTGTATACAACAGCTGTTGTTTCTTTGATGTTAACAAGCTGTTCAGTGGATGAGTTAACTATAAGTAATCCAAACGAACCCGATAAGGATCCAACTCTTAATGATCCTTCTGGTTTTGTCTCTATTCTAAATGGAATGTATGATGCTTACCAAAAAATTCCAGCGGGTGAGTTTCTCATTACCGAACTTAGATCAGACAATGGGGTCTCTGCCAATGGAGATGGAGATTTCGGAGATCTCGAATCTTTCAGTATAACTGCCGATCTTGGAGAAGCTGCCAACTACTGGACCAATAATTACAAAGTCATATTATCGGCAAACATTATTCTTGACAACCAAGATAGAATCCAAAATGATAATAGAAACCAAATTATCGGAGAAGCGTATTTTATGAGAGCTTTATCCCACTTCAACCTTGCCAGAGCCTTTGGTGATGTACCCTTTGTGGATAGAGAAATTTCTCCAGAGGATTTCGAAGAATACCCAAGATTACCTTTAACCGAGGTATATCAAAAAATAGCGAGTGATTTCAATAATGCAATTTCTAATTTAGAAGGCTTTAGTTCAAAAGTAAATAGAGGAACCGCAGGAGCGGCAAAAGCATTGCTCGCCAAAGTATATTTAAGCGCTCCTACTCCAGACTATGCACGGGCAACAACATTATTAAATGAACTGGTAGACGAAAATAACCCCTACGAATACAGGCTTTTAGATTCGTTTGAAAGCGTTTTTGCCTTTGATAATGAGTTGAATGAAGAGATCATATTTGCTGTTTCTTATGAATCGTTAAGTACTCCAACTATAACTTCAGATGCAAGAGATGATAATAACGTACAAGTACAGGGAGATTCGCAAAGATTTAGTATCGATATGACAGCAGCTGGTCGTGCTCAAGGAGTTAATTTGGCTACTCCAGAACTTCAAGCATTGATTACAGCTGCAAGCGAGCCCATAAGATTTCCTGTAAGTTTCTTAGAATCTACCGTAGGTAGTAATAGGGTTGAAAATAACAAGTTTCAACCTGATGCCGATCAAAACTCTGGTAGAGATTGGATAGTAATTCGATATTCTGATGTTTTATTAATGCATGCTGAAGCCATCATGGGAGAGTTTATAGAAACCTCGGATGCAGATGCAATAGCTTCTTATAACAAAGTGCGAGAAAGAGCTGGGGTCGATCCTATTGCCAATGGTGATATTCTTACAAAAGAAGCTTTACTAAACGAAAGAAGAATCGAACTAGCTTTTGAGAATCATAGGTTATATGATTTAATAAGATTTAATCAGGCAGTACCAATACTTACACAGTTTTCAAATGATAATGGATATAGTTTTTCTGCAAATGACCTCTTGTTACCTATTCCGCAAAGAGAACGAGATGTAACAGATAACTTCTATCCGCAAAACCCAGGTTATTAATGTATTCTTTTCCGAATTTGGAAATAGAATAATTAAAATATTCAAAAATGAAAATAAAGTTGAAACATCTAAAAGTATATACTTGGTTGTTTATAACAAGTATAATGATCTTGATTTCATGTCAAGACGATGACCTTCCAGAAGTTGGAGATTTACCCGATTTAACTCCTCCTTCTGCAAACTTTGTAGCAATTCAAAAAGAAGGAACAAATCCAGAAGAAGATTTTAAGATTTACTTTCTTACAAATCAATCTGTAAGTTCGACCGATTACCAGTGGGAAATTCCTGATGGAGTTATATTATTAGATTTAGATGCAGATGATGACATTACTCCTACCCTTGCTTCAGAAAACATCAATTTAGAATTTCCTGGAGAAGGCACATTTGAGGTAACGCTAACCTCATCAGACAAATTAGGAAAGACTAGCACAATTACCAAAAGCATTGAGGTCATTGAGCCTGAAAAACCTGATGTTCCTGATCCAATTTTAGTGAACTCTGATTTTGATAAACTTCCTAAGTCTTCAGGTTCAGATTGTACATGTTCTGCTTGGATTAACAAGAGTATTGGTGACCAGGGAGAATCTAGCTCAGGTAATGGAGGTTCTGATAACGTTGTTAAATTTGATAATAATGAGCCAGATCATCTTTATCAAGAGTTTGCAGTCGTACCAAATGCCGATTATACGGTAGAAATAGTTACATCTTTTAAAAGCCCAACAGGAGGTTCATTTCCAAGTATGCTTGAGTTAAGAGTTTTAGCCGGATCGGGCTATACAAGTGGTTATACCCCAACATATTATACAGACACTGTAGAATTTCCACAAGATGATTTTGGTTATTCCTCAATTTCACAAGTTGAAGATACGGCTAATAATCTTTTGGTCGAGATACAAGAGAACCCAAACAATGATGATTATATCACCTATAGCTATACTTTTAATTCAGGAGATAATGATAGTGTCGCTCTATTCATAAGGGGTATAGGAGGCCCTGCAACCGGTGGCGGTGGCGGTGACTTCGGATATAACAGCGGAGATGAGGAAATACGAGCCGACTCTATAACTATTACAGCTATTAATTTGTAAAATGAAAAACATTCAAAAAAATATATTACCATTTTTAGTAATAGTATTTCTATCTGTAAACACTACTTCTCAAACCAAGAAAAGTAGTGTTGCAGATACGATTGTTAAAACTGAATGGAAATTACCAAAAATAGATTTAAGCCATTGGAAGGTAACATTACCTATTGGTAGCCCCAAGCCAATAAATGTAAAACCTCCCGAAATTTTGGATTATGCAAACAATACAACATTACAAAAGTATATGTATAATGATCCAAAAGATGGTGCTCTTGTTTTTTATGCCACACCAGGAGCGACGACCACAAATACCAAATACTCTAGGTGCGAACTTAGAGAGCAAATGGTACCCGGTAAAAATGATGTAAACTGGCGTTTTAAAGATGGAGGTAGAATGAAAGCCACAATTGCAATTGATGATATTTCAAAAAATAAAAAAGGGAAATATGATAAAGTAATTGTATTACAAATACACGGCAGGCTATCAAATGATCAAAAAAAGATAATTGGTAAAAAGGATAATGATGCACCTCCAATCATGAAAGTATATTGGAACAATGGCCGAATACGACTTAAATCCAAATACCTAAAAGATCAAAATGCAACCGATACTGAAATATTACAGAAAGATGCATGGGGAGATGATGAAGGATATAACTTTCCTAAAAAAGTAGGTTTCGAAAAATTTACTATAGAAATTATAGCTTCTGAAGGAAAAATGAAAGTTATCCTTAATGACAAATATGCAAAAGTATATAAAGGTATCGACATGAAACGATGGGGAATATTTGAAAACTATTTTAAAGCAGGAAACTATTTGGCTTCCAAGAATCCAAAAGCTTTTGCCAAAGTTAAGTTTTATGAACTTGAAGTATCACATTAGCTACACCTATTGCCCACTTTTGAATAAAGATAATATGAACCAAAAAAGTTTTCAAACATTGATATAAATAAGCTTTCGTAATAATGAATAATTTTATAAATTTGGAAAACCAATCTGGTTAACCAATTTTAAACAATACTGTTATTGACCATGAAATTAGAGATTTTAACCAAAAATGAGAATCGAGATATTCAAAAGAAGATTATTGAAAAAATCAGAGATCTGATAAACTATAAAAATCTGGAACCAGGTGATAAACTCCCTTCAGAAAGAACTTTATCAGAAAAATTTGAAGTCAGCAGAGGCAATATACGTGAAGCGATTCAAAAACTAGAGTTTTATGGTTTGTTAGAGTCTATACCTCAAAGCGGAACTTTTGTAGCAAACATTGGAGTAATTGCTATGAATGGCATGATCGATGATATCTTAAGGTTGGAAGATCCCGATTTTAAATCATTGGTAGAAACTCGTATTCTTTTAGAACTAAAAACAGCCCGCTTGGCTGCTTTGAGACGAACCAACGAGGATCTAGAAGCCATGAAAGAAGCTTTGGATGCTTATGCAACCAAAGTAGTAAAAGGAGAAGATGCTGTTCAAGAGGATTTGTTATTTCATTTGGCTATAGCAAAAGCAAGCGGTAATAGTACTATGAATACATTCATGCTTATCATTACTCCCGGTATTATTACCAATTTCGAAAAATATCATGTTTGTGATAGTAATCAAGCATTTTCAGGCATTCAGGAACATAAAGACATATATGAGGCGATAAAAAATCAAGATCCGAAATTGGCCAAGCAAATGATGAAAGCTCATTTTAAAATTTTGTATCAATATTGCTACAATCAAAAATAAATTAATAATACTATAAGAAGAGAAAATTGCACGGCTTTATCTTCTTAGTAAAAAATATCACGGAGGGATTTATACTTAACTATTCGGCCACCATGTGTCTCAAACAAAACATTTGAAGTCATTGGTAAACTTTACTGAATAGTATTCATAGAAAGTGATCATTTGTACACTTAACAAATAAATCCCTTTAACTAAACCAAAAATATGAAAGTTAAAGGATTAAGATGGTGGATCATAGGGCTTGTTTGCCTTGCAACAATTATCAATTATATTGATAGATCTGCTTTGGGCATTATGTGGCCCGAAATGAAAAAAGATCTTGGATTGACCGAAGAAGACTATGCCTGGATCATCAATATTTTCACCATCACCTATGCCGCAGGTAAATTTATCTCGGGTTGGGTTTATGACAAGGTGGGTACCAAAATTGGATTTGTACTTTCTATATTTTTCTGGTCACTAGCTTCTTTATTACACTTTTTTGCACGTGGATTAGCCTCATTAGGACTTTATAGAGGTATTCTAGGTGTTTCAGAAGCAGGAAATTGGCCTGGGGCAGTAAAAAATAATGCCGAATGGTTCCCCATAAAAGAAAGGGCTGTGGCTCAAGGTATTTTTAATGCGGGGGCTGCTATTGGTTCAATCGTTGCTGCTCCTGCAATAGCAGAACTTTTTAGCGCCTATGGTTGGAGATGGACTTTTATTATTATTGGTGTCATTGGTTTTATCTGGATAATACCCTGGCTAATCTTTAACAAAAAACAACCAAAACTACATCCATGGATAACAAAAAAGGAAAAAGATTACATCTTATCCGGACAAGAGCAAATTAGTGAAGAAAAAAGCCAGGAAAAGGGGCTTCCTCTTTCCAAAATATTAAGATTTAAGGAAGCCTGGGGTATATTGGCAGCCCGATTTTTTATTGAGCCTATCTGGTGGTTGTTCGTGTTTTGGATGCCGATTTATCTCAATAAAGTATATGGTTTCAATGTAAAAGAAATTGGCCTTTATGCATGGTTTCCATATGTGGGAGCCGCCATTGGAAGTATCGCTGGTGGTTGGTATGTTCAGAAATTAATGAGATCACTTAGTCTCGACAAAGCAAGAAAAAGAGTCATAACCTTGGGGGGAGCTATTATTTTTACAGCAATTATAGGTGCAATCCTATTTGCCGATACACCAATAAAGTTTGTCTCTTTCGTATTTATAGTACTTTTTGGATTCCAGTTCTCAATCAGTAACATCCAAACCTTATCCAGTGATTTATTAAAAAGTAAATCTGTTGGAGCACTAGCCGGACTGGCCGGTACGATAGGAGCTATTTCGGTAGCCATTATGAATTTTATCATTCCAAAAATAACAACGGTGTCTTATACTCCGGCCTTTATTATCCTGGCTGTATTAGCACCATTATCAGTACTATCCATATTCGTATTGATTAAAGAAATAAAACCTCTAAAAGAAAAAAATTAGAACGACTAACTTAATTTAATTATTAAAAAATGAATTTAAAAGAAAAAATAGCTGTCATAACCGGAGCTACTGGTGGTATAGGTTTCGCAGTTGCACAAAGACTAGGTAGCGATGGGTATACTGTAATTCTAAATGGTATAGAAGATAGCAAAGGAGTCCAACGAATAGAAGAACTTACAGCCCAAGGAATAACTGCAGCGTATTACGGATTTGATGTCACAAATGAAGACGCCGTAAATTCTAGCATAAATACAATTGGAGAAAAATACGGTAAAATCGATTTGATAGTAAACAATGCAGGTGGATTGGGTGGAAGATCCAGATTCGAAAAAATGACTACAGAATTTTACCGATCGGTTATGGCATTAAACCTTGACTCTACATTTTTCGTTTCAAGAGCCGCAATACCATTCCTTAAAAAGGGAGAAAACGCTTCTATCATTAACTACACGTCAAATGCCGGATGGACCGCAGGAGGACCTGGAGCGGGTATTTATGGCACATCCAAGGCAGCAGTCAATGCCATAACCAGGGCTCTAGCAAAAGATTTGGCAGAGTATGGTATAAGAGTAAATGCTGTATCCCCTGGTACTATTGATACTCCATTTCATGAACAAATTAAATCAACCAAGCCAGAAGTTTTTGCTTCATGGAAAAATAATATTTTGCTTGGAAGATTAGGACAACCTGAAGATGTGGCTTCTGTTGTTTCCTTCTTAGCAAGCGAAGATGCCGCTTTTATAACAGCCGAAACTATTCAAATTGGAGGAGGACAGGCCTTGGGAATTTAAATAGAATAAAGCGTATTAACTAGTGATTAATTCTTTAATAAATAGAAGGTTAACGCATGGTTAATTCTATTTTACCAACTATAACAAACTTAAATCAAAATGAGTAAAGTAGTAACTTTTGGAGAGGTTTTAATGCGTATAGCCCCAAAAGGAAACAAAAAATTAAATCAATCCAATGAACTCGAGTACTACTTTGGCGGAACTGAGGCGAATGTTGCGATATCCCTTGCACAACTTGGAAACCAAACCCAACATGTTGGCGTAGTATCTAATGATTTTGTAGGTGAAGCAGCAAAAAAATACCTTCAGCAATTTGGAGTAAACACCAGTTCAATCAGTCATTCTGATCACCCACTCGGATTATATTTTCTTGAAGTAGGTGCAGTTATGAGATCCAGCACAATTTCGTATAACAGATCTAATTCTGCATTTAGCCATATAGATCCCAATAAAATAGATTGGGATACGATTTTCGAAGATTGTTCTTGGTTTCATTGGACTGGTATAACTCCTGCTCTTTCGTACAATGCATATCAAGCTTTAAAAAAGGCTTTGACGATTGCAAATTCAAAAGGAATTACAATTTCAACAGATCCTGCATATAGAAGTAACCTTTGGAATTACGGAAGAGATGCCAAAGAAATTTTAAACGAATTAGTAGAATTATCAACTATTTTTATTGGAGGTCCAAACGAAATCAATGAACTCTTGGATACTTCTTTTTCAAATCATATCGATCAGTTCATTGAAAGCGCTTCTCGATTAATGAATACATATAAAAACATAAAAAAAGTATTTGATAAAACAAGAGTCTCCTTTAATGCTAATTGGCACAAAATAAAGGCCCGTATGTATAATGGAAATGAATTTGCCGAAACCAATGAAATAGAAATTACTCCCGTAATAGACAGAATTGGGACTGGCGATGCTTATGCCGCTGGATTAATTCATGGACTAATGAGATTTAATGACTATAAAGCCCTCGAATTTGCTAATGCTGCATGTGCAGTCAAGCACACGATTGAGGGTGATGCCAACTTGGCAACAGAAAAAGAAATATTAAGTATAGCTCGTGGTAAACTGAGCGGAAGAATAATAAGATAAATGGCAAGATATACAAGAATAGAAGTGGCTACAGTTATGAAGAATACAGGAATTGTTCCTCTTTTCTTCCATTCGGACTACGATATTGTAAAAAGAGTTATTAAAGCTTGCTATGATGGAGGAGCCAGAGTATTCGAATTTACAAACAGGGGAGATTATGCTATTGAAGTATTTTCTGAAGTTTCTAAGTGGCTAGTTGCAGAACTTCCAGATATGATCATAGGTGTAGGATCTATTGTAGACGCTGCAACAGCTTCATTGTATATTCAAAATGGAGCAAACTTTATCGTTTCTCCGATATTAAACCCTGAAATCGGGAAGACTTGTAATCGAAGAAAAATTGCTTGGTTACCCGGTTGTGGGACATTAACAGAAATCAATTCTGCTGAAGAATTAGGAGCGGAAATTGTAAAAATTTTCCCTGCGAGTGAATTAGGTGGTGCCGATTTTATAAAAAACATAAAAGCTCCTTGTCCCTGGACGAGTATTATGGCAAGCGGTGGTGTGGTTCCTGAAAAGGATAACTTAATAAAATGGTTTCAAGCTGGTGCATATTGTGTTGGAATGGGCTCGAAGCTTATCGTAAAAAATGGCAATAGAGATTATGACTACAATAAAATAACTGATCTTACCAGAAAATCAATTCAAATAATAAGCGATTATAAAAAAAACCTAATTTGATGTATTGTGTTTGTTATGTGTTTAATTACAATCTAAATTAGATTACTTTTGACTGTTTTAAAATTTTCACTAATGTCAAAAAAGAACCCTTGCAGCACTTGCAAGGGTTTATTAATTTTGATATTATACTAAAAACTGAAATAAGTCCGGCTTGTCATTAAGATAGTCCCCAAAGAAATTAAGATCTTTCATCCTGGAAATAAGAGGCTCTAAATCTTTCTTATCCTTTAACTCTATCCCCACTACAGCGGGTCCGTTCTCTCTACTAGATTTTTTAGAATATTCGAAATGAGTAATGTCATCGTTTGGTCCCAATACTTCACCAACAAATTGTTTCAAAGCACCCGCTCTTTGAGGGAACCGAACTATAAAATAATGTTTCAGATCCGCATAGAGCAAAGCTCTTTCTTTAATTTCTGCAGTACGTGTTATATCATTATTGCTCCCGCTTACAATACAAACCACATTTTTACCCTTAATTTTATCTTTATAAAACTCCAGGGCAGCCAATGTTAAAGCTCCCGCAGGTTCAACAACTATTGCATCTCTATTGTACAAATCAAGAATAGTTTGGCATACCAATCCTTCTGGTACTGTAAACATATCGGATAAATGTTCTTTGCATATCTCAAAATTGAGATCCCCTACCTTTTGTACTGCTGCACCATCAATAAACTTGTCTATTTCAAAAATCTCTGTATTCTTATTGTTTTGGATTGAAGTGAGCATAGAGGGCGCACCTTCGGGCTCTATACCAATGATTTTGGTTTTGGGCGATAATGCTTTCAGAGCACCACACAATCCCGAAGCCAATCCTCCTCCTCCTATTGCCACAAAAACATAATCAATTGGGATATCGGCCTGTTTAAAAATTTCAAGTCCAATGGTTCCTTGTCCTTCAATGGTTTTTGGATCTTCAAAAGGGTGAACAAATGTTTTCCCCTCTGTTTCGCAAACCTTCATAGCCGCCTTCGACGAATCATCAAACGTATCTCCTTCTAATACAATCTTCACATGATCACCACCAAACATTTGAGTCTGTGCTACCTTTTGTTTTGGGGTTACAGAAGGCATATAAATTGTTCCTTGTATCCCCAAGTGATTACATGCAAAGGCTACACCTTGGGCATGGTTACCAGCACTGGCACAAACCACTCCCCTTTCAAGTTGTTCTTTGGTTAAAGAACTTATCTTATTATAAGCTCCCCTAATTTTATAAGAGCGTACCCGCTGCAAATCTTCTCTTTTGAGTAGAATGTTTGCCTCATATCTTCTTGAATATCGAATGCTATTCATCAAAGGAGTTACCATAGCTACTTCTTTGATTGTAGAAGCGGCCTTTTGAATATCCTCTAGCGCTGGAAAATATGTTGTGGTGGCGGTACTCATAATTTTGTTTTAGCTTTTGTCAGCCAGGATCTATCGAAGGTCACACAATACACATCTCAAAACTTCAACAGACCCGGCCGTACAAAAAATGGTTGGTTATTTTACTTTACACAATAGGTTTCATTGCCGTCATAGAAGCTCTTAATCTTGCTCCCACTTCCTCTATTGGGTGATTTCTTAATGTAGCATTTACTTCAATTAATTTTGCATTATCTACACCACTATATTTTCCATTATCATATGATTTCCCTATAACATTTGTATCAATATTCTTCATAAAATCTGTCAATAATGGTTTACAAGCATGATCAAAAAGATAACATCCATACTCTGCAGTATCAGAAATCACACGATTCATTTCGAATAGTTTTTTACGGGCAATTGTATTAGCAATAAGTGGTGTTTCATGCAATGATTCGTAGTATGCCGATTCCTCAATAATCCCAGATTCTGTCATAGCTTCAAAAGCCAATTCTACTCCTGCTCTTACAAAAGCAACCATAAGCACTCCATGATCATAAAATTCCTGTTCTGAAATTTCTACATCACTTGCAGGAGTTTTTTCGAACGCTGTTTCTCCAGTAGCAGCTCTCCATGATAATAGGTTTTTATCATCATTTGCCCAATCTTCCATCATTGTTTTTGAAAAATGACCAGTCATGATATCATCCATATGTTTTTGAAACAATGGACGCATAATTTCTTTTAACTCTTCAGATAATTCGAAAGCTTTTATTTTTGAAGGGTTTGAGAGTCTATCCATCATATTTGTAATTCCTCCATACTTCATTCCTTCTGTAATAGTTTCCCAACCGTATTGAATTAATTTTGAGGCATATCCCGCATCGATACCTTTCTCAATCATTTTATCGAAGCATAAAATAGATCCTGTTTGTAATAATCCACAAAGTATAGTTTGTTCTCCCATAAGATCAGACTTGACTTCGGCTACAAATGAAGATTCAAGTACTCCGGCTCTATGTCCTCCGGTAGCTACTGCATATGCTTTGGCTTGATCCAATCCGCGTCCCTGAGGATCATTTTCTGGGTGCACAGCAATTAATGTAGGTACTCCAAATCCTCTTTTATATTCTTCTCTAACCTCAGAACCAGGACATTTTGGGGCAACCATAATTACCGTTAGATCTTCTCGAACTTGCATCCCCTCTTCAACAATGTTAAAACCATGAGAATAGGACAATGTTGCGCCTTTTTTCATTAATGGCATTACGGTATTTACTACTTGTGTATGTTGTTTATCTGGTGTTAAATTAATTACTACGTCTGCTTTAGGAATTAATTCCTCATAAGTTCCCACATTAAAACCGTTATCTGTAGCATTTTTAAAAGATTGTCGTTTTTCTTTAATCGCAGCTTCGCGAAGTGCATAAGAAATATCCAAACCTGAATCTCTCATATTCAATCCTTGATTAAGGCCTTGCGCGCCACATCCTACAATAACAATTTTTTTCTCTTTTAAGGCATCAACACCTGCCGAAAATTCTTCGGCATTCATAAATCTACATTTTCCTAGCTGCGTTAGTTGATCTCTTAATGATAGCGTATTAAAATAATTTGCCATTTCTTTTTTTTAATTTGTTGTTGTTGTTTCCTGTTCGGAAACCTGATTTAATTTTGATTTTTAGTTGTTTCTCATTTATACATTCCGAAATAATCTCGGAAGCCTATGCTTTGTAATACCAGGAGAATTTACACAATCTCTGTTGCAAATTTTTCTAAGATGGTAGAGATATGCATTTTCTCTTTGGTAACTGCAATCCTACCAGAGCGTGTAAACTGCATAAGTCCATATGGCTCTAATTTGCGATAAAGAGCATCGACTTCTCTACGCCTTCCCGTTTTTTCTAAAACAAAAAATTCTGGTGTTACTGTTACTATATTAGAATTACTATTTTTAATGACATTCTGGATCTGACGTTCTTCAAATAAGAGTTTTGAAGCAATTTTGAACAACGCTGTTTCCTGATAAATGATATCTTCTTCTTTATGATAAAAAGCTTTGATAACTTCTATTTGTTTTTCTATTTGTCCAACTATTTTCTTCACTTGTTCTTCAGTTACTTTAACTGCTATAGTAAATCGAAATACATCTTTGATCTCGGACTGTGATGCCGTCATACTATCAAGATTAATATGACGTTTCAGAAAGATTGCCGATATCCTGTTTAACAATCCAATATTGTTTTCGGTATAGACCGAAATTGTAAAATTTTCTTTTTCCATAACTACTCTAATCTTACATCTGAAACTGATGCCCCTGTTGGGATCATTGGGAATACATTATTTTCTTTTTCTACACAAACCTCAAGGAAATAAGGTTCCTTTGAAGCAATCATTTCTTTTATCGCATCCTGTAAATTCTCTCTCTTAGTAATTCTCTTGGATTTGATATGATATCCTTCAGCTATTTTGACAAAATCTGGGTTCACCATTTCGGTAGACGCATATCTCTTATCAAAAAATAATTGTTGCCATTGTCTCACCATCCCAAGGAAATCATTGTTAAGTACTACAATCTTAACGGGTACTCTGGTTTGAAAAATTGTACCCAATTCTTGTATGGTCATCTGGTAACCACCATCACCAATTATAGCAACTACTTCGCGTTCTGGCGCTCCCATTTTTGCACCTATTGCGGCAGGTAAAGCAAAGCCCATAGTACCCAAACCACCAGAAGTTACGTTACTTTTGGATTTTGTAAACTCGGCATAACGGCAAGCAATCATTTGGTGTTGTCCAACATCGGATACAATTACTGCATCGCCGTGCGTTTCTTCATTAATTCCTCTAAGCACTTCTCCCATAGAAAGACCTTCTTTTTCGGGATACAATTCTTCTTTGATAACTTTATCAAATTCTATTTTATCGTGATCCTTAAATTCTTGCAACCAAGAATCATGTGAATTCGGTTGTATCATTGGAAGTATTTGTGCTAAAGTATTCTTAACATTTCCCATCACTGCAACATCTACCTTTACATTTTTGTTCACTTCGGCAGGATCAATTTCAAAATGAATTATTTTGGCTTGCTTGGCATACGTTTGCAGATTACCTGTAACTCGATCATCAAAACGCATTCCGATAGCAAGCAATAGGTCACATTCATTTGTTAACTTATTAGGGCCATAGTTTCCATGCATCCCTACCATTCCAACATTTAATGGATGTGCAGTTGGTAATGCCGATAATCCCAAGATAGTCCAAGCTGATGGAATTCCGGATTTCTCAACAAAACCTTTTAATTCTTCTTCGGCTTCTCCCAAGATCACGCCTTGTCCAAAAACAATCATTGGTTTTTTAGCCTCATTGATCAATTTGGCAGCTTGTTTCAAACTATCAGGGTCTGTTGATGGTGTAGGAACATAACTTCGTATTCCTTTGCACTTTTCATAGGCAAAATCCAACTCCCCAAATTGTGCATCCTTTGTGATATCTATCAATACTGGCCCTGGTCTACCAGAACGAGCAATATAGAATGCTTTTGCAAGAACTTCTGGTATATCTTCTGCTTTTGTAACCTGATGATTCCATTTGGTAATCGGAGTAGAAATACCAATAATGTCGGTTTCTTGAAATGCATCTGACCCTAAAAGGTGGGATCCAACTTGTCCGGTAATGCATACCATTGGTGTTGAATCTATCTGAGCATCTGCGATACCAGTAACAAAATTTGTAGCTCCCGGTCCTGATGTAGCAATAGCCACACCTACTTTACCACTTGTTCTTGCGTATCCCTGAGCTGCATGTGTTGCTCCTTGTTCATGTCTTGTTAAGACATGGTGCAGTTTATCCTGAAATTTGTATAACTCGTCATATACAGGCATTATTGCTCCTCCCGGATAGCCATAAATTAAATCAACACCTTCTGCCAAAAGACAGTGAATTACTGCTTCTGCTCCCGTCATCCTTTCTGTTACTTTTGTTTTCTTTTTTATTGTCTGCGTTTGTGTTTCCATACGCTGTTATTTGGTTTCCGAATTTCCTCAGAATCTATTTTAAAATTCATCGGTAACACACCCTTGGGATGCCGATGATACTGTTTTTGCATATTTGTAAAGTACCCCTCTACTAAACTTAAGTTCGGGTTGTATCCAAGATGCTTTCCTTTTTTCAATTTCAGCTTCATCAATTGCTACTGTAATTGAATTGGTTTCAGCATCTATTGTAATAATATCACCATCCTGAACAATACCAATTAATCCACCTTCTTGTGCTTCAGGGGTGATGTGTCCGACGACAAAACCATGGGTTCCCCCAGAGAATCTTCCATCGGTAATCAAGGCTACATCTTTACCTAAACCGGCTCCCATAATAGCAGCAGTAGGTTTTAGCATTTCTGGCATTCCTGGTCCTCCCTTAGGTCCTTCGTACCTAATGACGACTACATCTCCTTTTTCTACTTTCCCTTCTTTAATACCATCATTTGCGGCATATTCACCATTGAAAACTTTTGCTTTTCCTTGAAAACGCAGTCCTTCTTTACCAGTGATTTTTGCTACACATCCATCTTCGGCCAGATTACCAAACATAATTCTAAGATGTCCAGTTGGTTTTATAGGGTTTTCGAGAGGCTTTATCACATCTTGCCCTTCGCTTAAATCTGGTACATCCAATAGATTTTCTGCCAGTGTTTTACCCGTTACTGTCAAGCAATCACCGTGAAGTAATCCTTGTTTCAATAAATACTTCAGAACTGCAGGTATTCCACCAACATTATGCACGTCTTCCATCAGGTACTTTCCACTAGGTTTTAGATCTGCCAAGAAAGGTGTTTCATCACTTATTCTTTGAAAATCAGCTAGTGTAAATTCTACATCTGCAGCACGTGCAATGGCTAAAAAGTGTAATACCGCATTGGTAGACCCTCCAAGGATTGTAACAAGACGTATTGCATTTTCGAGCGACTTTTTGGTAACAATATCCTTTGGTTTAATATCTTTTTCCAATAGCACTCTCATAGCTCTACCTGCTGCTATACTTTCTTCCTCTTTGTTTTTACTAATTGCCGGATTAGAAGAGTTGTAAGGCAATGACATCCCTAAAGCTTCAATAGCCGAAGCCATAGTATTTGCCGTATACATTCCACCACATGCGCCCGCACCGGGGCATGCTTTTTCTATTACGTTTTTATATTCTTTTTGGGTAATGGTCCCTGCCACTTTTTCTCCCCACGCTTCAAACGCAGAAACTACATCTAATTTTTTACCTTCATGACAACCAGAAGCGATTGTACCACCATACACCAAGATCGCAGGACGATTTAATCGAAGCATTGCCATTAATGCTCCAGGCATATTTTTATCACATCCTACTACGGTCACCATTCCATCATATGACATAGCTTGCACTACCGTTTCCATAGAATCTGCAATCACATCGCGAGAAGGAAGTGAAAAACGCATTCCCGGGGTCCCCATAGAAATACCATCACTAACTCCTATTGTATTAAATATTAATCCAACTACATCTTCTTCAAGCGTTCCTTTCTTCACTAATTTTGCCAAATCATTTAGGTGCATGTTACATGGATTTCCTTCGTATCCTGTACTTGCAATACCAACCAAAGGTTTACTAAAATCTTCATCGGTAAGACCGATAGCATGTAACATAGCTTGTGCAGCGGGCTGCGTATCATCTTGTGTGACCTGTTTACTATACTTATTTAAGCTCATTCCTTTTGAATGTATATTATTTTGTTAATTTTTCAATATTTTAACCTATTTATTGATATATTCTCATCAATACAAATAATCCTCAGTATAAAATTATTTCGTTACGTCTAAACCATTGCATATAATTAAACATCCTTACAATATCCAATACCACCTTTAACACTTTTAACTACTGATTTACAAATACTTACAATCATATTATTTACAATCACTATTTGTTAATTTTTATTAAACATTCACCTTAATTCAAAAAAAACTCCCTTCAAGTTTTTGAAGGGAGTTTTTTGTTTAAAGTATACCAATGCCCTTCCTTATGGTGAACAAATCACCACAATGATAATGACATTACTAATTATGTTTTTATACATCTTTATACTTTCTTAAAAAGAAAAATCCCTTTGTAATCACAAAGGGATTTTTTATTTCGGTTATATCAAAAATATCCCTTTACCGAGATAAAGTAATCACCTCGATAATGACATTATTGATATTTAAGTTTTTTATTTTCATTCTTGATTCAAATATAGAAAAATATTTCATTTCCTTCAGTTATTATTACAAACTTTTTGAATAGCAGTAGATTCTACCCTGCAGCAAGATGATTTCAGCCAGCTATTTTAAATACACTACTAGTTTTTCAAAATAGGGTTTCAATCAATTTTGATTAGTTTATTTTTCATGCAATAAATGACTAGTCCTACTCTTGTTTTTACCTCTAGTTTTTTAAATACTGCTTCCCGGTAGTTCTCTATGGTTTTTGGACTTAACCCCATCTCTTCTGCAATATCTCTATAGGTAAGTTCTGAGCAAGCATGTTTTAGAAAGCCACGTTCTTTCTCTGTTAATCTTTCATGAAAGTCCCCACTATCATCTACATTTTCAGAATTGCGCAAAGCATTTTCAATCTTGCCAGAATAGTAAAATCCTTGTTCGATTACCATTTTCATAGCAAATTCGAAGTTTTCCGGGTGGATATCCTTTAGCAAATACCCTTTTGCACCATTCCTAAGCATTTTGATAATGGTATCCTCGTCATCTTCCATAGTAAGCGCCAACACCTTTTGCTCTGGACGGTTTTCTTTTAACCATTGCATAGTTTGTATACCATCCATTACTGGCATTTTTACATCCAAAAGGATCAGGTCAGGCACCTTACGTTTATGCATATAATACTGAGTGAGCTCTTTTCCATTTTTTAGAATAGCCAACACCTCATACTCTTCTAACTTTGTTATTAAACTTTCTAATGATTGTGCGAACAATAAATGATCATCAACAATAACAATGCTCTTTTTCTTCATTTATTTAAGTTTTTAATCAAGCCTTATCCTTTACAGGGTAAGACAACGCAATTGAAACACCTTTGCCTGGAGAAGATGTATAATCATATTTAGCCTTTAATAAGGCTGCACGGCTTTTCATATTTAACAACCCAGAATTTGCCTGTACCGATTTCATATCAAAACCTACGCCGTCATCCTGTATTTTAATATTCAACTCTTCGGACGCATACTCTAGCTCAACATATAGATGAGAAGCTTCGGCATATTTAATGGTATTTGAGAAAAACTCCTGAATTATTCGATACAAAATGATCTCATCTTTAGGATTTATATGATATTCATCTCCTTTAATCACCAGTTTTGTTTTAAGAAACCGAAGTTTTTCAAATCTCTCTAACTCTACTCGTATTGATTTCTCTAACCCAATATTATGAATAACTTCATTATTCAAAGTTTTGGATAAATTACGAATTTCCTGCAAACTATCTCCAACCAATTTACGAACATCCTGTAAAGAGTTGGTTGCCTCTTTATCCAAAGAAGTACCCAGAATATTAATTTGCATTACTGCTGTAGATAATAATTGCCCTATGTTATCGTGAAGTTCCCAACTTACATTTTTAAGGGCCTGTTCCTGAATCTCGATACGAGATTTAAAGATCTCGTCTTCAAATCGTTGTTCGGCTTTTAATTTTTCAAGAAGTAGTTTATTCTTACGACGTTGAAAGGCAATAAAAAATATAATACCGAAAACTATAAAAAAAAGAATAATTATGGTAAAATAAATTAAGAGTAAGATTTGTTCTTTTTCAAGCATACAATAAAACCAATAGTATAACAAGTATACAGAAAAATGATAGCACTATTCAAAATTATTTTTCTAACATCAACAAAGTAAGGACTTCTATCAACGTCATAGTACTGACTATAAATAAACAACGGAGTTACTGCGAGATGAAAAATAATCGCCCCAACAGCAACATAAAATGGTATAGTTTTATAGAATGTCAAAATTTTATCACTTTGTAACATTTCATACAAATACAAAATTCCTCCAATAAAGAGTACAATTGTCCCAACAATGTAAGTATAAGCGGAAACACCTACAAAATAAATGTCAGTGAAAATTAAATTAATAATTGATGTTATAACATAAAGAATAGTTAATATTTTCATAAACAACTTAAAATCCTTCACCTTATAGTTTAAATAAAAGTAGTAAACATAAAATGAGAAGTTAAAAATAAAAAATATGTTATAAAGCCAATGATTTTCTTCCAAAAAGGTTCCTTTTAAAAACGGAAAGAAACCACCATAGTACATTAATGCAGGTAAAACTCCAAATAATTCAATAAAAAAAGTAAGCCACAGAAAATAAACAAAATATCGAGAAGGTTTATCTTCTCGATATTTCTTTATATAAAAACTGCCCACAATAGCAGCCATTAATTCAAAAATTAAATAAGAGAAAAGGAAGCCCATCCTTAGTAATCAGTTGGTGGGATTCCACTTGATCCTCCATTAAATGGAGGAACATTATAATTGTTAGGAGCACTGTCTCCATCCTTACCAAGCTCACCTGCAGGTGCTCCTGTAGGAGCCAAAAAAGCCGTGGCATATCCTCTTTTCATTTTACACTTTTCCGAAGGGTATGCTCCAAAATACAATCTAATCCCCGGATCATCAATCCCCATTTTTCTAGATTTTCTCTTCACGTACTTCAAATAATCCATTAACTCCTCTACACTCCACCAGAATTCTCTAGTATCTTCAAATCCAATGCAACGATCTATTTCAGGTGTTCTGGTATTACACCAATTCTTTTGAAGATCTTTAGCTTCTTCTATACTTATGCACTTTTCGGGTCGTTTTTTTCCCATAACATTTTACTTTTTAGGTTAACTTGTGCTAATATTACCAAAAAAGAGGCTTTTACGCAAATAGCGCTACCCTTTTTGAGGTTTTTATGGTGAAAAAATATGGTAAAACGCTAATGCTATTCAGCTACTTAAGATCATCTCAAAAAATACAAAAAAATTAACCCCAGGGGATTTTCCCCCTATAGGCCCTAGGGGATTTTTCCCCCTATAGAAATTTATAGTTAAACACCAAGACTATTAGAACTTCTAACTAATAAGTTTAAATGTACATTTTTCACTTGCCCTTTTTTGAACTATTGCGCTAATCGCGTCCTGACTTAATTGAAGTATTCTCGGGTAACCACCTGTTGTTTGACAATCTCTCATCAAGACAATCATTTTTCCAGATGGAGTTAATTGTATAGTGCCGGGTAAAACTGGTGAGGTTAATATCGAAGGAAGATTATTGGGCAATTGTTCAGTAAGTTGAAGAGCCATTCTATTTGCAACAGATGAAATAGTGAATTCTGTATTAAGCAAGTCGTGTTTTTGATCATTGGATAAAAGTACAAATTCAGGTCCCCGGTATACCAACAATTCATTCGAATTTTGTAATAATGTATTGGACGAAATACTTGAGAATTTTTCAGTGAAGTTAATGCACTCTTGATAGTCAATTTCATCATCTTTTTTTAATACTCCATTTTGAGTAACACCATGATAAAACGACCTACTATTTAATCGCATATCTGACATAAATCCTTTTACAATTCCTACATAACCGTATTTATAATTCTTACAAAAACTTGCAGAAAAAATATCATTCTTATTTACCTTTACTTGACAATTCAAGTTAATCTTATTACCATTCAGAAAACAACTTGCCATTGCACCGGTAACACTTATTACCGTCTCCTTAGAAAATTGTAATATCGGCGGTCGGTATACCCATTCTATACACGCATCATTTTCTTCATTATTTAGAAGTGCATTTGCCAAACGAAAAGAGTTTTGATCCATTGCTCCACTAAAAGGAACACCATAAGTTGCAAAGCCAAATCTTCCCATATCTTGAATAGAAGAATAGAATCCGGGATCAATTACTTTTACAATGCCAGCTATCATAAACTTACAGATTCTGGTGTATAAATACTTAAATTAACCAAAGAACTTATATCGTTATATCCATTTTCCGATATCGATATAAATTGAATTTTATCCTTAGGCAAAATATAGCATGGAGGGCTCACTTCGGGATCAAAAAAATTGAGAGGACAACGACCGATAACATGCCACCCTCCCGGACTATCCTGAGGATACACTCCTGTTTGATTTCCACCTATGGCAACCGAACCTTTTTTTACATCTAAAGAAGGTGAATTCTTTCTAACAAAATTCAATTTTTTATCCAGCCCTCCCAAATAAAAAAAACCAGGCAAAAACCCTAAAAAATACACTTGATATATTGGAGCTGTATGTAAATCGATAACATCACCTATAGTAAACCCTTTTGCTTTACAAAATGATTCTAAATCTGGAGCCAAAGCAGGGGAATAACAAACAGGTATCTTCCACAACTTGTTTTCCGCACCTTTGAATGATTTTTTTTGAGAATACAGTAATTTTAACGTTGAAACTTCATTATAGATATCCTCTATAGTAGACTTATAAAAAATTAATAACGAGTTATATGATATGATTACCTCAACAATTTCTTTAAACTTTTCTTTTTCAAGAGTATTTTTATAAAATATAATATCCTGATGTATATTCTTATCTATTTTTGCCGGCCATTCAATCAAAATTGCATTTTCTGAGTATCGTTTATAGTGTAATTCGTAACTCATAAATCTATCTAAAAATGAAATCTGTATTAGTAAGTTTATTTTTCAAAAATTCTAAAATTTTAACCGAATTTGGATTATCACCATGAACACAAATTGTATCAAAATTAACTACTCGTTCCTCTCCCCCTATTGTCCTAATTTCGTTTTTGGACAGCATTCTAAAAACGTGATCAAAAACCTCCATCGGATCCTTTATCACAGCCCTCTTTTCTGACCTGGAAACTAAGGTTAAATCACTATTATAATTTCTATCCGCAAACACTTCATATTTAACAGTCAAAACATCGTTACTAAGATAAGATAATTTTGAATCCTTTGGAGTAATTATATATAAATTTTTATCGATATTTTTTACTGATTCAAGAATTGATTTTGCTACTTCACTATTTTTTACGGCATCATTATATAATGCTCCATGAGGTTTTACGTGATGCAATTTTTCACCTGCTTTTTCAGTAAAATACTTTACCAATAATATTTGATCTGTAATTGTATTCACCAAATCACCATAAGGTAACATAAGACTTTTTCTTCCGAAGTTCTCTCTATCTGGATACGATGGATGAGCTCCAATTTTCACATTGTTTTCAATAGCCAACTCTATCGTTTTCTGAATCACTTTTTCATTACCTGCATGACTTCCGCAAGCTATATTACACCAACTGATATAAGGCATAATTTGAGCATCAAATCCTGCCTCCTCTCCAACATCTGCATTAAAAACAATTTGATTCATTTCCTACATTTATTAGTAAAAGTTCTTACAAATTAATTACCACTTTCCACACACTTCTTAATCCAAGAAATATAGTTACAAGTACTATTAAAACACCCACTAGATTCTGAAGTCTTGAATTGGTATATGAACCCAAGATTTTTTTACTATTCATAACCCATAAAAGGAAACCAGCGATGATTGGTAGCAAGAGTCCATTGGCTACTTGTGCAAACTGAATAATCTCGATTGATTTTATACCCAATGAAGAGAAAACAACTCCCAATAAAAGGATAAACATCCAAACCGATCTAAACTTGTTACTTCGAAGTCCTCCCTCCCATCCTAAACAACCTTGTACAACATAGGCCGCCGCCAACGGAGCAGTTATAGCAGAAGTAATTCCAGCAGCAAAAAGCCCCAAAGAAAGCACATATTTGGCCCCAGATCCAAAAATTGGTTCCAGGCTTTTTGCCAAATCTGCGGCACTGTTAACTTCTAAATTCTGAATCGAAGCTCCAGCAATAATAATAGACATTGACATTATACCTCCTACAATTATTGCTATAAGTGTATCTTTTCGTGCCAGCGGTAATTGATCTGGCTTGTTCCATTTTTCTTTTACTAAGGATGCATGAAGAAAAAGGTTATAAGGCACTACGGTTGTTCCTATTAATCCGACAACAGTAAAAAGCTTTTCCGATTCCAACGAAGGAACGAATCCATGGAGTATTAAAGATAAATTTGGCTTTGTAATGATGGCTGTTATCACAAATGCTATACTCATACAAAGAACCAATACAATTAAACTACGTTCTAATACTTTATAATTACCTATATACAATAGAGCAAAGGCCACCCCCCCTATGATTAGACTAAGGTAATTTATGGTAACATTTCCAAAAACGAGATATGGAGATCCTACTATAGTTGACAACCCCAGCACTCCTCCACTAATATTTCCAGCTTCGTAAGCCGCATTTCCAACAAAAATTGCCGATATAACAATTGCAACAAGAATCGATCTTAGAATTTTATTCTCAAATTGAGATTTTAACACCTCACTTAATCCGTTTTGAGTAATAATTCCTAATCGTGCCGACATTTCTTGTAAAATTATACAAGCGACTACAGATAAAGTCAATGCCCATAACAATGTATAACCAAATTTGACTCCTGCCAGGGTACAAACTGTAACCGTTCCCGGACCAATAAAAGCAGCTGTTACCAAAGTACCAGGACCTATACTAGAAAACCATTTCTTCATAAAAATACATGTGTATTCTTAAAAATATTGATTTCCCTTAGGACCTTGATCGAATTGTTAATAAGAAGCTAGAATAGTTTATAAATTTTTACCCTAACCAACCATCACGATCAAGGCTTCTGTATTGTATTGCTTCTGAAATATGATCTCCTTTTATATTTTTGGACCTTTCAAGGTCTGCAATAGTTCGTGAAACTTTTAGGATTCGATCATAAGCCCTGGCAGAAAGGTTAAGACGTTCCATAGCTGTTTTCAACAAGACTTTTGAATCTTTATCCAATTCACAAAATTCACGTAATTGTTTTACTCCCATTTGAGCATTATAATGGATGTTTTGTAAGGCAAAAAACCTCTTCGTTTGTATTTCTCTAGCAGCGATAACTCGTTTTCTAATTTCGTTGCTTGACTCGCCCCTTCGTTCTTCGCTTAACTTATCAAAAGGCACTGGTGTAACTTCTACATGAATATCAATTCTATCAAGAAGCGGACCAGAGATTTTACTGAGATAACGTTGCATTTCTGCTGGAGATGAAGTCACGGGGGCATCGGGATCATTAAAATACCCTCCTGGACTAGGGTTCATACTTGCTACAAGCATAAAACTAGAAGGATAAGTAACCGTAAACTTTGCTCTTGAAATAGTCACCTCTCTATCTTCTAAAGGTTGCCTCATCACTTCGAGCACCTCTCTTTTAAATTCAGGCAATTCATCCAGAAACAAAACCCCATTATGAGACAAAGAGATTTCGCCGGGCTGGGGATAACTACCTCCTCCTACAAGAGCTACATTTGAGATCGTGTGATGTGGACTTCTAAAAGGTCGTTGTGCCATAAGTCCTGAATTTTCTTTTACCCGCCCCACCACACTATGGATTTTGGTAGTCTCTAGCGCTTCTTGCAAAGACATAGGTGGTAAAATACTTGGCAATCTTTTGCTAAGCATTGTTTTTCCGCTACCCGGAGGTCCAACTAAAATTATGTTATGTCCCCCGGCAGCAGCTATCTCCATACATCGTTTAATACTTTCTTGTCCTTTGACATCTGCAAAGTCGAATTCGGGATTATTTAGTGCTAAAAAAAACTCTTCTCTGGTATCTACAATGGTCTTTTCTAAGCCCCCTACTCCTTCAAAATAATCTATAACTTCTTTAATGTTCTCAACACCATATACCTCAAGATTATCCACTATTGCAGCTTCTTTTGCATTTTGCTTTGGTAAGATAAATCCCTTAAATCCTTCTTCTCGAGCTTTAATTGCTATGGGCAATGCACCTTTTATTGGTTGAAGACCTCCATCTAAAGACAACTCGCCCATGATAAGGTAATCTGAAATATTGATTGCCTTAATCTGCGAACTTGCAGCAAGAATCCCAAGAGCCAAAGTAAGATCATAAGCTGATCCTTCTTTTCTCAAATCGGCAGGCGCCATATTGATTGTAATTTTTTTTCCTGGTAATTTATAACCATTATTTTGTAGAGCCGCAGCAATTCTATAACTGCTTTCTTTTATTGCATTATCAGGCAAACCAACAAGGTGATATCCTATTCCTTTATCAATATTAACCTCTACTGTTATGGTAGTTGCCTGGACACCAAAAACCGCACTCCCGAATACTTTTATTAGCATGTTCAATTCTTTAATTTTAAAACAAAAGTAAAAGGAGCTAGTTTCATTTTTTGAAACTGAGGATTTCTTGGGACTTTAAACTTTTTATAAAAGCAAAAACCTAAAAACTCATCTAAGTTTTTAGGTTTTAAAAAAGCAGGTTTTCACTCTGTATTACGCATGAATTGTTACATCAAAGCTTCAACCTACTTTTTCATACGAATTGCATAACAAACAATTTATACTACTACTTCTTTATGCACTTGAAATAGTTTTTCATTCAAAAATTTAAGAGTTGGTATCTTATCTTTGGTATCTACTAGAATTGAAATATTATTATTACTACCTCCATACGAAACCATTCTTACAGGGATATAGTTTAGAATCTCGAAAAGTCTATGAGAGTTTTTATCATTTATTACCGACTCCCCCACAATACAAATAATACTATGGTCTTGTTCTACCGTTACCTCGGCATAACTCTCTATTTCTTTAACAATTTTATCAAGGTTGGTCGTATTGTCGATAGTAAGAGATATTGCAATTTCTGAGGTGGTAATCATATCTATCGAAGTATGAAAGTTATCAAAAACCTCAAAGATCCTCCTCAAATATCCATGAGCCATTAACATTCTATTAGATTTGATTTTAATAGCCGTAATTCCATCTTTTGCAGAAATTGCCTTAAGCCCTTTCTTGTGTATGCGATTTGAAATGATGGTACCTTGGGCTGCAGGATCGAAAGTGTTTTTCAGAAGCACTGGAATATCCTTTCCTACTACGGGAGAAACGGTTTGAGGATGAAGAATTTTCGCTCCAAAGTAAGCAAGTTCGGCCGCTTCATTATAGGTAAGGTGTGCAATTGGATGAGTACCTTCAACATATCTTGGATCATTATTGTGCAATCCATCAATATCTGTCCAAATCTGAACTTCTGAAGCCTCTAATGCTGAACCTATAATGGTGGCGGTATAATCACTTCCTCCGCGTTTTAAATGACTAATTTGCCCTTCTCTATTTTGGCAAACAAAACCTTGGGTAATAAAAAGTGAAGATTGAAGATTACTGTCTAAAACTTTTTGCAATCTTCTCTGAACCTTTTCTATATTTGGGTTTTCTACAGCATCCACATGCATAAACTCCTTTGCGTCCAACAATACATTGGAAACTCCTTCAGAATTTAAAAAACCAGAAAAAATAGCAGTAAGAAGCGTTTCGCCATAGGTTATTATTCTAGAATTAACCTCTTCAGAATACTCCTGATTTGACACTTCAAACATTTCGGTTATTATTGCAGAAATTTCTTCTTTAAGAGTATTCCTAATCTCTTGATCGGCTATTAAAGTATCAATAACATCGATATGTTTGCTTTCGAGCCTATGAAGACTTCTAGTAATCGCCTCACTATCTTTTAGCTTTATGCTTTCTACCAAACGAACTAAGTGGTCTGTAACCCCAGACATAGCAGAGCACACAACAATCTTGTCATCTTGATCAGATATAAGAATTTCTCTTACTCTTTTTAAGTTTTCAACCGACCCTACAGATGTTCCTCCAAACTTTAATACTTTCATCAATCTATTTTTTCTTTATTTTTTAACACTGCATAAATAATTAATTACACACTAACTATAAATATTTTAAAAGAAAAAATATAAATTTGCACAAGATGTTAAATATATAACAATGAAAACTATAACAGATTGCGTGCACAATATTTTAAGGCATCAGCCTTTTCTTGAAGATGCTTTGTCCAGAAATATTATAAATTTTAGTTCTTTGGCGGTAGATTTATTGCCACAGGTTGAAAAAGTAATGAGAAAACCTGTTAAACCAGGATCTATTGTAATGGCATTAAGGCGATACCATCCAAGAAAAATTAAACATATCGATAATTTAAGAAATCTTGGTGATATTGTAGTACGGTCAGGAATAACAGAATATACCTTTCTTAATTCTAATACAATATTAACCAGTCAATCTAACTTATTAAATAGTGTCAAGAACGAGGCTAAGGCGTACTTTACTTATTCCAGTAATTTTCAGGAAAGCAATATTTTGGTAACATCTTCCCTTAAAGAAATTGTCGAAAAGCATTTTAAAGATGAAACTTGTATCTCTGTAATGGATAATTTGTCTTCTATGTCTATAGCACTTCCAGAAGACAACTCTAAGGTAATTGGTTTATATTTTTACATCTTCAAATTACTTGCTTATGAAGGGATCCCTGTTTTCGAAGTTATATCAACCTCTAACTACTTTACCCTATTTTTAGAGAAAGAGCATGTTAATAAAGCATTCTTACTAATGAATGAAATTAAAGAGAGTTAAGACAATAAAATAGTGTAATACATAAAAACCCACATAAATGCGGGTTTTTATGTATTAAAATCCTGATATCATTACCAGATTTGAACTCTTTTTTCTGGAGCCAAATACATTTGATCACCTTCTTTAATATCAAACGCATCATAAAATGCCTGAACATTTAATAAAGGTTGTATCGCTCTTGTTGTACCGGGTGAATGTGGATCTGTCTTAATCTGCGTTCTTAATGCATCTTCCCTAATTTTGGTTCTCCACACCGTAGCCCAAGACATAAAGAAACGTTGTTCTGCAGTAAATCCATCAATCTTTTCTGGCTTTCCATTTTCTGCAAAATGCAATTGTAACCCGTCATACGCTCCTAGTACACCACCAAGGTCACCTATATTTTCACCTAAAGTAAACTTACCATTAATGAATACACTATCAAGAACTTCAATAGCGCTATACTGCTCTGCTAATGCATCTCCTCTTTCAGTAAATGCTTTAAGATCATCTTCAGACCACCAGTTTTTAAGGTTTCCATCTGAATCAAAACGTGCACCAGAATCGTCAAATGCATGTGATATTTCATGACCAATAACAGCACCTATACCACCATAATTTACAGCCTCATCAGCAGTATAATTATAGAAAGGAGGTTGTAAAATAGCAGCAGGAAAAACAATTTCATTATTAAGAGGGTTGAAATAAGCATTTACCGTTTGTGGAGACATCCCCCATTTGGTTTTATCAACTGGCTCTCCAATATCTTCATAATTCTTATCCTGTGCCCACTTATCAACAGCAGCCATATTTTCATAATATGTTTTATCTGCCGAAACATCCATTTTTGAATAATCCTCCCATTTATCTGGATATCCAATCTTCACGGTAAACTTATCAAGTTTTTCGATTGCTTTTTGTTTTGTTTCTTCTCCCATCCAATCTAATTTCTGGATACGTCCCTTGTAGGCTCTGATTACATTTGCAATCATTTTTTCAGCCTTTGCCTTTGCCTCTGGCGGGAATTTTTCGTCTACATACAATTGTCCAAGTGCCTCTCCAACTGTCGCATTTACCGTGGCAAGAGCACGCTCATTTGCAGGACGTTGCTCTTTTTGGCCTCTCAAATATTTGCTATAAAACTCCCAATTAGCCAATTCAACATCTGTTGTTAGTCTTCCGGCTGCGCTATTAAATGTATCCCAACGAAGTAAAGTTTTTACATCTTCTATTGGAGTTTCTTTTAGGAAACCATCTAACGCTTTTGTATATCGTAATTGCGTAACAATTAAAGTATCAAACTTTTTTGTAATTCCAAGATCACTAACTAACTTATTAATATCTATAGAAGACAGAATTGCATCGGCTTCTGAAATTGATCTTGGATTATTATAGTTACGGGCATCTCTGCGTTCTACTTTATCTAATCGTGGTTCTGCTAATTTTGTTTCAAGCTCCAAAATTTTATCTGCTGCTTTTTTTGCATCAGCTTCAGAATCACCCAACATCTTAAGCATTCTAACAATATGCTTTTTATATTCATCGCGAATTTCTTTAGACTTATCATCTTGGTCAAGATAATAGTCTCTATCTGGCAACCCTAAACCACTGGCTCCAAGGTAAACAGCATTCATTGAACTATTATTTAAATCAGCCGATGCTCCGATCCCTAAAAACGGAGAAGAAACCGATGGGTTTTTGGCTAACACCGTTTGCAAGTCAGTTAAATTTTTAATAGACGCAATGTCATCAAGTGCGCCTTGTAACGGCTTCAGACCTGCTTTATTTCTAGCAACAGTATCTAATTTTGTATCAAAAATAGCAAGAGCCTTAGCTTGATCTGTTTCGGCTCCATATTTTCCACTTTCTTTGGCTTTTGCTAAAATTTCAAGCACATCATTATCGGTTGATTTACGCAGCACTCCAAATCCACCCCAGCGGGTACGATCTGCAGGAATTTCAGTATTTTTCATCCAATTACCGTTAACGTAATTGTAAAAATCATCTTTAGGATTAATACTAGTATCCATATTTTCCAGGACTATTCCAGGGATTTTTTCCACTTCGGCAACATCTTTGTTGTCTTTTGCATCATTCTTACAACTGACAAAAGCAACAACACATGCAGCTAAAAAATACACTTTTTTCATTTTTATATTCATTGTGTTATTAAATTGAGATTAGTTATTTGTAATTTGACGTAAGAATTAACGATTTGTTACGTCAACAAGGGCGTAATTTATGTAAAATGAAGGATGTTTTCTGGATTATTACTTTTTTTAACGAAAAAACAAGAGCGCTTCATAAACTAATTCTTTGAAAATAAACATAATATATTTAATAGTTTTTCCTTTTTATACACATCACTTACAAGGGCAAAATGAATTAGGCTGCTAATCCACTTATTCTTGATTTGCTATTATGATTATGCGAGAAAGAAACCTACTTTAATTTTCATTTTTTTGCTCTAAGCTCTAAAAACCAAACAAATAGCCACTAAAAAACCTACTTCTGTTAAAAAAAACAAAAAAATTAACATTTATAGAATTACTTGTGTTTATAGGGTGTACCAGAGTTTTTTGAGAAACACTTAGCCATAAAATCAATATTTAGGGAATAAAAAAGTACATTTTTAACATAAAATATTGTATATTGTCGTTGATTTTATGTTTTACAACGAAAATAAATCATCTGTTGTAAGTTTTTACTTACATTTTTAAATTTAAGGTTTAACCCCGAAAACCAAACTTTATGAAAACATTTTTACCCATTTTAGCCTTGTTTTTAACAAGTATTTCTTTTGCAAATACAAAAATCGACATTTCCTACAAACTTATGTATGTTACAGAAAATACTGTAATCGACGGTTTGGATGAAAACACAGAAGAAGGAGTTATCTTCATTACCGAAAGCTTACATCTTGAAGCTGGAGCCAGAATAAAAGTAAGAAACGCTTGTCTTATTATTCTTGGTGACGTTTCGGGAACCGGAATTATCGACATCGATAATACTGCAACTGTTACTCTTGAAGGAGAGAAACAAGGGCGAGTAACATTTATAAATAGATTCTTGGCAGACGACACTTGTCAACAAAGCACTGATCAAAAAACTTTTAGACATATTATTGAAGTCCCTCAAGGATTAAAGTATAGTTTATATTCTATGGACGGAAGACTATTGGATAAAGGGAAAATCGATGATTATATCCATTATCTTAATGACCCTAAGACGTATTTAATTAAAGTAGAGGGTTACAAATTAAAAAAGTATGTCTTCAAAGGATAAAGTATCCGATCATAGAAAGTAAGGTTTAGATCCACGGCTATATATGTCGTGGATTTTTTTTGTTTTCACTTAATCTTTATAACCTCAACTTTTCATATTTTAAAAAAAACTTATATTTAACATCAAAAACTCCCCTTTTTTACAACCAAGTACCTCCAATTTTAAGCGCTATTACGTCAAGAAACCTATTTAAAATGCAAATGTCATGGTTTAAATCTGAAGCAGCAAAATATACATTCTACGGAGTGATATTTGGCTTTATGTTTCCCATATTGGCTACAAGTATGGATATGGTTAAGCTTGGTCTTGAATTTACTTGGGAGTCTGCAGTATTTGTACAACGTAATTATCCTGTTCATTATATCATAGATACGGCGCCCATTTTTCTAGGGCTATTTGCCATGTTTGGGGGTCGAAATCTCGATAAATTAAAAGAAAAGAATCAACAAATATTGAAGGCTTCAAAATTCAAAAATGATTTTCTAGCCAATATGAGTCATGAAATTAGGACACCCATGGTAGGTGTGATAGGTATGATCGATTTACTTTTTAAAAACACAAAACTAGATGCAGTACAAAAAGAATATGTAAGTACCATTCACAGATCATCTCTTAATTTGCTTGATATCTTAAATCAAATTTTGGACCTTTCCAAGATGGAAGCCGGAAAATTTAGGTTATCCCCTACCACCACTAACTTAAAAACCCTTATATCTCAAAATGCAGACCTTTTTTTAGCCACAGCAAAAGCTAAAGAAATAGAAATCTTATCCAATTATTCGAAAGAGTTGCCTCAATACATAATTGCCGATAATAACCGTTTAGCACAGGTCATTTCAAATCTAATTGGTAATGCCATAAAATTTACCAACCAAGGTTCAATCAATATCAATACATCTTTGGTTTCGAAAAAAAATGATGAACTTGTCATTAAAATAGAAGTAATAGACACCGGAATTGGCATAAGTAAGAATGATCAGGAAAAATTATTTAATCGCTACAGTCAACTGCATGACGCCTCGATTAGTATAGGAGAAGGAAGTGGTTTGGGACTAGCAATTTGTAAAAAGATTGTCCCTCTTATGCAGGGAACATTGGGCGTTACTAGTGAGCCAGATAAAGGTAGTAATTTTTGGTTTACTTTTAAAGCAAAGATATCTAATACCCGTGTTGTTGATGAAAACAAAACCCATTCAAACCTCAAAAAAAACGACTACAACCTTCATGTTTTATTAGTTGAAGACTCTGATACCAATATCTTGGTTTCAAGACAAATTCTTAAATATCTGGGGTGTACAGTCGATGTTGCCAAGGATGGTAAAAAAGCCCTGGATTCTTTTAAAGAAGATAAGTATGACCTGATACTTATGGACATTAATTTACCCGAATTGGATGGTGTTGAAACTTGCAATCTAATACGAAAAAAATTTACTAAAGTCCCTCCAATTATTGCTCTTACATCGAATGCATTACCAGGAGATTCCGAACGTTATATTTCAAAAGGCCTTGATGATTATATCACAAAGCCATTCACAACAGAAATATTAAATATCAAACTTAAGAATTGGTTTGGTGATCATTACGAGTATCACTAATCACTCAATCATCCAAAAAACTTATTGTTTTACTCTCATTAACAAAATACTTCTATTAATTTTATTATCTTGTATGTAAAGATTACAGGTTTGTTAATGGAATTTTAAACTAAACACTAAAGCCATGAACCAAAAAAACAATTTTTCTTATAAAATATATTTGACCTCAATATTAATATTTGTATTTACAATTACCTTTTCTACCCAGTTACAGGCGATGTCTTATTTTCAAGAAAGCAACGTAGAAGATGACATTACTAGTTATAATGAGTACAAAGGATCTGTTTATGACAACGAAAGCAACAGACCTATCGTATCTGCGACAATATCTGTTAATAATACTAATATCTCTACAGTCACCAATGACGAAGGGAAGTTCTCTTTAAAAGTACCAAAAGACCTTTCTGAAAATAAAATTACTATTTCTCATTTAGGGTATAATGACAAGGTAATCGAATTATCTCAATTTGGTAAAAAAGCAATGAAAATAAGACTTGATTTATCAATAACAGAGTTATCTGAAGTAAATATTGACCCAAGGGATCCCGAAGCACTTATTCGAGCGGTAATGAAGAAAAAAGGCACTAATTACCTTAGTGATAATACTATTATGACTGCCTTTTATCGAGAAACAATAAAAAAACGTAGAAGTTATGTATCCTTGTCTGAAGCGGTTCTGGACGTATATAAAAATCCTTACCTTTCAAAGAAAACAGATATCATAAAACTATATAAAGCACGCAAAAGTGCTGATTACAAAAAACTAGATACTTTGACAGTAAAACTTCAAGGAGGGCCCACTAGCACACTATACATAGATGTGATGAAGAATCCCGAAATTCTTTTTACAGAGGATATGATAAAAACCTACGAGTTTAGTTTTGATAAATCTACCAAAATTAACGATCGCCATATTTATGTATTGAAGTTCAAACAGCGTCCCTATATAGAAGAACCTATGTATTATGGAAAACTCTACATTGATTCTGAAACACTTGCTATGACAAAAGCAATTTATAGCCTTAATACTGAAGATAAAGAGGAAGTGAGCAAAATGTTTGTTAGAAAAAAGCCAAGAAATGCAAAAGTATACCCCACTGAGGCTAGTTACAATATCGATTACCGTGAGAAAGATGGAAAGTGGTATTATGGGTATGGTCGAATTGATCTAACTATAAAGATAAACTGGAAAAGAAAATTGTTTAATTCTGTATATAAGCTGAATGTAGAAATGGCCGTTACAGATTGGAAGAAAAATTTAGATAAAGAAACGCTTAAACCTAAAGACAGATTAAAATCCACTGTAGTCCTTGCCGATGAAGCAGCTGGATTTTCTGACCCAAAATTTTGGGGAGAGTATAATGTTATAGAACCAGAAAAATCTATAGAATCTGCCATCAAAAAAATTCAAAAGCAACTTAGAAAATTGAACTAAAACTAGAGTTCAAAACATGTATACTAAAGAACATGCCCGAGCATGTTCTTTTTTTTATTACTCAAATTAAATCTGCTGAATAATTTTAGTACTTTTAAAGCAGGGAAACGAGTTTTGCAACAACAAAGACTCTCAAAAGTCATTTATACAAAAAACTCCTATTGAAAAGAACCATATTTATTCTATGTTTTTTAATAATTTCTAATGCTTTAAACGGGCAAAAGCAATTAGACTCGTTGGCTGCACTAAAAGATTTCGAGATATTCGAGAATATTTTAAAAAAAGGACACCCTAGTCTTTATGAATATACAAACGAGGATTCTTTACATTATTCATTTGAGAGTACTAAAGAAAAAATAGTTAAAAACACTACAGATATTGATCTTTATAAGAAGATGTTAGAAATAACTGATAAAGTAAAAGATGGTCATCTTCTACTCTTTGCTCCGAATACTGTGAAGACAAATCAATATTACTTCCCTCTAATATTAAAAATCATAAATACCCATTTCTATACAGATACAGATGACTTTGGAATACCTATAGGCTCAAAAATCAACGCGATTAATGAACGGAAAGCTTCAAAAATCTTGGCAGATTTAAAGAAATACACACCCTCAGACGGCCATAACCTTACTAAAAAGTATAGAGATATTGAATTAAAATTTGGAGCATTTTATGCCTATGAATATGGTATTACCAAAGAATTTATTGTTGATTATACCTCTCCAGAAGGAATTACAAAATCTGTTACGTTAGATGCTGAGTCTTTTGTAACCGTAAAACTTAGAAACACCAAGCGCAACTCGTATTTTGCCAAATTCCATAAACAAGAAAATGGATTCGATTTCTTTAAATCATATATAAACAACAAAGAACCATTTATCTACTATAAAGACAATTTAAGTACAGCTATTTTGGTAGTCAATTCATTTGGAATAGATATTCGAGCTTTCAAATCAAAACTGATTACCGTCTTTAAGGAATTAAAAGAAAAAGAAACTAAACATTTAATCATCGATTTAAGGAATAATGATGGTGGTTTCAGACCTAATGGGGTTCATCTTTATTCATTCATTGCCAAAAAGCCTTTTAAGCAAATTTCCAGCCAATATGTAAGTGCTATCGAGGTCCCAGAAAAAGAATACGTTACCCGAACATTCCTCAACGAAAAAGACTTCTTAACCGATAAATTTAAAAATCATCCTGTTTATGACGGTTGGAAGTTGATTTTTGATGATCTCGAAGCTTTAATGGTCCCAGAAAAAAGAAGATTCAAAGGAAAAGTATATGTACTCACAAGCGGGACTACTTTTTCGGCAGCATCGAGCTTTTGTCAAAGTGCCAAAAATGAAAACATTACCCTTATGGGCGAAGAAACGGGAGGCGGATATTATATTTCTACCGGACAATTCCCCGTATATTATGAATTACCCAACTCAAAAATTGTAATGGTGATGTCTATGGTGAGGGTTGAAAATTATGTTAAAGATAAAACCGTCAAAAAAGGATCAGGAACTCCTCCTGATAAATATATTAACCTTTCTGTAGACAATTTAGTTGAAGGAAAAGATCCTCTACTCGATTATCTTTTTAGATTAATTAAAGGATAAATAATGAATTGATTTATTGGATATAAGTATTTACACTTGTAATTAACTTACACGAATTATGTAGCATTTGTTTGAACCTTAACGCCAAGTTTTCATCATTAAATTTCATAGCTTCGGTAATACTATCTGATAAAACAAGCTCTCCAATTAAGTATTCAACAAAATAATTTTGATCTTCGGTTAAAAGCACGTATTCTGTCATATTATAAAATTACAAAAGGCGCACATAATTCTTCAATCATAGATCCGTTCTATCCTTTCTAAATTCGAGAATAAAAATAGATTTTAATTGAATACACAAAAAAAATGCTTCAAATACTTTTACACAGAACTATTAACAATCTTGATTTAATTTTAGGAATAATTATTGAGCAAAAAAGAAAAAACACTAATACTTTATTATGAAAGCATATATCTATTCGTTTCTGATCATTAGCCTTATCGCTTGCAAAAAAGAAGAGTATCCATTTAATCTCCCAAAAAATGCAAAAGAAATACTGGCTGGTAAATCGGGTAAGACATGGAAAATTGCATGGAGATATAATGATGGCGTTAGAATGAACATGACCGGTTGCTTTTTAACATATAAAATCAAGTACTTTCCTGAAGGAGTTATGGAAGATAATAATGGAGAGCAAGAAAACTGTGGTCCATCATTGAAAGGCAATTGGGAAATTATTACTAACAATAACAAAAAATCTTATATAAAATGGACTAGTGATTCGTTACAAGAAATTATGAACACCAGGAAAAATCGGAAATATTTTAAAATTCTTCAACTAGAAAAGGATACTTTAAAATTACAATATAGACACAAACAATTCTCTTCAGAAAGCACATTTATTGACACATTTGTACCAGAGCATATGAATGTAAAAGACAGAAACTATCATTGGTAACGTTTAGAAAAAAACCGGCCATGAATCTAATCGTGACCGGCAAACCTAAACTAATTAATAATAACAACTTGTAATTATAGAATACAAATACTATAAAAGGTACCTTTGACTTGAAGTGAGATCTTCATAACTAATGTTTGTTAGCTATGACTAACACCTATTTTTCGCAACAAGCCAATTTCGATATATTCGGGGATTTTGTCATATTTATCTATCTTATCTGTCTGTATAGGAATCCAACCATCAATTTTGATCATATCGTTTGGATTACTGCTAAAAAACATTTCATATTCATAACTCATAGACCCATTTCGGGTAAAAGTTCTACCTGCTGTATTTTTTAACTTATCTCCTAGTCTTTTTCTTACTATTTCAATTTTGGATGACAAATCCAGGGTTTCAGTATCCCTATGTACTTCTACATCCAAAAACTCTGCGATTGACGCCATTATTACTTCATCTAAATTCATAAGCATAAATTTTGGTTACAATTAAAATATCTAAAACATTACATAAATTTAATTTACCCTATAAAAAATAGGGTTTAAATTAAATATTTTTACTTTTTAAAGAATAATACCCTATAAAAAACAGGGTAAATCTATATAATACTTATTAAATAAAGAAAAAGACCTTATTAAAAATAGAGTTATGAGTCAAATTTTATATTTTATAAAAAAAATGATTATTGAAATTGTTTATTTAATAATTCAAAAGGCAAAAAAAAAGGTTTTTTGCAGAGCTACTTTCTACAAAAAACCATAATAATTTCTTAAAAAATTCCCAACATTTGTTGGGGATGCTATTATATCTAATTCTTAAAAGAATACAAATTCAATACATAAAACCATGCATTTATCAAGCCATTTCAATTTTAATTTCTATAAAATTCTTTTTTGAACCCGCACATAACGGGCATTCATATTCATCCGGAAGATCATTGAAATCAACTCCTTTTGGAATTCCATTAACCACATCACCTACAGATGGGTCGTAAATAGTTTGACAATCAGAACATTGATATACTTCTATTTCTTGTATTTCTTTTTTACCTATTTTTTTACCTTCAAAGTCCTCTTGTTCTGATCCAAGGTTAATAAAATATGTTTTGGTCAACTCTAACAGTAACCCTGGCAAATCCATTTGATCTACATCCTGTGCATAAACTAGATAATTTCTAGTATTAGGATCAAATTGCTTAGCATACAACACATTATAAGTCGGCCTTACCTCAAACCCTTTAACAGCGTCTGCTGTAAGGTTTTCTTCTATCACTATAGAAGTAAAATATCTTTTTTGGTTTTTACGAGAAGTGACAGCAAAGGTTAAACCGTAAGTACTAATATCATTTTGATCAAAATTCATGACCAAAAACTTCTTGAGGTACAATGCTTTTTGATTACCTACCGGTAGGTGCCAATTAAGCTCCAATGAAGAATGCCGGACATTAATTCCAAATTGCCCAAGCAACTTTTCTAAAGCTAATTTCCCTTCTTTAGGTATTCCCTTAATAATAAAAGACTTCCACGGAGTTAGACATATTTTTCCGATCTTATTATCAATACAAAATTCGCAAAGTGCCTTTAAGAAAGTAAGATCATACTTATTGTTTCTCCAGTATAAACCCAACCAATATTGGTTAATCCCCATTTTGTTCATCCCTTCATAATAAGGAAATGGTGTGAAATCAACTCGAAGTGGTTTCTCAATTATTCTATTATTGGTATCAAGGTTCTCGTTAAGGTATCCAAATAATTCTTCAATATCGGCAACTTTAGAATATATTTCTTCTATAGTCTTGGCCACTTTTGCAATATCCCAGGTATAGATAAGCGCAGGGTAATAGGTTTCTTCCCAATTTGGTAATTTTAGGTAAAGATACCAGTAATCCTCATGAGAAGAAGCTATAAAGTTTAGATCTCCAGAGAACAATGGTGCAATCTGTTGTTTTGGGTCGGTAATATTGATTTTTAACTTTGGATTATATCTGAAATCTTCAAGAATATATAAATACGTTGTTCCTCTTAACCAAACTGTCGAAGCAAAAATATCAATCGAAACATAAGAGCTACTTATATTTTGCTGTTCTATTGAAGAAAAAAAAGAGGGATCAAAAGCCGCGTGCCTGTCAATAAAATCACCTTCTTCATCTTTAACAGGAAAAATAATATCCTGTCTAGAACCAAAGTGAAAAGTTTTTAATCCAAGACTCTGCGCATATTCAATAATTCGTTGTAACTCTATTGGAGACAAAACTCCTCCTTTAATATCTACTCTATGTAACGACTCTTCATTTTTCATAATCAAGCTAATTGCAAAACATTACTAAGCACTTCTTTTACTTCGGGCTTGCAACTTCCACAACCTAGCCCAGCTCCAGTTTTTATACACAACTCTGAAAAATCCTCACAACCAGACTTAATAGTCTCTTCGAGATTACCTTCTCCGACTTGACTACAAGAACAAATTAACTTACCCAATACAGGCTCACCAGGCTGGGAAGATCTTAGCAACTCTTCTCTCTTTTCTGAAAGCTCTATTTTTTCTTCTATCAATCTTTTAAAATCTGCAAACTCATTTTTATCACCCATTAAGATCGCTCCAACAAGTCTATCGTCTTTCACAATGCATTTTTTATAAAAACGTTTTCTTACATCCATAAATATCACCTCTTCAAAAGATGTATCATTTATAGGCATATCTATATCACCAATGCTACAAAGATCCAAATCTTCAAACTTGAGAATATTCATAAAAACCGAACCTTTATATATTGCACTATAATCACCTAGTAAATACTTGGCCACAATATCGGCCTGTTGTTCCGCTGCGGCAGTAATACCATACAAACTACCTTCAAACTCTGCAATTTCTCCAATCGCAAAAATTGCCCGATCACTAGATTGCAAATATTGATTTACCAGAATCCCTCTTCTACAATCAATACCATTTTTTTTGGCCAGATCTATGTTCGGAATTGTTCCTATAGAATAAACCACAGCATTACAATTAAATGATTTTCCAGATTTAAGGTTAACCTGCAAGTTTCCGGAGTCTTTATTAAAAACAGTATCCACTTCGTTATCGAAATGAATTCGTATCCCTTTTTCCATTACATCTTCAGCCAATAATCGGCTAGCTATAATATCTAACTGGCGTTCCATTAATCGATTACCACGTTGCACAATAGTTATATTAACATTTTTCTTTCGAAGTGCCGCTGCCAACTCAAGCCCCAATAACCCTCCACCAACAATAGTTACATGCTGTTCATTTTCGGGTAATCCTGTTTGATCCAGGTAAGTTTTCAACTTATCTGCATCTCCCCGATCGCGCATAGTAAATCTACCTGGAAGATGTATCGGCACTTCTTTAGGCACAAAAGCACGACTTCCTGTTGCCATCAAAATAACGTCATAACTGTGTTTTTGCCCTTTACTATCAATAATAAACTTTTCTTCCCTATTAATTTCATTAATAGGGTTATTTGTATGAAGAGTTACATTAAGAGACTCCATGCTTCCTTCTCTCATTTTCTGAAGCTGTTCCCATTTTAGCTCTTCACTTACATATTCTGGTAGCAATACCCTATTATAGAATGGATATGGTTCTTTGGAAAATACAACAATTTCGTCTTCAATATTAAATTCTCTATACGTTTGGATAAAGCGATATGCAGCAGTACCTGCCCCAATAATACAAATCTTCTGCTTTGGTTTTACAAACTTTGTAACTCGAACCGCAGAAAATTTGAAATCTGGTTCTTTTGAAATAGGATCAACGATATTTGTGGTAAGATTATTAGCTCTTCCAAAATCATTGCCAAGTACTTTTCCCCAGTGCATAGGAAGAAACACCACTCCTTTGTTGATTGCATCACTCACCTTTATCTTAACTTGAACCTTACCTCGTTTGCTTTCGACCAAAGCGATATCTCCATCCTTTACTTTATGCAAGTAAGCATCCACTCTGTTAATTTCTAAGTACGGACTAGGAATATGCGTTAACAACCTGTTCACTTTTCCTGTTTTTGTCCTTGTGTGCCATTGATCTCTTACTCTTCCCGTGGTTAAGATCAAAGGATACTTTTCTGTTATCATCTCGGATGTAGGCTTAGTGAACCTAGGAACTACAAATTTTGCATTTCCAGTATCGGTATAAAACCTCTTGTTTTCAAAAAGTCTTGAGGTTCCCGAATGAGTATTCTCGGGAACAGGCCATTGAAAACTTCCTTCAACTTTTAATCTATTATAGTTTAAACCTGAAATGTCAATATTTGTCCCTTTGGTAAGAATGCAGTGCTCTTTATAAACTTCTTCAACAGAACTATAATCAAATCCTTTATATCCCATTCTTCTTGCGAAATTCCACAATATTTCAGAATCTGAAATTGCTTCTCCTGGAGGATCCACAACCTTGTTTAAATAAGTAACCCTACGTTCACTATTGGTCATCGTCCCTTCTTTTTCTGCCCAACCGGCAGCAGGAAGAAGTAAATCTGCATATTCTACAGTCTCAGATCGATGAGAAATATCCTGAACCACTACAAACTTTGCGTTCTTAAGCGCTTTTTCTACCTTATTAGCATTAGGAAGACTTACTAAAGGATTTGTACATATGATCCAGATAGCTTTTAATTTTCCACTCTCTAGCGCATCAAACATTTCGGTAGCCGTAAGACCAGGTTTAGCCGAAATCTCTTTTCCTCCCCAAAAATTAGAAACTTCTCTGCGATGATGATCGTTGCTCAAATCTTTATGCGCCGCTAACAAGTTAGCCATACCTCCAACTTCTCTTCCTCCCATAGCATTTGGCTGACCAGTAAGCGAAAAAGGCCCTGACCCTGGCTTTCCAATATGGCCAGTAAGTAACGACAGATTCAATAAGGCATTATTTTTATTAACCCCTATCGAACTCTGATTCAATCCCATGGCCCAAAGGGTTATAAAACCCTTGGCATCACCTATATAAGATGCCGCCTTTTTTATTTCGGCAATAGTAATCCCGCAGGTTTTGGCAGCTTCAGTTAATGAAACCGATTGTAACGAAGCTTTAAGAGCTTCAAAATTATCAGTGTGGTTGGCAATAAAGCTTTTGTCTATCCTTTTTCTATCAATTAACCTCTTTGCAATGGCGTTATACAAAATCACATCGGTTCCTGGCAAAATTTGCAGATGTAAATCTGCAATATCACAAGATTGTGTTTTACGAGGATCGACCACAATAATCTTTGTATTGGGATTCTTTTCTTTATGCGCTTCAATTCTTCGGAATAAAATTGGATGACACCATGCAGGGTTTGCACCAGCAATCATAAAACAATCTGCAAGTTCGATATCCTCATAAGCTACAGGCACACTATCTTCTCCCAACGCCTGTTTATAACCAACCACCGCAGAACTCATACAAAGTCTTGAATTAGTATCGATATTGTTAGTCCCTATAAAACCCTTGGTTAACTTATTAACCAAATAGTATTCTTCGGTAAGACATTGACCCGACACGTAAAAGCCAATACTATCAGAGCCATATTTATCGATCATTGTACTAAAGACAGATACCGCTCTATCTAGTGCCTGATCCCAGGAAACCCGCTGACGATCATGACCTTTACTCCATCGCATTTCTGGATATAGAATTCGATCGCTTTTATCCTGAACTACATGATGAAGATTCATTCCTTTGGAACATAACATCCCCTTATTTACAGGATGATCTGGATCCCCCTCTACTGTAATTACACCCTTAGGATCTTTTTTTGCAATAATCCCACAACCTACACCGCAATATGAACATGTTGTTTTATATGATTTGAATGCCGACATATTATATCTCTCTATACCATTTTTTGACACTCAAAACTAAGTATTAATACGTATGAATCATAGTTTCAATGTCAAATTCTATTTTGGAACTGAAAGAATTATGAATTCAATAAAATATGGGTATTTAAAAAACAGTATTAAGATTTATACGAAGGCTATTTTATCATATTTATGATAAAAAAACCGGTTACAACAATGTTGTAACCGGCAACACAAGAAACACTTAAAGCTACTATATCTTTAAGGTTTCAACACTAAGTCGTAAACACCTTATATATTTTAGAAACCGAAAAAAATCAGTTTAAGAACCTAATATTAATTCTATGAAACGTTCGGAACAAAATTTTATTCTGTAAAAAGGTAGAAAGGGTGATTTTCGCAGCACCCAAATATTAAGCCCCAAAGTTGTTTAGATTAAATATACCAATAATCCTTGAATCGAAAACAAAAATTATCTGTTAAAATTATTTTTAGAACATCAAAAAGTCGTGCAACCTATTATTAATGCTCAAGAAAATTTATTAAGTGTTCCCTGTATTTGTAGTAATCAGGATGTTCCAGAACCTCTTTTCTAAGGCGAGGTCTTTCAAAATCTATTTGTAAAATATCGCCTACTTTTGCTCTCGGGCCACTAGTCATCATAATTACCCTATCTGCTAAAAATATAGATTCATCTACATCATGAGTAATCATAATTGCCGTAATTTTTTCTTGGTTCCATACCTCGATAAGTACATCTTGCAATTCCCCACGAGTAAGTGAATCTAACATCCCAAAAGGTTCGTCGAGCAGTAACACTTTAGGTTTAAGCGCAAAAGCTCTTGCAATGCCAACACGTTGTTGCATTCCTTGCGATAATTCTTTGGCTTTTTTGTACATGGCATCTTCCAGACCTACTTTGGAAAGATAATATTTCACAATATCATCACGATCCTTTTTGGTCCCATGAGCAAAAACCTGCTTTACACCAAGCATTACATTTTCGTAAGCAGTCATCCAAGGTAAAAGGCTTGGAGACTGAAAAATAACTCCGCGATCAGGCCCTGGCCCCTTTATGGTTTGATTATTCACCACAATTGCACCCTTGGAAATAGGGTTAAGACCTGCTATCATGGTAAGTAAAGTTGATTTCCCGCAACCTGAATGCCCAATAATAGAGATAAATTCTTCATGTTTTATTTTTAAGTCAAGGTCATCCAAAACTACATATTCTCCCTTGGGGGTTGGATATATTTTAGTAAGACCAGAAATATCCAGCATGTATTTGTCCTCAAATAATCCATTATCTGTTCTGCGTGTTACTTTTTTTTCAAGTGTTTCCATATTGAATTGGTTTTATCCAAAGTTTAATCTACCAAAAGGAGTCGGTTTAATTACTGGCTTAATATCTGGTAATGTATATATATTTTCTTTTTTAGAAGCGCGTTGCTCCCCTATCTGAATCAAGTATTCGATGATACTGTTTCGTAGTTTTTTATACTCTTCATTGTGATTAAGAGCAGTTTTATCTCTGGGTCTTTCAAGGTTTATTTTGTATTCTGGCCCCAGTGTAGCTTTAGGCCCAGGCTTAAGAGGAATAATTCTATCAGCCATTAAAATACCTTCATCCACATCATTGGTAATCAACAATGCCGTCTTCTTATCCTTGTTCCAAATCTTTAGTATCTCTTGTTGAAGGTTACCTCTTGTCAAGGCGTCAAGCGCACTAAGTGGTTCATCCATAAGAATTACATCAGGACTCATGGATAATGCTCTGGTTACAGAAACTCTTTGCCTCATACCTCCCGAAAGTTCTTTTGGCAATTTGTTTATAGCCGGTGATAGATTCACCATCTCTACATACTCTTCGACTCTTTTCTTTCTACCGCTACGAGTCATTTTTTTGAAGGCTTCTTTTACTGCCATCCCCACATTATTTCGAACGTTTAACCATGGTAACAAAGAATAGTTCTGAAAAATAACTCCACGCTCATGACTTGGCCCGGTAACTGGCTCTCCTTTAAACAACACTTCTCCTTCATCTGGCATAAGCAAGCCAGAAATAAGGTTAATCAGTGTAGTTTTCCCGCTACCTGTAAATCCAACAATTGCAACAAATTCTCCTTCTTCAATTTCAAGATTAATATTTGATAATACTTGTGTTCGGTCTTTTCCTACTCCAAAAGACTTAGATACATTTCTTAATTCTATATATGCCATATCCTTATCTTTTAAGCGGTTTCTTCTGTAAATGTTACAAACTTTTGAATGGTAAGCATGATACGATCTAATAAGAATCCGATGATTCCGATAACAAACATTGCTACAATGATTTTCGAATTAGAATCATTTGCGCCATTTTGAAATTCTTCCCAAACAAATGACCCCAAACCTGGACTCTGGGCTAATAATTCAATAGCAATTAATACCATCCATGCTACCGACAACGTAATTCGAAGTCCAGTAAAAATAAGCGGAAATGAAGATGGCAAAATAATTTTAAATACTTTTTGCCCCACATTAAGTTGTAATACTTTTGCTACATTAATATAATCCTTATCAACCGAAGACACTCCCATACTTGTATTTACCAAGGTTGCCCACATCGAGCATAATCCAACACTTATAAATGAAATAATAAAAGAACTATCGGAATCTGAATTTCTGGTTAATGTTTTCACAATCATAAACACTAACAATAACCAAACTACTGGAGAAACAGGTTTAAAAATTTGTATCAACCAATTTACAGATGATCTAAGTGTAGTACTAAGACCTAACATGACACCGATAGGAACAGCAATAAGAAATGCTAACAAAAATCCTGCGAAAACAGTTTTTAAACTTGTTAAGATCTGATCTACGAAGGATGGACGACCCGTATATTTTATAGGTACCAAACCTTGTGCTTCTCGTTGCGCATTGGTAACCGCCACTTTTTCTGCAAATGCTACTTTCTTTTGCGTAATTACCCTATGATCTGCCAATAATGATTTATAAGCCTCCCAAACTTGAGATGGTGAAGGCAAAGTATTGGGCTGACAGCTTATATCACCCGATTCAATACAGGTTTTCATTTCTAATGCAGCAGCTTCTCCTCTATCATTTAGAGCTTTTTCAATACGTGCATCTTTTTCAATATTGTATAAGTATGTTGCACCAGAATGCCATAATATCAAAAACAATCCTACAGAAAGAATCGGCAGAAATACTTTTTTAAATAAAGCGATCAGGTTTTTCTTTACTTCTTCTCCTGAAGCCAACCTAATAGCGGGTTCAAAAAAACTTAACCCTACAAAATTCAGGATATGGATTGATCTATCTTTCATCTTACTCTAAATTAATATGTTGTTGTTATTTTAGTTCTGTCATGAACAGTATACCAAGCACTTTTATGCTTGGTATACTCTTATTTATTATTACTGAATACTTGAAACTTCTGCTTTTGCTTCTTTGTTACCTATATTAAAGCTATTTATATACCCCAAAGGATCCTTTGCATCATACACTTTGCCATCAATAAAATCTTTGGTAGCAGGTTTATATCCATCGGTTTTAGGTAATTCTGAAGCTTCTAAGTGACCTTCTTCTACCAATAAATTGGCAGCTTTGGTCCATATATCAGGTCTATAAATTTCTTTGATTTTGCTGTGGTACCAGTCAGCTGGCTTGCTATCAGGTATTTGTCCCCATCTTCTCATCTGGGTTAAGAACCAAATTCCGTCAGAATAGAATGGATACGTTGCGTGATAACGATAAAATACATTAAAGTCTGGCATTTCTCTCTTATCCCCTTTTTCAAATTCAAAAGTACCTGTCATCGAGTTTGCCAGCACCACTTCATCGGCTCCAACATATTCTGGCATAGATAATATTTTTACCGCTTCTTTACGATTTCCAGGAGCATCCAACCATTTACCTGCTCTTATTAAAGCTTTGGTTACTGCCGTAGCTGTATTTGGATATTGTTCTACAAATTTTTTGGTCATTACAAAAACCTTCTCAGGATTGTTCTTCCAGATATCATAATTCGTGGTTACCGGTACACCTATACCTTTAAAAACTGCTTGTTGATTCCACGGCTCACCCACACAATATCCATAAATAGTTCCTGCTTCAAGAGTTGCAGGCATTTGTGGTGGCGGAGTTACAGATAATAATACATCGGCATCAATTTGACCTTGTATATTATCTTTTGAATACATCCCGGGATTTATTCCAGCGGCGGCTAACCAATATCTAATCTCATAATTATGAGTAGACACAGGAAAAACCATCCCCATTTTAAAAGGTTTTCCATCATTCTTATAAGAATCTATAACAGACTTAAGAGCTTTTGCCGAAATAGGATGAATAGGCTTACCATCTTCTCCAACAGGTACATTAGGTTTCATTTTTGACCAAACATCATTAGATACGGTTATTCCATTGCCATTTAAATCCATAGAGAATGCGGTTATCAACTCTGCTTGTCTACCAAATCCTGCACCTGCAGCAATAGGTTGCCCGGCAAGCATATGAGAACCATCTAACTGCCCATCAATAACCCTATCTAGTACATTTTTCCAATTAGATTGCGCTTCTACAGACACAAAAAGACCTTCGTCTTCAAAAAAACCTTTTTCTTTGGCAATGGCCAAAGGAGCCATATCTGTTAACTTTATAAATCCAAAAGTTAATTGTGGCTTTTCTATGAGCAACTTTGAAGAAGTGTTATCTGCAGAATCACTTGCTGCTATCTGTTTTTTCTTTTCTCCTCCACAAGACATTATCGTCATTGCGGTCATAATAATTACAATTTTAAGATGTATTGTTTTCATAACTCTGTGTTTTGAGAATTTCACTAATAGAATCGACTCAAAACTAAGTATTATTACTTATTTGTAAATCATTTAGAGAAGAAAAAATACGTATTTATATAATTATTATGTATAACAAAATAAGTAGTTTAATAAATTATCTATTTAATAATTTACACGTATTAAAATTTAGGATAATGTAAATTCAAAAATAAGAGTTTTAAAAAACTCAATAAAAACAATGCTTAACCTCTTTTTATTGATGGTTTACACGTAATTAACACAAGGGCTTTTAACGTGTCGCCATTTAGAACTTAATGAAAAAGCTGGATGTTTTGGTAGTAGAAAAAAAATAAGTATTTTTACTTAAATTTTTTATTAACCCCTAGATACATAACTATCCTATGAAGACCAAGATCACATGTATTCTTTTTGTATGCACCTTATTATATACTGCAAACATATTTTCTCAATCTCAAAATTATGGAAGCATAAGCTATAATAAAGCTGTTAATATTTCTGGAAAGCAAAGAATGCTATCACAGAAGATGTCTAAAGCCTACCTATTAATGGCCAAAGGAATAAGTAACCAAGAAATTACCAAAGAATTAAACTCGAGCAAATTTATTTTTGAAAAACAGCTAGAAATTTTAACCAAAAACGCTTCAAGTACTGCTGTTAAATTATCTATAAAGAATGTAAAAAAGCTTTGGTCCAAGTTTAAGGAGTTGATTTCTACCTCTCCGAGCTATACAAGTTCTTTAGAGATAATGGAATTAAACACACAATTACTAAGCGCATGCCATGAATTAGTATTGAGTATTGAGACCAGTTCAAAATACAATAACCAGTTCTTTAAAAGTGAAAATCAAGACCTGGTAAGTATTATAAATGTATCTGGAAAACAACGTATGTTATCACAAAGACTTTGTCTGTATTATACTGCTTCTACTATGTTTCCTGACAAAAAAACAGAATACAAAAGAGTTTTAAACCAAGTTTTTGAAGAATTTGATGGAGTTATAGGTGATCTCTTAATAAGCAGCTACAACACCACAGAAATTGAAGAAGAATTAGGAAGCGTCATGTCAACGTGGGAGAAATTTCAAACAAACAAAAGAAAGTTTAGTAATGGTGAATTTCCACTTGAAGAGGTTTTTTACACAACCAATAATTTAACCAAGAGCTTTAATAAGATTACCGGTATTTATGAAGTAATCGCAAAAAGCACCTAATAAAAACTATTGAGCTAGGGAATCATACCATATTCCCTGGCTTTATTACTAAGTTCTAGCACATTTTTTACACCCATCTTTTTCATTAAGTTAAATCGATGAACCTCGGTGGTTCGTTTACTTATATTCAGCTCTGCTGCAATATCTTTATTAGTTTTTCCAGAAATAGCAAGACGTAAAATTTGGTTTTCTCTTTTGGTCAAATCAAAAGGATTAGATAATTCTTCTTCTTTAGAATTAGCTTCAGATTTCATATTGAAAGAACCAACACTATCTCCTGACTTTATCTTTTTTACCAAAATAGAAGAAACATCACCACTAAAGTATTTTTCACCTCTACCAACTATAGAAAGTGCTTTCATAAATTCTTCTTTGCTTGCACCTTTAAGAAGATATCCATCTGCGCCAGCATTAATAGATTGTAAAATATACTCATCAGAATCATGCATGGATAGCATAACGAATTTGGTTAGCAATTTCATTTCCATCATTTTCTGCACCATTTCGATACCCGACATTTCTGGCATACGTATATCACATATAACAATATCCGGTTTAATAGACTTCACCAGGTTTATAGCGTCATTTCCATTTGATGCTTCACCTACAACCTCATAATCATCCTCTTCTTCCAAGATTGCACGAATACCATCCCTAACCATAAAGTGATCATCAACCAATACTATTTTTATCATGTATTTATTCTAACTCGTTACTTAACAACCATATTTACTTTCAAATAAACAAAATATATGAATTATTCAAAAGCAGCTGGGTAAATTTAAATAAATGTGAACAAAACCTACGTATTTTTACATAAAAAAAAGTTAAAAAATAAGTATTAATACTTAGATTTGAATCATAATTAATGACTAATAGAATTATCAAAAAAGACGAATCAAAACTTGTTCGGTAATCACATTCCCGAACAACAAAAACTATTTTTAAATGAAAAACAAGTTATACTTTGCCTTACTTCTATTAGTAATGGCAATAAAGGGAAAAGCACAAGAGGTTAGTATTGATGCAGATATAAGACCTCGAGCAGAATACTTAAATGGTTTTGGGACTCTTATTTCTGATGGGGTTGACGCTGGCCTATTCGTTCAACAACGCTCTCGTTTAAAATTCGGATACAAACAGGAAAAATTTTCTGCCTTTGTAAGTGTACAAGACGTAAGTATTTGGGGAGACACTCCACAAATAGCAAATGCAGACAACAATAATAGCTTCTCTCTGGCCCAAGCATGGATCGATTTCAAATTTGGAAATGGGTGGTCCACCAAACTAGGTAGACAAGCCTTATCCTATGACGATCAACGAATATTTGGTGGTTTAGACTGGGCAATGCAAGGACGCTTTCATGATGCCGCTTTATTAAAATACAGCAAAGAAAGCTTTAAACTAGATATAGGTGTGGCATTTAATCAAAACGGTGTACGTACACAAACAACTTTGTTCGACCCAAATAACGGAGGAAATGCAAGAGCCGTATTCGATTACAAAGGAATGATATATGCCTGGTTACATAAAGACTGGGAAAAATTCTCGGCCAGTATACTTGTTGCCAACAACTCTTATCAAAACTTAGACCCAACAGATGGTCAAACCCCAGTAGACGGTACTGTAAATCGTCAAACTTTTGGAACACATTTAGTCGCAAAACCAACTAAAGGACTCTCGATAGCAGCCAATCTTTACGGACAAACAGGAGAATTTACCGAAGATATCGATTTATCCGCCTACAACGCCCTGTTAGAAATAAATTACAAACCAGGAAAAACCCTATTCGGTCTTGGTTTTGAAACGCTTAGTGGTGACGATAATGGTGGAAGTGATGGTGAGATTAAATCCTTTTTCCCAATTTTTGGTACCAACCACAAGTTTAATGGGTATATGGATTATTTCTATGTAGGTAATCATGCCAATAATGTTGGGTTAAATGACATTTATGCAAAAACTGTTATCAAAACTGGGGAGAAATCTAGCCTACTTATAAAAGCACATTATTTTGCTGGAGCCGAAAGTTTGGGAGATGACGTAGACGATTATTTAGGAACAGAATTGGATATCGTTTTTACACAAAAATTACTATCCTTCGCTACTTTAAAACTCGGGTATTCTCATATGTTCGCTTCCGACTCAATGGAAGTCCTAAAAGGAGTAGCAGATCCAGCAGATGCCCAATATTGGGGGTGGGCAATGCTAGTTGTAAAACCAAATTTCCTGAAATGGAGTGCTAAACCTGCTCCTGCTGAAGGTCAATAAATATTTGAACTCTTAGCCTGTAAACCCTGCAAAAGTGATTTTTGCAGGGTTATCTATATATTATTTTGATATTCTCAATTTCACCCTATCATAATTACGTATTATTTACAACTTAATTACGTATTAATACTTAATTTTGAAATGTTAATACGTAATTTATGAAGAAAGTAGTAGTTATTGGTAACGGAATGGTAGGTTATAAGTTTTGTGAGAAATTTGTAGCCTCTGAAAAATTCAATGAATACAAGCTAACAGTTTTTGGAGAAGAGCCTAGACGAGCTTATGACCGTGTGCATCTTAGTGAGTACTATGCAGGAAAAACTGCAGAAGATCTCAGTTTATCGAGTGCATCTTGGTATGAAGAAAACAATATCGATCTTCATACCTCTGAAATGATTACCGAAATTAACAGAGAAGAAAAAACGGTTGCTAACCACAGAGGGACCAAGTATTCTTATGACTATTTGGTATTGGCTACCGGATCTTCGGCTTTTGTCCCTCCTATTCCCGGAGTAGAAAAAGAAGGAGTATTTGTATACAGAACCATAGAAGATCTTGAAGCTATAGAGGCGTATGCTAAAAAACTGAAATCTGAAGGAAAAATACAAGCTGCTGTACTTGGCGGTGGATTGCTAGGCCTTGAAGCCGCAAATGCCGTAAAAGAATTAGGACTAGAAGCTCATGTGGTAGAGTTTGCCCCTAGACTAATGCCCAGACAGCTTGATCAAGGAGGTAGTGATATGCTTCAGGCAAAAATTGAAGAGCTGGGCCTCCATGTTCACGTAAGCAAACAGACCGAATTTATTCAAGGAGATAAAGCTATTGAGGGATTACAATATATAGATGGTACTGAATTAAAAGTTGATATGCTTGTAATCTCTGCGGGAATTCGACCCCGAGACGAGGTTGCAAAAGAGTGCGGATTGGATACAGGTCTAAGAGGCGGTGTTATTGTAAATAACACCATGCAAACTTCAGACGATAATATTTATGCAATTGGTGAAGTTGCTCTATACAACAATATGATCTATGGTCTTGTAGCACCAGGATATGATATGGCCGATATCGCCGTATCTCAAATCACAGGATACATCGATAAAACAATGGTAGATCATATTGATATGTCTACACAACTAAAACTCATAGGAACCGAGGTAGCAAGTTTTGGAGATGCATTATCAGAAAGTAGCACTATAGATACCATTGTTTATGAAAACAAAAGAAAAGGTGTTTATAAACGTATTAATGTTTCTGAAGATGGCACCAAACTTCTTGGAGGAATTCTAGTTGGCGATTCATCGGATTACAATGCCCTATTCCAGATATACAATACAGCTATGGCACTCCCAGAAGATCCCGAGGATTTGATTCTAGGTAGTCGTGGGGGTGATAATTCTTTACTAGGAGACGTGATGGATCTACCCGACGACGCTCAAATCTGTTCATGTGAAAGTGTTAGCAAAGGAGCTATTTGCAATTCCATTCAAGATGGAAGTTGTAATGATCTTGGTGAAGTTATTAGCCGTACCAAAGCAGGAACGGGATGTGGCGGATGTAAACCCATGGTAAAGGATTTGGTAGATGCCACTTTAAAATCTTTAGGAAAAGAAGTAAAAGATACTATTTGCGAGCATTTTGAATACAACCGACAAGAACTTTTTGACATTATAAAGTTAAAAGGATATAGAAAATTTGATGAAGTACTGGATCATTATGGAAAAGGAGACGGATGTGAAATCTGTAAACCTGTAGTCGCATCGATCATGGCCAGTATTTATGCAGATACGGCCAATGAAGAAGAAGTAATACAAGATTCGAATGATAAATTTTTGGCCAATATCCAGCGTAATGGGACTTACTCTGTAGTACCAAGAATACCAGGTGGAGAAATTACTCCCGATAAACTAATTGCCTTGGGCGAAGTAGGTAAAAAATATGATTTATACACCAAGATAACAGGAGGGCAACGTGTTGACTTCTTTGGAGCTCGCCTGGATCAACTACCAAAAATATGGAAAGATCTTATTGATAATGGCTTTGAAAGTGGACATGCCTACGGTAAATCACTGCGTACTGTTAAAAGTTGCGTAGGATCCACATGGTGCCGATACGGCATGGATGAAAGTGTAAGTTTTGCTATTGAACTAGAAGAACGTTATAAAGGGTTAAGATCTCCTCATAAAATAAAAGGAGGAGTTTCTGGATGTATTAGAGAATGCGCCGAAGCGCGTTGCAAAGATTTTGGTGTTATTGCAGTAGAAGGCGGATGGAATCTTTACGTATGTGGTAATGGTGGAGCGAACCCAAAACATGCCGAATTACTAGCAGAACAGATTGATAATGAAACTGTCATTAAGTACCTTGATCGATTTTTAATGTTTTACATAAGAACTGCGGCTCCTTTAGAAAGAACTGCCAAATGGCTGGATAAACTTGAGGGAGGTATCGGATATCTAAAAGAAGTTGTAATTAAAGATTCTCTTGGGTTGGTTGAAGAACTCGAAGTCGAAATGGCAACATTGGTGCACAACTTTCAATGTGAGTGGACCCAAGCCATACAAGATGAAGAAATTATGAAACGTTTTAACCATTTTCTCAACAGTGATGAACCCGATGACAATCTTGTTTTTGTTCCTCTAAGGGACCAAAAAATGCCAAAACTTTGGAAGTAAATACATCATTTTTCAAAACAAGAGATAATTTAAAACAACAGACAAAATGGAAGAGATTTTGGATATATATAAAGCCACCACCATAGAAACCGTAAAAATTTGGTATCAAGCTGCCAAAGTGAGTGATTTTCCAAAGAATGGGGGTGCATGCATCAAGTATAAAGAAAAACAAATTGCCATTTTTAATTTCGAAAGAAAAAACAAATGGTATGCATGTCAAAATGTTTGCCCCCACAAGATGGAAATGGTTCTTAGCAGAGGAATGATTGGTGATCAAAATGGTATTCCTAAAGTAGCGTGTCCGATGCACAAAAAGACTTTTTCTCTCGAGAATGGAGAAAATTTAAATGGTGACCTCAACCCTATTGCAACTTACCCTGTAAAAATTGAAAAAGACATTGTATATATAGGTTTTTCAGAATAAAGGATTGTTTGATTAGGGCACAAAAAGTACTAACTTTGTTAGCTTACCAATTATAAACTATTTATGTCGTCTGAGAAATTATTGCTCGAAGCTTACAAATTATTTGATGAAGCTAACGCTAAAGATCCTAATTCTGAAAAAGTAAATGGTGATTTGATTCCTAAAGAATTAATTTATGGACAACGAATGACCAAGACTCTAGGGGATTTTGAACCGAATGCATCTGCAGCCTTAAAACTCGCTGCAAGATCACAGCATATCTGTCGTTGGGAAATCTCGAGAGATAGATATCCCATGGATCGAGTTGGTTATCTGAAATGGAGAGAGGAACTTAAGAAATTTCATGCTTCAAAAGCTTCAACAATTCTTCAAGAAGTTGGATATGACGATGATATTATCGAAAGAGTATCATTTTTACTTCAAAAAAAGAAACTAAAAAAAGATGAGGGAACTCAAACCCTGGAAGATGTAATCTGTCTTGTCTTTCTAGAATATTACTATGAAGAGTTTTTGGTAAAGCATAGCGATGAAAAAGTTATCGATATATTACAAAAAACCTGGAGAAAAATGTCTGAAAAAGGACATAAAGCAGCTCTTGCATTATCATATTCTGAAAAAGCACTAGCTTTGATTCAACAAGCACTAGCATAATATTACCTTGACAAAAAGAGAATCATTAGATCACCAAACTTTTGGGCGCCTAAGTAAAATTTATATCATTGCTCTAGGGGCCATTGGGTTATTTACTATTGGTGCGCAGTTTTTCATACAGAAATATCTCAATTCTCAGATAGATGATTCTCGAATTATAAATATTTCTGGTAGGCAAAGGATGCTTAGTCAAAAAATTTCTAAAGAAGTTCTTTTATTGTCCGATTTCGAATTTCGAAAATCTAAAAGCGAATATATTCCAGAGCTTGAAGCTACCATCGAATTATGGAGAGAATCTCATGAAGTTTTGATTGAGTATAACGAATCTCAGAGAAGTACAGAAGACAGTACAGAAATACAAAAAATGTTTACTGTTTTGGATCCTTATTTTCAAACGATTTACCAAAACAGTTTGACTATTTTGAATTTGGCCAAAACAGATACTGTCAACCAGAATAGATTAAAATCTCATATCCATGCAATAATAGCAAAAGAACCACTTTTTTTACAGCAAATGGATGCTATTGTATTTCAGTATGACAAAGAAGCCAAACAAAAAGTTGCGAGTTTAAAACGAATCGAATACATTCTATTTGGTCTCATCATTCTTATTCTCGTTTTTGAATTTTTCTTGCTATTCAGACCTGTTGCCTTAAGCATAAAAAAGACAATTTCTAATTTATTATACTCTCAGCAAAAAGCTCAAGATATGGCCGCTCGCGCCGGAGAGTTAAGAAAAGTACAAGAGCAAAATGTTCAAGAATTATTGGCCTTAACAAGAGCAATAGATCAAACACTACTTTATGCCAGAGTTGATGAAGATGGCATGATTAAAAGTTTGGGAGAACGCTTCGCTAAACTTTTGGACAAAAAACAAGAATACGAAAACCAAAATCTAGCAGAACTAATGGATTTAGGCGAAGTAGAAAAAAATAGATTGTTAACCTTGATCTCTCAAAACAAAGGAGGAGTTTTTAATGAAGAGTTTGAGTTTAAAACCAAATCAAGAAAACATATTTGGTTAGATATATCTATCCATACTATATATAAAGAGTCTGGCATGTCTGAACGACTCGTACTTTGTTCTGATATTTCTAAACGAAAAGAAGCACAAAATGAAGTTGAACGATTGAACGCCTCTAGATATAAGGAAAAAGAAGAATTACAAAAGTCAAATGCAAGTCAGATTGTTGAAGCTCAAGAAGAAGAAAGAAAAAGAATTGCCAAGGAGATACATGATAGCATCGGGCAAATGTTAACTGCTTTAAAATTTAACATCGAGTCTATTAACCTAAAAAACATAGAAAAAACCACCCAAAAAATTGAGGGCCTCAAGCAACTATCAAACGACCTTATTCAAGGTACCCGAATGGCTACTTTTAATCTTACTCCACCAGAACTGAAAGATTACGGGATAAGCACTGCCCTGCAGAAAATGGTTAAAGAGCTATCAAAATTAACAGGAAAAAATATTCTTTTCGAAAACAAATCAGATTTTGATCAACGTTTTGATACGCTGGTAGAAACAAATTTGTACAGAGTTACCCAAGAAGCCGTAAACAATGCTATCAAATATGCGAATTCTGATTTTATTATAGTCACCATTAATCACTCAAATACTGTATTAAGTATTACTATTGATGATAATGGGAAAGGCTTCAATATTAAAGATGTTCCCTCAAAACCTAGCAATAACGCAGAAGGCGGAATGGGATTATTCTTTATGAAAGAACGAATGAATTATATTAACGGAAGATTGTTTATTAATTCTACCCCAGAAAAAGGAACACGAATAACATTAAATTACAACCTGTAGAGTTCCGTTTTATTTACACCTTATTTGGCTTTTTTTTTATCACCTCATTACGGTAATAATCAATAATACCGTCAATAGGTCTTCTTACTATATTACCTACCGTTAAATGATATGGCCAAACCGCTGCTCTAATAATATCTTCGCTGAAATGAGCTATAGAACCAATAAAATGAATTGGCACATTTTGAGCTTCAGGAAAACATAATACTCTATTTTCAACAAATTCCTGAATACCTTCAGTAATGATTTTATAAAAATACCCATTACGCTCACTAGTAAAGATAAACTCTGCAAAAGATGCCAAATACGTATTAGGATTATCTTTTTTATACAGGTTCTCTTTAATAGCATCTGAAGAAAGATCAAAACGCTTCTCAAATTCTGATGCCACTTCGGGCGGCATTCTTTTGTAGTAATAGTCCCGTATTAATCTTTTTCCGAAGTAATTCCCGCTGGCTTCATCCATCAAGATATATCCTAAAGAATCTACTGCCATATGGATATTGTCTCCATCATAATAACAGCTATTTGAGCCTGTACCCAAAATACATACAATACCAGGTTCTGTGGTTGCTGCATAAACTGCAGCTACCATATCTTCTTTAACAACAATTTCTGCACTTGTAAAGAAATCTTCAAAGACTTTTTTTAACATCGCTGCAGGTTTTTTTGTACCACAGCCAGCCCCGTAGAAATGTACGGCATCAATTTTCTCACGATACGAAGAAAGCTCTTCGTTGGCTCTAATTCTTTCTTCAAGCAAGGATTTTTCGAACACAGCAGGGTTTAATCCCTCTGTACGGGTTTTAAAAACGATTTCTCCGGACTCATCAAGAAGAATCCAATCGCATTTTGTAGAACCACCGTCAGCTAATAAAATCATTTGAAAACTTATTTGTTGTTAGCAAAGAAAATAAGCCCCAAATCCGAAATTCGGGGCTAAAATAATATTATAAATTACCTACGTGAGTTGACAGATCAACTAACTTAGTAGAATATCCATATTCATTATCGTACCAAGATACTAATTTGAAGAAATTATCATTAAGTGCAATACCTGCATTAGCATCAAAAACAGAAGTTTGTGACTCTCCAACAAAATCTTGAGATACTACGTCTTCTTCTGTATACCCTAATATACCTTTTAATTCATTTTCTGAAGCTTTTTTAACAACTGCTTTAAGTTCATCATAAGATACAGATTTCTTGGTTTTTACAGTAAGATCAACTACAGAAACATCTGCAGTAGGTACTCTAAATGCCATTCCTGTTAACTTTCCTTTTAATGCAGGGATTACTTTAGTAACAGCTACTGCAGCTCCAGTAGTTGAAGGAATGATGTTATTCAAAGCACTACGCCCTAATCTATAGTTCTTTTTTGATGGCGTATCTACAGTAGCTTGTGTAGCTGTAGCAGCATGAACTGTAGTCATTAACCCTTCTTCAATACCAAAGTTATCATCGATTACCTTGGCCAAAGGAGCCAAACAGTTTGTAGTACAAGACGCATTAGAAACTATAGTATCAGAAGCTTTAACATCGTTATGGTTTACTCCCATTACAAACATTGGAGCATCTTTTGAAGGTGCCGAAATAACTACTTTCTTTGCTCCTGCTTTAAGGTGAGCATCGGCGGTACCTAACGTAGTAAATATTCCTGTACAATCCATCACAACATCTACTCCTACAGCATCCCATTTAAGATCTTCGGGGTTGCGCTCTGCAGTAACACGAATTTCATTACCGTTTACAACAAGATTTCCGTTTTTAACCTCGATCGTTCCATCAAATCTACCGTGTACAGAGTCATATTCTAATAGATAAGCTAAATGTTCAACATCTAATAAATCATTAATTGCTACAATCTCTATGTTATCTCTTTTAGAAGCAATTCTAAAGGCAATTCTTCCAATTCTTCCGAAACCGTTAATTCCAATTTTTAACGTACTCATATCTAAAAATTTAGTTGTTTAATTTTAAAATGTGGTTATAATATAGGTGAAACTAAACCGAAGTTATATCGGCTACTTTTATTAATCCATCATGTTTATGTAATCTTTTGTCCAAGGCAGTAGTAAGAGGTACGATAGTTACTGCTTTATGCACAATACCTATCATCACTTCGCTTTTACCTTCTAATAACGCTTCTACTGCTCCAACACCCAATTTACTTGCCAGTACACGATCATAGCAACTAGGTGCTCCGCCACGCTGAATATGCCCTAATACAGAAACTCTAACTTCATAATCATCCAGGTTTTCTTCAACATACTCGCCTAATTCAAAAATATTTTTTCCAGATTTATCTCCTTCTGCAACTACAATTATACTTGAAGTTTTTCCGGTCTTTTTACTCTTTCGTAATGATTCGATGAGTCTATCAACTCCCATATTTTCTTCGGGAATTAAAATTTCTTCAGCACCTGCTCCAATTCCGGCATTCAAGGCAATATCACCAGCATCACGCCCCATAACCTCGATAAGAAAAAGTCGATTATGAGAACTTGCTGTATCTCGAATTTTATCAATGGCTTCTACCACAGTGTTAAGTGCAGTATCATATCCAATAGTATAATCAGTACCATTAATATCATTATCAATTGTACCTGGTATTCCTACAACCGGAAAATTATACTCTTCCGATAATTTTAAAGCTCCAGTAAAACTTCCATCTCCACCAATTACAACTAGTGCATCTATGTTGTTTTTGATAAGATTTTCATGGGCCTTTTGTCTTCCTTCTACCGTTCTAAATTCTTTTGAACGAGCAGATTTAAGAAATGTCCCTCCTTTGTTAATTATATTTCTTACAGAACGGGCATTAAGTTCCTCAATTTCGTTATTAATAAGGCCTTCATAACCTTTATAAATACCGAAACACTTTACATTATAATAACTGCATGATCGCACTACTGCGCGTATGGCAGCATTCATTCCAGGAGCGTCACCCCCTGAGGTTAAAACGGCTATATTTTCAACTTTCTTTGTCATTGAAGCCAAAACTATCGTTATTGAAACTAATAACCTAATTTGCTAAAAAACTAAAACGTTTTCGGTTGATAAATTCAGTAATTACTGACAAAAAAGGGGATATTTTAACACATTTTCATAGATTACGTTAAGATTAAAGCAATATTTTAAAATAAGAATTTAGAAAGTGTATTACTCCCAAAAATTGTATAAAAAATAAAAACGATCCATAGTTATGGATCGTTTTTTCAAAAATGATATTTCTTTTTTTATTATTCCTGAATAAGTATCTTATATTCCCAAGCTCCAAGACTATGAACCTCACCTACTTTTAGTTCTACTTCAGTTTCAGACAAATAATCTTTGAATTTCCCTTGGTACTCGATACTAGCTTTCACTGCCTCCTTTGTCATATTAGCAATAAAAACCACTTTATTCCCTTCTTTTTCCCTCTTAAATGCTAAGATTTTAGCATCATCGGAAGTTTTAATACGAGTATAAGATGCTGCATTTTTACCGCCATTAAGGGCTGGATTAGTATTCTTTAACTTCCCAAGTTTTTCATATAATGGGAAGAATTTTCCTTTCTTCTTAATAATTGTGTCTTTTTCGAAGAATAATAAACGTTTATCCATATCATATTCTTGACCAGAATAAATCAATGGCATTCCTGGCGCTACATATGAAAGCGCTGAAAACATTGCTGCAGCATCTCCCATTCTTTCCTGCACCGTTCCGTTCCAGGAATTCTCATCATGATTAGAAGTGAAATTCATAAGAATATCATCCTTGGCATACATTGTATCGATTTGGATCATTCTTTTGTCCCACTCCTTTGCATTGGCTTTGCCTTGAGCAATATCATTCATTTTGTGATGCGTATCCCAGCCATATCCCATGTCGAATGCATGTACCATAAGTTCTGGCTCCCAGCCCTCGGCAAGCATAAACAAAAGTTTAATTTTTTTAAGCTCGGCAACGGTCTTATCCCAAAAATCTACTGGTACCATTCCGGCTACATCACAACGAAAACCATCTATACCTTCTTCTTTAACCCAATACATCATATCTTTTCTCATCTGTTCGCGCATCTCTGTGTTATCATAGTTAAGATCTGCGACATCTGTCCAATCGGTATCTACTGTATGTGTGATATTCCCTTCTTTATCTTTTGTATAATACTCTGGGTGTTCTTTTAACCAAACATGATCCCAACCGGTATGATTGGCTACCCAATCAAGAATCACATAAATCCCATTATCATGTGCTGTTTTCACCAATTCTCTAAAATCTTCAAGAGTACCAAACTCTGGATTCACTTTGGTATAATCTGAAACCGCATAATAACTTCCAAGAGACCCTTTACTTTTGGTTGTAGAGATTGGGTAAATAGGCATTAACCAAAGGACCTTAACTCCTAATTGTTTTAAAACCGGGATATCTTTGGTAAATGCCTTAAAAGAACCTTCTTCGGAATACTGACGGATATTAGCTTCGTAAATAACTGCATTTTCCATCATGGCATCATTTACAGGCTGCAGTGTGTTTTTAACTTCCTCGGTGCTTTCAGTTTCTGTTGTAGTCGCTTCTTCTTTTTGCGCTTTTCCGCAAGAAGCTAGGATTCCTATAGCCAATAGGCTTACATATATTTTTTTCATTGGTATGTTTTATTATTTTAATTCGAGTATCATCGAAGTTTTTGATTTTATTGTAAAGTCTTCTGTAACATCGATATTAGAGTCTGTGATAATATCGGTTCCTATTTTAAAGTCTTTTAAACCTTCTTTGAAACGTGCTATATCAATTTTCTGCTCTTTAGTATTGTTATTGATAACGATCATTACACTTTTTTCCTGATTATATCTAAAGTATACGTACACGTTATCAAAAGGTATAAACTGTAATAATTTTCCTGAATGGATTACTGGGGTATTTTTTCTCCAATTCAGTACTTTTTTAGTAAATGAATGAAATGCTTCTTGATCGTTTGTTCTTCCTCCTTTTGTTTTTGAAGATAGAAAAGCATTCTGTTTATCACCTTTCCAACCACCCGGAAAGTCTCGACGAATATCTCCATCTCCTTTTTTATCTCGATTACCTAACATTCCCAATTCATCGCCATAATAAATTTGCGGAATACCACGAGTTGTAAATATCAAAGTCATCGCCATTTTGTATTTATCAATATCCCCTTGGTATATTTCATTAATGCGGTTGGTATCGTGATTACCCGGAAATACTAATATGTTATGGATATCGGGGTATAGAAAATCGTTTGTGAAATTTTCGTATACTTTAATCATGCCTTTATCCCAGGCACCTTCATCCTCATTAAACACTACCATTAGCGCATCGTGCAATGTAAAATCCATTACCGATGGTAAGTTTGAATTAAAATTGTCTATTGCCCCAATCTTACTATCCTTTTGCCAATACGACATTTGTGCCTGATCATGCATCCACACTTCACCAACAATATTAAAGTTTGGATATTCATCCATAATAGCCTTGGTCCATTGGGCAATTCCTTGTTTATCATTATAAGAATAGGTATCCACCCTGAAACCGTCTAAGTCTGCATATTCTATCCACCAAATGGCATTCTGAATAATATAATTAAGAAGTAATGGATTGCTTTGATTCATATCTGGCATTGTAGTATCAAACCATCCATCCATACAACCCTTTGCATCTACTTTTGAAGCATTAGTATCAAACTGTGTCGTCATGCGATAGTTACTACGCCTAAAACCTTCTGGCCATTGGTGAATCCAATCTTTGGCAGGTAAATCCCTGATCATCCAATGTTTTGATCCCCAATGATTGGTCACATAATCCATGATAAGCTTCATATCTAACTTATGCATTTCTGTAGCCAGACGTTTATAATCTTCATTGGTACCGTATCTCGGATCTATTTTATACAAATCACTTTGTGCATAGGTATGATAAGAATAAACGGGTTCATTATCTTCTAATAACGGAGTACTCCATAGAGCAGTTGCTCCTAAATTTTTAAGGTAATCCAAATGATCAATCACACCTTGGATATCGCCTCCATGACGACCCCCTGGATTTGATCGATCAGCTTTTTCTACAGTTTCTGGATGGGAATCATTGTTAGGATCACCATTGGCAAATCGATCGGGCATAATGAGATATATAACATCGCTACTATCAAAGCCTTTTCGTTGTGAAGAATTTTCTCTTCTTGATCTAAACTCATAAGGTTGAGAGAATATCACCTTATCATTTTCTTTAAAATTTATAGAAATATTGCCTGGTTTTATTCCTTTAGTATCCATAGTTACAAAAAGGTAATTAGGATTTTCAGTCTTTGTAACGTCACTAATGGTCACCCCTTCAATCTGCACATTATATTTAGAAATCTCTTTCCCATAACATAATAATTGAAGTTGATTGTGATTCATATCACTCCACCAAAAGGGAGGTTCTATTTTTTCAATTTGACCATAAGATAGCCCTATGAAAAAGCAAGACAACAGTATGATTAGTTTACTTTTCATTTTTATTTATATTATTTTCGTGTGATCTGATTTTGTATAGAAACAAACACCCCAAAAACAAAAGTTTTCGGGGTGTTTACATTGTCTCATAATTTGGTTACACAGTAATTAAACTATCGGGAGAGATTTTGAATTCTTTCCCATCTACATAAATCATCAATTCCTGATCTCCTTCTAGATTAAAAGAAGTTCCTTGTTGAGAAACATTAACCTTAAGTATCTGATTTCTGAAATTGACATTAAAAGTATAACCTTTCCATTCTTTTGGAATTTTAGGCGTAAAAGATAGTCTGTCGTTCTTGATTCTTAGTCCTCCAAACCCTTCAACAATACTCATCCAAGTTCCAGCCATACTAGTGATATGCAGTCCTTCTTCTACCTCTTTGTTGTAGTCATCTAGATCTAACCTTGAAGTTCTTAGGTAGAACGTGTATGCCTGATCCATTCTATCTAAAGCTGCTGCCTGAATACTATGCACACAAGGAGATAAGGAAGATTCATGTACCGTAAATGGCTCATAGAAATCAAAATGTTTGGCTAATTCTTCTTTCGTAAAATGATCTTCGAACATATAAAAGCCCTGTAAAGTATCAGCTTGTTTGATATATGGTGAACGTAAAATGCGATCCCAGCTCCATTTTTGATTGATTGGTCTTTGAGATTTATCAAGATCTGCTACAGTAATAAGCTCTTTATCCAAGAATCCATCCTGCTGCAAATACACTTGATGTTTTTCAGAATATGGGAAATACATCTTGTTTGCTACTTCAAGCATCGAATCGATTTCTTCTTGAGTAAGTTTAGTCTTTTCAATGATTCTTTTATAGTCACTACTGTATTCGTCCTTTACTTTTTTGATATTCTCGACGCAATAATCAATACACCATTTAGCCAGGTAATTTGTATACCAATTGTTATTTATGTTGTTTTCATATTCGTTTGGACCGGTAACTCCAAGAATTACATATTTATTTTTATCGGTAGAGAATGTAGCTCTTTGATGCCAGAAACGCGCTACACCAATCATTACTTCTAACCCTTTTTCTGGTATATAACTATAATCTCCCGTATAGCGATGATAATTATAGATCGCAAAGGTCATGGCTCCATTACGATGAATTTCTTCGAAAGTAATTTCCCATTCGTTATGACACTCCTCTCCATTCATAGTTACCATTGGGTACAATGCAGCTCCATTGGTAAAGCCAAGTTTTTCTGCATTTTCAATGGCTTTGTCAAGATGTTGATAACGATATGTCAAAAGATTACGTGCTACTACTTGATCTTTGGTAGCCATATAGAATGGAATACAATATGCTTCGGTATCCCAATAGGTACTACCTCCATATTTCTCACCTGTAAATCCTTTGGGGCCAATATTTAATCTTGGATCCTTACCCAGATATGTCTGATTTAACTGAAAAATATTAAATCGAATACCTTGTTGAGCCTTTACATCACCTTCTATAGCGATATCAGCCATTTCCCAAATTTTTGACCACGCTTGTTTTTGAAGATCTAACAATGCGTCAAATCCTGAATCTGACGCTTGTTTGAGCACTGTAGTACTTGCAGTAACCAAATCTTCTTGTTTATGATTAAGGGAAACAGTATATCCTCCAAACTTAACTATTGAAGCCGTTTTTCCTTTGGCAACCTCTAACTCATAACTAAGATTTACATAAGTACCATTGGTTTCAACTTTTGGGTAAACATCTTTTTTAGTATGATCTACAAAAACCTGATTTAACATTCCTGTACAAACGTGGAATTCGGTTTTCATAGTTTTTGATAGGATGTAGGCAGAATCTCCACTATGAGAAAGATCATAAGTATCCCAGAATTTATCATCCCAATTGGTATCTTCATTGGTAATACCAGAATCAAGATAGGGAGTAAATACGATCTCGACGTCTTGATTAATTGGCGTCACTTCATATCTAATAGCCCCAACTTCATCAAGATCCAAGCTAAGAAAACGAGTAGACTCGATAGCAATCTCGACACCATTCATGAGAACGGCATTAAAAGAACGTTTATACCAACCTTCTTTCATATTAAGTTCTCTTCTGAAATTGGTCACAGATTTACTTCTATAAAGATCAAGTTTTTCTCCATTAATAGTAACATTAATACCAATCCAATTGGGTGCATTAAGTACCTTAGCAAAATATTCTGGGTATCCATTTTTCCACCAACCCACTTTTGTTTTATCCGGATAATAAACTCCGGCAATATAACTTCCTTGAAAAGTCGGACCAGAATAGGCTTCTTCAAAATTAGCTCGTTGTCCCATTGCTCCATTACCTATACTAAAAAGGCTTTCCGAGGATTTAACTCGTTCTACATCAAATCCCTCTTCGATAATCGACCAGTTATCTGGTTTTATATAATCCTGATTCATCTTCTTCTAAACTTTTTTGGCCGAAACCAAATTATTTATAAACTCTTCTTTTATTTCTGTAAAATCTTTAAAAACATAGTCTGCCTCTCCCAATACACTAGGGTCACCTATACCTATACTTATCATATTAGCTACATTGGCGGCTTGAATTCCTGCAACAGAATCTTCAAATACCACACAATCTCCTGGTGAAATACCAAGTTCCTGAGCTCCAATAAGAAATACTTCTGGATCTGGTTTTGCTTTAGAAACATTGGTCCCATCGACTATTGCATGAAACTTATTTTTAAGTTCTACCTTTTCAAGAATAATTCTGGCATTTTTACTAGCAGAACCCAATGCTATTGCTTGTTGTTCTTTCATTAAATAATCCAATACTCTGGGAACATCCGGTAAAATCTCTGAAGTATCCATTTTCGAAATGTAATTTAGATACTCTTCATTTTTTTCATGCATTAATCTCGTAAATTCTTCTTCTGAAATGGTTTTGTTACCCCATTCTAAAATTTTTTCTAAAGATCGTACTCGGCTAACTCCTTTTAGTTGTTCATTTTGTTCTTCAGAAAAAGAAATCCCTAAACTATTGGCAAGATTCTGCCAAGCCAAAAAATGATATTTTGCGGTGTCTACAATAACACCATCGAGATCAAATATAAATCCTTTCTTCATTATTCTATTGCTTCTTTTGGATTATACGTTATAGCATCCTTATTAGTAATCAACAAGTTACAAAAACCTGCAATTATTAAACTTATTCCTGCAACAATCATTGCGTTAATCGTTTCGCTTCCGATAAGCTTATAGGCAAAATTTACGCCACCAATGGCAGCAATAATCTGAGGTATCACAATAAACATATTGAAAATCCCCATAATAACCCCCATCTTTTTTGGATCAACAGAGCTTGATAACATTGCATATGGCATCGATAAAATACTTCCCCAAGCAAAACCTACTAAAGTAAATGATAGGCTTAACCATTCTGGAGAAGGGATAAAATACATAGATATAAAACCTATACCTCCTAATACTAAAGATGCCAGATGAACCAACTTTCTGTTAATTCTTCTTTTAGAGGTATAAAACGTTAGAATCAAAGCAAATGCCATTGACGATAATCCATAAATTCCCATGTATCGTCCTACATCATTTGATGCTTTTTGGAAAGCCGTATTTGCAACCTCATATGCCTTGGCCGATTCTGGAACATTCATATCGAATGCCGTCTCAACAGGCACAGGTGCCTGAAACACATGCTCTGTCAATGCAGGATTAGCAAGACTCCACATGGTAAAAAAGGCAAACCAACTAAAAAACTGAATCAATCCCAATTTTTTCATTGTTAACGGCATACTACCGATATTATTAATAATATCTGGTATAAACTGATTCTTTTTCTTTTTCTCCCGCTCGAATTCTTCCATATCTTCTGGAGGATATTCTGTTGTTGTAAAAACCGTATAAAGAATACTGGCAAGAAAAACAAAACCCCCAATAGCAAATGCTACTTTTACAGACATAGGAACTACACCATTTGGAGCAGCATCGCTAACCCCCATTTGTGACACCATCCAAGGTAAATTACTAGCTACCCATGTACCTATACCAATGATAAGCGTTTGCGTAACGAAACCGTAAGAGCGTTGAGATTCTGGTAATTTATCTGCCACCAATGCTCTAAAAGGCTCCATCGAAATATTAATTGAAGCATCTAAAATCCATAGAAATCCAGCGGCAACCCATAGCACAGGAGAATGCGGTACTAAAAACAGAGCTATAGAACTTAAAATCGCCCCGATTAAAAAATAAGGTCTACGGCGACCCCATCTAGGGCTCCAAGTTCTATCGCTTAGGTATCCTATTATAGGCTGTACCAACAAACCAGTTAAAGGGGCTGCAATCCATAACAAAGGTATTGCATCCTTTTCTGCTCCTAAGGTTTGGAAAATTCTAGACATAAATCCGCCTTGCAATGCAAAACCGAATTGAATTCCCAAGAAACCGAAACTCATGTTCCAAATCTCCCAGAAACTTAACTTACGCTTGTTCATTAAGTGAAATTTAATTATTACACTGATAAGCGCATGACTTATCAAAACTTATTAAAAAATGTAGAAAGTGAAAATATAAGTTTTGACTGGGGTCAAAGATATTATAATTTTTCAATTAAAGAGTTACTCTTTAATTTTTTTTGTAGATTGTCGTTGCACCAAACTAGTATCTATAATAACTGTTCTATATTCTTCGGTCACTTCATCATCTCCTTCAAGTTTATCAATTAGTAGTTTTGCCGCCCTTATCCCCATATCCTCTCCATGTTGACTAATGGTGGTCAAACTAGGTATAAAATGTTTGGACAAAATTCCATCGGTAAATCCTATTACAGCAATATCATCTGGTACTTTTTTTCCTTGTTGATTAAGAACTTTAATAGCTGTAACTGCAAATAATTCATTTACAGCAAAAACCGCATCAATATCCTTATCCTTTAGAAATTCAGAGATTTCGGTCTCACAATTATCAATATCTTCTATTTTTAACACATATTCCTCTTTTTCTGGAATATCGTAAGCTCTTAGTGCCCTTAAATAACCATTGGTTCTTAATTTTCCAACGCTGATATAATCAACTGTTGTAAGGATTGCTATTTTCTTACACCCTATGGTAAGCAAATGATTTGTAGCCGTTTGAGCCCCTTTAGCATCATCTATAATTACTTTATCACACACCACTTCATCTATGATACGATCAAAGAGTACCACTGGCATTCCCTGACTCATAGTTTCTTCAATGTGGTGATAATCTTTTTTTAGTTGAGTCTCCTTTGCCACCGATAATATAAATCCGTCAGCACTACCGCTCGCAAGCATTTCCATATTAATTACCTCTTTATCGAAAGAATTATTTGACGAACATATAATTACATTGTACCCCTTTTCATTGGCTACTTTCTCGACACCTCCAATAACTGTTGTAAAGAAATGGTGTACTATCTCTGGAATAATCACCCCAATAGTCTTAGTCTTCCTATTCTTTAGACTTAATGCAATGTTATTAGGTTTATAATTATACAGTTTAGCGAAGGCTTTAACCTTTTGACGAGTATCTAAGCTTATCTCTACACTGTCTTTAAGCGCCTTAGACACGGTAGAAATAGAAACATCTAGTTCTTTTGCTATTTGTTTTAACGTAACTTTTTGTTTCATTTGTTTTGTCTGTTAGTTTCTAATTGTTTAAAGATCTGAAGAAATATTAAAACACTTTATCCTCTCAATTTCCGGACATACAAAACATAATTGTAATAATGCATTTTCTCCCCTCTTTTTTTATTTATACATCAAATTTTGGCGCGAAAATATGTTAAATGAACATAACCGTACTTAAAATTTTAACGAAATTTTAAAAGTTTTCCACACGCAAACGTTTTCGTAAGGTTTCGACTACATACTCATTGAAGATTTAACGTAAAATTTACATACTTTGGATGCAGAAAGTGAAAATATAAGACTTAAAACAATCAAAAACTAATTTAATTTGTATGAAAACATTTACTAAAAGCGCATTGTTTTTATTGTGGTTGATACCGATGAGCTTTTTTGCTCAGTCGACTGTAACGGGAACGGTGACTGATGCTGGAAATGGCCAACCCATTCCAGGTGTAAATATCATTGTTAAAGAGTCCACAAACGGAACTTCTTCCGATTTTGATGGAAATTATACTTTAAACAATGTAAACGATGGGGATATCATTACGTTCTCATATGTTGGTTTTACACCTCAGGAAGTTGTTTATTCCGGTCAGGGAACAATTGACATTGTATTACAAGAAGATGCAGCAGAACTGGAACAAGTAGTTCTTATTGGTTATGGTGCTTCGAGAAAAAAAGATTTAACAGGTTCTGTAGCCTTGGTAACATCTGAAGACTTTAACGCTGGTAATAACGTTACCGCCGAAAATTTATTCACAGGTCGCGTTGCAGGTGTAAATATCAATACTAACGGTGGACCTGCAGGAAACTCGCAAATCAGAATTAGAGGAGGTGCTTCTTTGAATGCATCAAATGATCCTCTTATTGTGATTGATGGTTTACCAGTTAATGATCCAAGTGACGATGATAATGGATCAAGATCAATTCTTTCTGCAATTAACCCTAATGATATTGAATCATTTTCTGTTTTGAAGGATGCTTCTTCGGCCGCAATTTATGGTAACCGAGGTGCAAACGGGGTTATAATAATTACCACAAAAAAAGGAAAGAAAAACTTACAAGTAAGTCTGGATACCCAAACGAGTGTTACTACTGTAGATAACAAAGTTGATGTGTTTTCTGGTGATGAGTATAGAGCTTTAATTGCTGAAAATTTTCCTAACCGAGTATCTGAACTTGGAACAGCAAATACAGACTGGCAAGACGAAATTTATCGCGATGCTTTTTCTTCTCAACACAATCTTTCTGTAAGTGGATCAATCTTACAGATACTACCTACAAGAGTTTCTGTAAACCGTTCGGATCAAGAAGGTTTAAGAAAAACATCCAAGTTTGAAAGAACAACTACTTCACTTTCTTTAAACCCTCGTCTTTTTAACAATCACTTAAAAATAGATGTAAATGCGAATCTGAATTTCGAAAAGAATAGATTTGCAGAAGGTGTAGAAAGAGATGCGATTACTTTTGATCCGACTCAACCAGTTTTAGATCCAACTTCTCAATATGGAGGATTTTTTGAATATACCGATGCTACCACAGGAATAGCAATACCAAATGTTCAAAGAAACCCTGTTGCCAATTTATTACAAACTCGTAATATCGCTAACGTAAGAAGATATTATGGTAATGCAAAGTTTGATTATCAGTTACACTTTCTACCAGATGTTAGAGCTGTATTGAATCTTGGTATTGATGTTAGCGAAACAAGTAGGTTCCAGGAAAAACCTGAAAATGCTGCTACCGGTTTTAACGCAACCAATGGTGACTTCTTAGGTTCAAAAACAGACACAGAATTTGATACTGAAAACAGGTTATTGGATGCATACTTTATATATAATAAAACATTTGGAAGTGTAAATTTAGAAACTACTGCCGGATATTCTTATCAAAAATTTGAAGCTGAAGAGTTTAAAACTGAGGAACAAAGAGATCCAACAAGAGTCCCTGAAGTATTTATTCCAGCAGATGAAGTTTTAATTGCTTATTTCGCCAGAGCAAATTTAAAAATCAATGATAAGTATTTCTTAACCGGATCGATCCGTAGAGATGGTTCATCAAAATTTGGCGAAGACAATCGTTGGGGATATTTTCCTGCCGCCTCATTTGGATGGCAAATTAGTGAAGAGAACTTCTTGAAAAACTCTTCTACGTTAAGCAACCTTAGATTAAGATTAGGATATGGTGTTACCGGACAACAAGGTGGTATTGCTGCTGACAGATATCTGGAGAGATATTCTGGAAGTAACCAGAATACACAATATATCCTTAACGGCCAAGTTGTAAATATTGTTCAAGCTCAATTTAGAAATGAAGATATTGAGTGGGAGAAGATTACAGAATATAATGTTGGTTTGGATTACGGTTTCTTTAATGACAGAATATCTGGTTCTGTTGATGTATTTAGAAAAGAATCCAACGACTTGTTATCTGAAGCTCCCGTACCAGATGGAGTTAACTTCTCTAACCAAGGATTACAAAATATCGGAAAATTAACTACTGAAGGTATCGAATTCTCGATAGGTGCCGACATAGTTAGAAATGAAAATGTAAACTGGAATGTTAGCTATAATGTTTCTTATCTAAATCAAGAAATCAATGAGTTAGCATTTGGACAAGATATTCTTCTAGGAGGAATCGATGGAGGAACAGGAAATAATATTCAAATTCGCAGACAAGGTGAAGCCCCCCTTTCATTCTTTACATTTGCTCAAGTATATGACTCAAATGGAAGACCAATTGAAGGGGCATATGCTGATCTTACCGGTGACGGTGTGGTAGATAATAACGATAGGTATGTATCTGGAAAAACAAACCCCGATTTTTTAATGGGGCTTCAATCGAGAGTAGATTTTTACAATTTCGATTTTAGTTTCAACCTAAGGGCTGTTATTGGTAATGAAGTCTATAATAATGTGGCATCAGCAAATGCTCAAACAGGAAATTTATTTAGAAATGTATTCAGTAATGCTCCAACGAGCCTATTAGAAACAAATTTCCGTAGCACTCCAGATGTAATCCAATCAGATTACTATGTAGAAGATGCTTCCTTTGTAAGAATGGATAATATTACTCTGGGATATACCCTAAGAGATGTAATGAAAGGAGTTTCTAGTCTTCGTTTATGGGCGGGAGTGCAAAATGCATTCATTATCACAGATTATTCTGGTTTAGACCCTGAGATCCAAAATGATGGTAGAGATCAATCTATCTTTCCAAGAGGACGTACTTTCTTGTTAGGATTAAACTACAAATACTAAAAAATTATAGAAATGAAATTATATAGAAGTTTTTTATACGCATTTCTTTTCATTGGGCTATTCGCTTCTTGTGAAGGAGACCTGGATATCGAATTAAGAGATGATGATGATTTACTAGCCGATGACGTCTTTAATGAACCGGGAGGATATCTTAGAGCTATTGGTGGAGTTTATGGAAACTTATCTGTCGTAGGTTTAGCCGATCCGGGTACTTCCAACCTATCAGGAATCGATGCCGGTACCGGAAACTACATAAGGGGGTTATTTAATCTACAGAGTTTATCGACAGATGAAGTAATCTGGAATTTTGAAAATGACCCTGGTATTCGCCAAATACAACGAAATAGTTGGGACGCAAATAATGTAATTGTTCTTGGTTTTTGGGCAAGAGCTACTTTTGAAATCTCTTTGGCAAATGAGTTTTTAAGACAAACTACAGACGCCAAACTCGATGAAAGAGGTGAAGATGCAGCTACAAGAGCCGAAGTTAGAACTTTTAGAGCTGAAGCAAGGGTGTTAAGAGCATTAGCCAATTATCACTTGTTAGATCTATTCAGTAGAGCTCCATTTGCTACAGAAAATGACCCAGTAGGATTTACAAGAGTTCCTGAAATCGCAGGACAAGAGCTTTTTGAATATATCGAGTCTGAACTACTTGCAGCAGATGCAGATTTATTAGATGTGGCTCCAGGAAATGCTTCTCAATACGGAAGAGCAAATAAAGGAGTAGCAAAAATGATTCTTGCAAAACTTTATCTGAATGCAGAAGTTTACCTTGGAGAAGGTAATGATCGTTTTGCAGATTGTTTAAGAGTTTGTGAAGAGATTATCAATAGTGGATATTCTTTAACGCCGAATTACCTCAACAATTTTAATGCCGATAATAATACTAATGGTGCTCAAAATGAAATTATTTTCCCAGTAATTGCCGATGGTGTTTCGGTAAGAAATTTTGGAGGAGCTGCTATTATAATTCAAGGACAGCAAAATGCTAATGGCGCATTTCAACCAACGCCGCAATCTTTTGGAGTTGGAGGATTTGGTAACCTATTTAGAGTAAGAAGAGAATTATCTGAAGTATTTGCAAATGACGCAATTTTTGCAAATGATCAAAGAAACACTCTGGTTACCGAGGATGTACCTTCAGATCCAGAAAGTACAGATGCACCTGTTCCTAGAGATATTAATATAGGAGCTGATCTTTTAGACACTTCTTCAGGGTTTTTGATGGCAAAGTACTCAAACATTACATCTGCTGGACAACCAGGTCAGGACCCTACTTTTGTTGACACCGATTTCCCTCTATTCAGACTTGCAGATGTATACCTAATGTATGCAGAAGCGCACTTAGAAGGTGGTGGTGGTAGCCGTACAACTGCCTTAGGTTATATAAACGACTTAAGAGAAAGAGCATTTGGTGATGCTTCAGGAAATATTGCTGATGCAGACCTTACTCTAGATTTCATTTTGGATGAGCGTGCCAGAGAATTACACTGGGAAGCACACAGAAGACAGGATCTTATAAGATTTAATCGTTATACTGGAGGATCATATATATGGTCATTCAAAGGCGGACCGCAAAACGGTTCCTCAATTTCTGAAAACTTTAAACTTTTCCCTGTACCTGCATCAAGTAGATCAGCAAACCCTGCGTTAGGACAAAACACAGGATTCGAATAAACAATAAAACTTAATTTATACAGTCATGAAAAAGATATCAATTTTAATGTTTGCATTTGTAGCGATGCTTTGCTTCAATGCATGTGTAGAAGACGAAGACCCTACATTTGTTGTTCAAGAAGATCAAATTGAAGGGCCACTAATTGTTACAGCAAATTCAACGGTAACTTTAGATAAAGATCGAGAAGGAGAAACAGTATTTACACTTGTTTGGGCCAATGCATCTTATAATGTAAATACACCTGTTACTTATAATATTGAAGCAGGTCTAGGGGGAACAAACTTTGAAGTCACGCTTGAAGAACCAATAGTTGCTGAGACTTCCGACCCTTTTTATAGCTGGACTATCAAAGAAATTAATGATCTTGCTATTGCTTTGGGCGTTCCGGCTGACACAGAAGGCTCTATTGACTTCCGTATTATTTCTACTTTAGGAACAAATGGTGGCGCAGCAATTACATCTAATTCAATTTCCGTGACAGCTACGCCTTATTCTGTTTTGGTAGTTGAACCTGGAATCAAAAACCTTTTCTTAGTTGGAAATGGAACTGCTGCTAACTGGGAAAATAACAACAATAATCAACCTGTATTCAGGGATGCTGAAAATACTGATATTTTCTCTTTTACAGGAAAATTTGGTGGTTCTGGAGATTTGTTTAAGTTTCTAGAGCAAAAAGGAGCATGGGCTCCTCAATTTGGTGGAGAAGCAGGTAGTCTCATTGCAAGACCGACAGAAGATGACCCCGACCCTTCACCAATAGAACTTCCAAATGGTACCACAGAGTCTTATTACAAAATTGACGTTAACTTAGCTGATTTAACGTATACGATAACAGATTTTGATGCTTCTTCTCAACCCACTTATACTACTATTGGAATTATAGGAGATTCTACAAATCCAAGTGATGAAGACAATGATGGAACTCCAGATGGGTGGCAAACCGATATGGATATGACTCAGTCAACTTATGATCCACATGTTTGGTATATAGAAGATCTTGTTCTAGTTAATGGTGGAGCCAAATTTAGAGCTGAAAATGATTGGAGTGTTAATTGGGGTGGAGACTTCTTCCCTTCTACTATCAATGGATCAGGAAATGATATCCCAATAACTGGTGGAACTTATGACGTTTGGTTCAATGACCTTACAGGAAGTTTTATTTTCTTACCTAAATAATTCAGTTTGAACAAATAAAAATTGAAATGAAAAACTTAAGAAATATATCAACCAAAACCATCCTCCTTCTTGGAGGAATGGTTTTTGGACTGATTGGCTGTTCTGAGGATGATGAAACTCCGGATCAAGGAGAAGTAATAGTCCCTAGTCAATCCTTAAAGATGGACCTTACTCAGTTTAAAAGAGAAGACGGTGGTGTATTCATGCAAGCCTTTTATTGGGACGTAGAACCCATTGGTGGATGGTATGATCAAGTTGCTTCTGAAGTTGAAGAGTGGGCTAATGCTGGCGTAAATAGAATTTGGCTACCTTCTCCAAGTAAAGGTGCTTCAGGATCATTTTCTATGGGGTACGACCCGATGGACTATTTTGACGTAGGAGAATTTAGTCAAAGAGGTGATGAAAACGTAGAAACTCGTTTCGGATCAAGACAAGAACTTGAAAGTCTAATCCAAAAATCCCATGCAAATAATATCGAAGTTATTGCAGACGTTGTTATGGGACATAACTCTGGTGGTGGGTTGCAATATAATCCATACAGAGATGCAGAGGTATTTAGTCTATTTAATGAAGAAAATGGAAATGCTTCTGGTAAATTCAATAGAAATTTTGAACATTTTCACCCTAATGCAATTGTTGATGCTGATGAAGAAGCACTGTTTTTTGCCGAAACAGATCTTAGCCACGCGGTACCTTATGTACAAGAATGGTTATGGGGCAGGGATGATTCAGTGGCAGAATTCTACAAATCACTTGGTTTTGACGGATGGCGTTTTGATTACGTAAAGAGTTTTGCCCCAAAATGGGTAAAAGCATGGAACGATAAAGTTGGTGGATTCTCTGTAGGAGAAAATTTTGATGGAAACCAACAAGTCTTAAAAGACTGGGTTGATGCTTCTGGTTCTCCTGCATTCGATTTTGCTTGTTTCTATAGACTTGATGAAACTTTGGATAGAGCACAAGATCTTACTGCTTTAGGCGACGCTGGTAACATGTTAAGAAAACTAGATCCTAGCAATGCTGTCACCTTTGCGGCCAATCATGACACTGAAAAAGATGAAAATCCGGATAATAGAATTAGCTACGGTAAAAAATTGTTAGCGTATTCTTATATTCTTACGCATGATGGTTATCCTACGGTTTTCTATCTTGATTATCACGCATTTAAAGGTCAATTAAACACCTTAATTGAAATTTATAATACATTGGCTGTAGGTGATGTTGAGGTTCTAGTAGCTAATAAAGACGAATATATCATGAAAAGAGGCGGAAGCGGAGATAATCCTGGTCTTATTCTTTATATGAATATAAGCCAACAAACCAAACAGTATACTGTTAAAACAAACTGGGCAAATAAAACGTTGGTTGATTATACCGACAATTCTAGAGCAACACCTACTACCAATTCAGAAGGTACTGCTACTATTTATGCACCCGCAGGAAGTTATTCTATTTGGTCTATAACCAAAGAATAGCATTTAAATTCCGTTTGTAACTTTTATTGAGTTAGCCAATAAAATGATTAAAAAGACTGTTTAAATATTTAAACAGTCTTTTTTCTCTTTAGAGACTTTCTTAAAACTTGATATCAAAATCTATTTCTAAAGATTTTCACTTGATATAAAAAACAACAACCTAACTTTTTACAATTAAAACCATTTTTTCAACACTATAACGTTTGAGCTGTAAAATGTTCTTTTGTAGATACTTATAATTACAAAACATCAATTATTTTTGATTATAACAACAGTTTTATCTTCACCTAAAAACACAAATCATGAAAAAAACTATTCTATTACTCTTTCTATTCTTGGGCGTAATTTGCATTTATGCTCAACAACAGAATGCAACTTTTACTATTACTCCTGCCGCTTTTAACGAAACCGATCAAATTACAATCACCGTATCAGAAATTGATCCAAGTATCTGGGGAGTGGATGATATTTATCTTTGGGCATGGTATTTCGATTCTGCAACAGGCAACGGTTTTGGTGCCGCTACCAATGGAGAATGGACCAACTCTAACGAAGCACATAGGTTCACCAACAATGGTGATGGCACCTACTCCTTTACAATGATACCCGCAGATTTTTATAATGCCACAGGAATAGGTCGAATTGGTATGCTTGCCAAGGCAAAAGATGGTTCAGGGGATAAGAAAACACAAGATAATGTAGTTGATGTTGGTGTCTTCGAATTCTCTCTGGTTAGCCCAACCAAAAGTATTACACCAATCCAATCGGGAAACCCTTTGGATATAATTGCAAATACCTCAGTTTCTTCTGACTTTACATTAACTGCAAATGGAGTCGTAGTAGATACAAAAGCTGGAATTACCAATTATTCTAATTCATATATCATTACAGAAAATATAGATTTTAGTTTACAAGCTGTAGAATCAGGTACGTCAAACTCTGCAATTACCCAATTTAGAGCAGTTGTTGCACCAAATGTTAATGAAGCTCCTGTTCCCGAAGGAATGCAAGATGGTATAAATATTGACCCTTCTGATGAATCAATTACTTTGGTATTATACGCCCCCGGAAAAGAATTTGTTCATGTAAAAGGTAATTTTGGTGATAATGATTGGAAAATAGATGACACCTACTTAATGAATAAAGATAGTGCAAGTGATCGTTTTTGGATTACCCTAGATGAGCTATCCGAGGATGAAGATATCCTTTATCAATATGTCGTTGAGGGGTCCATCTCGATTGCCGACCCCTACTCTACTCTTATTTTATCAGAGTTTAACGACATTTACATCGATGATGCTACTTTTGAAAATCTACCAGGGTATCCAACAGGAAAAACAAATCATGCTGTAACCTGGATACAAGTTGATAAAGACCAATACGACTGGGAAATAGAGAATTTTAAAAGACCTGCTGCAGAAGATTTGGTGATTTATGAATTGCTCATCAGGGACTTTGACGAATTACACACCTATGATGCAGTAATTGATCGATTAGATTACCTGCAAAACTTAGGTATCAATGCTATAGAACTAATGCCAGTTTCAGAGTTTGATGGAAACATTAGTTGGGGTTATAACCCGTCTTTCCACATGGCTCTCGATAAATATTATGGTTCTCCTGAAGATTTCAAGAAATTTGTAGATGAATGTCATGCTAGAGGTATTGCCGTTATTCTTGACGTTGTATATAACCATGCTACTGGTCAAAATCCATATTATAGAATGTGGAATGATTGTAATGGTTGCTACACAGGCAAAGTAACATCAGAAAATCCATTTTTCAATATTGAAGACTCCAATACTTCGTTTTCGTTTTTTAATGATATGGATCATGAATCCAATGCAACCGAAGCATATGTTGATCGCCTTAATGAGTTTTGGTTAAAAGAATATAATATAGATGGATACCGCTTTGATTTCACCAAAGGTTTTACAAATACTGTAGGTGATGGTGGGTCATTCGATCAAAGTCGAATCAATATCCTAACCAGAATGAATAACAAGATAAAAGACATTGATCCAAATGCCTATGTTATTTTAGAACATTTCGCTCCCAACGAAGAAGAAACTATACTAATAAATGAGGGAATGATGGTTTGGGGTAACCACAACTTTAACTACAACCAAGCGACTATGGGTTACGACAACTCAGACTTTAGTTGGGCTTCTTACCTTAACCGCGGTTGGGACACTCCCTCAAACGTAAGTTTTATGGAAAGTCACGATGAAGAGCGGTTAATGTATAAAAACTTACAATTTGGTAATGGTAATTCTGAATACTCGGTTAAAGACTTATCGACCGCATTGGATCGAATAGCGCTTGCCGGAGTTTTTTATTTTACCATTCCAGGTCCAAAAATGATATGGCAGTTTGGTGAATTGGGATACGATTTTAGCATTAATACTTGTGAAGATGGTAATGTAGATGAAGGATGTAGAACAAACCCAAAACCAATTCGATGGGATTACTTTGATGATCCAGATAGAAAAGCAGTATATGACATATACACCAAGCTTATTTCGTTAAGGCAAAATGAACCTGTTTTTAAAACGAATAATTTTACAATTGACGCCTCTTCTGATTTTTCAAAATCAATTCATCTAACAAGAGAATCTACAGGGAGAGGAATTAAAAATGTAACCATCATAGGTAATTTTGGTATTGAACCCATTGAAATTGATCCTAAATTTCAGAAAAGAGGTATATGGTTTAATTTATTAGATTCAAGATCTCGACCATTATTTGTAAGAAATGTGAACGCAAAGATTACTTTACAACCAGGAGAATTTAGAATATATGGAGATCGTCCATATTTCCCACGTATAACAATACCATCTAGGCCCGGTCTTGCGATTTACCCGAATCCGGCAAGAACATCATTCTCAATCAAAGAAAAAGCCCAAAAGGTTGGTATATACTCTATAACGGGAGATGTTATAAAGCAATTTGAAGGTGATTTTAGATCCGGGCATAGATTCTCTGTGCGGGATCTTCGAAAAGGGCTTTATATTGTTAAGATCATTAGTAACATGGGTACTGTAACCACAAAATTAAGTGTTAAATAGTGATAACACTCCTATAAGAGCTGTTATTAAATAAAAAGACCGTCTAGAAAAAATCCAGACGGTCTTTTAGATTTATGGTTTAATCTTTATATCTAACCCAAAATCTCCTTAGGTTCAAGATAAGAAGCTTTTTTACTAGGTATAAAAGAACAAATTAAACCAATGATATAAATTGACAAGGTAGAAACGATAATCGAATTTATATATACTTCACTTGCAATATCAAAAACCTTTAATATTGGGAATTGAATTGCTATAATAATACTTATTAAAATTGCTATAGATGAAACAACCATCATTTCGGTCATGAATTGACCACTTATTTTGTTTCGATTTGCACCGATTGCTCTTCGTATTCCTACCTCTTTTTCTCGCTTGCTTATGTTCATAAACAAAATACCAGAAATACCAAAAATGATATTAAGAATCAAAAAGCCTCCTATCAAAGAGAAAACCAAAAGCGGAATTGTAACACTTGAATTTTGTGTCTCGGCCAGTTTATCCAGTTTCTCAATTTCTATTTGCCAATCCTTATCGATTTTAACCAGATCAGCATATAACTTTTTCTCTAAAGCATAATCTGACACAAATTCTTTTTTCTTTACGACCAGCTTATTAATATAATCATCGGCCTTTATAGGCACAATGATACCATAACCCATGCTGTTATAATCATTAAAATGTTTGTAATCGTCTACAACGCCTACAACCTTTATTTTTGTATTACTTTCTGCATTTTTCAAAGTAATATGCTTTCCGATAGCATTTTGTTCTCCAAACCAATTGTACTTTAAAGATCTTGTTATTATAGCCAAGTCCTGTCCATCTGTTGAAGAAAACCATTTACCTTCTAACATATCTAAATCCAAAACCTCACCAAATTCTTTTGACGTAGATATTACCTCTACCGTTTGTCCTAACTCCTTATAGCTAGCATACTTTTTTACCATGTATTTGCTAAAAGGAGCATTCTGAGAACTCAAGGCAAAATCTTCAATCAATTCGTTTTGTTCAAGCTTTTGTAATAATAAATCTCTCTTGGCCGTATGGTCACCTTGAAAGTTAATTGTCGCAACAACGACATCATCCTTCTTTACAGTAGTGGCGCTATCATATCCCTTCCTCAGATTAAATATCCAGCTAAAAATTATAAAGAGTATGATAAATGAAACAAACAGTTGAATAATTAATAAAGCGTTTTGTTTCTTTTTTCTTAATATTAATTTGATAACATGATTCATAACAACAAATTATTAACTATTACTTTTTAAAATACCTATTGGTTCCATTTTTGATAATCTGTAGGCGGGATATGCTCCAGAAATCAAACTAAAAACAAGTGACAGAATTAGTGTAACCAATAACACAAACCAATTAAGCGTAAGGTTAATTTTTTCAAAGAAATAGGCATCTATTACTTTAATGAGAACAAATGAAAGCAGCAAAGCAAAGATTGCTCCCAAAAGGTTGATCATTATATTCTCTACGATAAATTGAAAGAAAATCTGAAGTGACGATGCCCCTACCGATTTACGTATGGCAATTTCATCTGCTCTTTCGCTCATTTTGGTTAAAATTAAATTTATAAGTGTAAGTGCCGGTAAAAACAAAAAGATGAGTATTAAAATCCCAAGTATTGTATAAAACTTTGAAGTACCACTATCATTAAATATATTTCCAAAAGTGTTTCTTGTATAAACTTCTAAAAAGGTATCTGCATGAGAAATCAACTCCTTATTAGCCGCACCCGCATTAGCAGCTGCATTTTTTAAAATTTGAGAATACTCTTTCTTAATTAATGAAGTTGAAGATTTGTCGCTTGCCATAAAAATCGCCCGATAGTTTCCAACAATATCAGTATTCGATTGACTATTCTTGTTCAAATCATGAGGAAGATAAACATTTGCATATACCACTTCCCGCAGGTTCGAACTTTCTTTTACAACCCCGGCAACTTCATAGCTTAAATCATTAATGATTACCTTTTTGCCAACTACTTTTTCAACGTTACCAAAATACTCTTCTTTAAATTCATCAGATATCACAATTAAGTTACGATTATCTGCTATATCCTTTACACCAAAAGGGCGACCTTCAATAAAATCAAAGGAATTTATATCCCAAAATTCGGCATCAGTATATTTATAGGTATACTTAATCTTCTTGTTGTTCAAATAAGTATTAGAAACGTTACCCCCAGATACAATAGATACCTTATCCGGAGTTTTCATTTCCTTCAAAAAATTGTTTGCAAAATAAGGACTAAATCCACCTGTCCTTGATAGATTTGTTTCTTTATCAATTTCTAGAATAGTAAGCACATATAGCTTTTTATTAATATCACCTTCTGGATAACCTGCTCCAAAAAGCTGACTAAAAATTGATGAAAGAAGTACAATAATGGTAAGTGTAAAACAAATACCAAAAAACACAATAAACGAATAGAATCTATTTCGTTTAAGAACCGAAAAAGTTATCTTTAAATAATTGAATATCATAACTACAACAATTATTGATTAACGAATTTGTCCGTCAAAAAGATTAATATTAGTCTTGGCTCTTGAGGCCATTCTTTCATCATGCGTAACCATGATTAATGTGGTGTCGTCTTCAACATTTAGTTTCTCTAACACATCCATAATTTCTGTGGCCATATTAGAATCTAAGTTTCCTGTAGGTTCATCGGCAAGAATTAAAGCTGGTTTTCCCACAATTGCTCTAGCGATTGCTGCTCTTTGTTTCTGTCCTCCTGAAAGCTGGCTAGGAAAATGCTTCATTCTATGTTCCAGACCAACACGAATCAAAGCTTCTTTTGCCATTTCTTTTCTTTTTTTGGAAGAAACCTTACCATACATCAGAGGCAATTCTACGTTTTCAAGAATGGTTAGGTCTTTAATCAAATGGTAATTCTGAAATATGAACCCAATATTTTCATTCCTAAATTTTGAAAGTTTTTTATCTGAAAAAGAATCTATTCTATTTCCATCTATGATTATTTCGCCATCTGTGGGTTGATCCAAAAGCCCCATAATATGTAACAATGTACTTTTTCCACACCCCGAAGGCCCCATAATAGATGCAAAATCGCCTTTTTTTATTTCTAGGTTAACATTATTTAAAGCAGCTGTTTCTACTGTTTCTGTTTTATAAATTTTTTCAATATTTTTTAACTGAATCATCACTAAAATGTTTGGTTAATAAATTTTTTCTTGCTTTTCAAAATCATAAAGTGTTAGCATCCTGATGGTATAGTAAGATGTCCAATAGCTTCTGAAAATCTCTATAAAATCCTGTCTTGCCTCGTCTCTTTCAGAAAAAGCTATACTAAGATCGGTAACACTAAGATTCCCTAATTTGTATGTGTTTTTTGCTATTTCATATTTCTGAGAAGCGATTTTATCTGCTTCTTTTGTAATCTCTATTTGTTCCATTAGGAGATTAAACAATGTGATTTCTGTAAAAATTTCCTGTTGAAAATTTTGTTCTTCTTGTTTAATGGTATCTTCTTCTAATCTTTCATTTGCCCTTGCTGTAGCAATTCTTGACTTGGAACGCCCCCAATCCAAAATTGGCAAATTAAATGTTAAAGCTACATATTGATTTTCCTGAAGATCATCTGCTAGCGTTTCAAATCTATCGGATCTGTTTGAAAATCCAATTCGTGCACTAAGATCAAAACTTAAGCCATTGGCAGACTTTGCCTCAGAAATTTTTTGTTTGGCTTCCAATAACCTACGTTTAAAAGAAATTATATCAGATCTATTTTCCATGGCTTGTTCTAACATCTTTTCTTCTGATAGGACATTGAGAAAACTCGGGTTGGGAAGGATCAAATCAAAATCTACTTCTTTATCGTTAAGTCCAGTAAATGATCGTAACCTAAACTTACTTAACTCAAGGTCTTTATTGGCCTTGATTAGATTTTTTTTACTTTTAAGAAGTTCTAGTTCTAACTGTAGTATTTCATTCTTGCTTACCTCTCCTAATTGAAATTTGGTATTCGCAATATTTAAAATATCTTGAGTGTTGCTAAGACTTGATTTCGTAATTTTTAATCTTTCCTGTGATAATAGGACATCAAAAAACAATTCTGTGGCTGTGAGTGAAATTAACTCTATACTTTCTAAATATTCTTTTTGACTCTCCTCATATTTAAGAGGTTCTATTTTTTTATCCCATTTTAGTTTATTGAACTGAAAAAGAGGTTGTTCTAGTCCAATAGAAAGTAAACTACTATTATATAGTCTTGAATTGTTTTCTAGATCATCAAACCTTTGCAATTCTGAACTTACATATAATGTACTTCCAGTTGCTGCTATACTTTGTTCAAGATTTAAACTTAGAGAAGAATTATTAAAGTTAACGGGCTCGAAAGTGATATTTCCGTCGGGTTGTACCACTTCATTAAATGATCTTGTAAATGAAGGGATGGTTCCGTTTAAAATAAGTTGGGGTTTATAATTCGATAAATAGTTTTTATACTCCCAATATTTGGTCTCTTTTTTGGTAGTCGATTGCTGTTTAGTAATAGATTTATCTTGAGACATTTCTATTACTTCAATTAGGGTTAGATTTTTAATTTCCTGCCCATAAATTAAACTATATAAAAAAAGGACGCATAACAACATCACATGTTTGTGCTTGGTATAAGGTTGCATTGATTTAATCTATGATTTTAATCTTCTTAATATTTTCAAACTTTTCCAGCCCTGCGGTTATAACAGATTCTCCAGGTTTTACGCCAGAAATAATTTGTACATAATCTTTGTTTGCCATTCCGATTTTTACAGAACGTTTAACCGCATAATTATCATCTTGCAGAACGAATACCTCTAATTCTTTTGGCCCTATAAATGACGTCCCATTTGCTACTCGGATTGCCTTTTTTTCTTCTTTGGCAATCAGATGAATTTCTACTTTCATTTTGGGTTTGAAAATCTTATCAAAAGAGTTATCCAATCTTACTCTAAAAGATATTTGATTATCTTTTATTTCGGGATTGATACTTGAGATTTTACCAGGAAATTTTTGATCATTAACTTCGATGTAAGCTGGCATATCAAGATAAAGCATGTCAGAATAGCTGTCAGAAATACTTCCTGTAACTACATAACTTCCCAGATCTGCCAGTTTTACTAGAATTTCGCCTTCTGAAATATTACCTCCAATTTCGGTATTTAAATAGGTGATTACTCCTTTGCGAGGAGCCCTTACATCAGCTTTTTCAAGGTTTTCTTCAATGGTTTTAATCGCTTGCTCCTGAATTGTTAAAGAAACATTTGTTTCATTCTTATTGATCGCCATTGATGATCTTAAGCTTTTCAAATCAAACTCAGATTTTTTCTTTTCTAAATTTAAAATTTCAAGCTGCTTTCTTATTTTTTCGACATCATTTCCTGTTCCACCACCGATTTCCAAAAGTTTTTCGGCCGTTTTCCTATCATCTTGTAATTTTGAAATTTCGAGCGCCTTTACCTTATCACTAATTACCAAATCATGTTGGTTTTTTCTAAGATCTAACTGTATTTTAGCCAGTTTAGACTTCTCGACTTCAAAAAGGTTTCGTTGTTCCAAAAGCTTATTTCGTAAAATATCTTTATTCAAACTCATTATAGTATCTCCTATATCGACCTGTACCCCTTCGCTTAAATACACTTTCTCAATTATAGAAGATACAGGGCTAATAATTACCTCTTCATATTCTGGTTCCAACTTTCCAACGGTAGATATAGCATCTTCGATTTCACCTATTTCTGCGGTATTAATTGTTATCTCTTCTCTATGTATTGATTTTTCAAAAAAACTAACAGTAAGAATCCATAAGGCCATTAATAAAAACAGGCTTATCAATGAAACTTTATAAATCGTGCGTCGTTTTTTCTTTTTCACGATTGATTGATCAATAACTCTATCCATGTCTATAAATATTATTGTGCACGTTTACGGTCTATTAAGTCTGAAGCCAGAATCATCATTGAAAACACAAAAAGGAATATTGTAAAGATTGAAACCGATTCTGATATTTTCACAGAGTCATTATTCATCATCTTAAAGTCAAAATTCACAAAAAACAACATTGACACAAGAATTAATCCGGCTATAACAAGACCTACTACTAGGCTCTCATTTTTTGATTGCCTTACTTTCTTTGCCTCTAGTATTTTCTTATACTTTTTTATAGTATCGGCATTAAAGTTTTGGTTGGGAATTTTTTCAATCCCCTGTTCTAAGATTTTTTTTATTACATCGTCTTTCATAATATCTCCTGAATTTCTTCTTTAAGGTATTTTTCTAGAATCTGTTTCATAGATTTTCTTCCTCTATGTAAAAGAACTTTGATATTTGATTTGCTCAATTTGGTGATATCAACAATTTCAAGAATTTCTTTCTCATTTAAATAAAAGAGATCCATCACTAATCGCTCTTTGGCATTCAGTTTATCCAAGGCAAATCGAATAATGTTTTTTCTTTCATTTTTGATGGTATTGCTATTGGCATCCTTATTACCCAAATAAACATCGTTAAGCTCATCTAAATCTGTAGTCGTCATTGTAGCTTTTTTGAGTTTAAGGGATTCTCTATAGACTATTTTGTAGAGCCAAGTAGAAAACTTTGATTCACTCCTGAACTTGTGAATAGAAAGAAATACATTTATAAAAGCATTTTGAACTATATCTTGAGCCAACTCTTGGTCATTACACACTTTTAAAGCAATCGAGTATGCAAAATCCTTATACTTATCCATTAAAAAATTTAATGCAACCTCGTCGCCTTCTTTAGCCCGCTCTAGATATGCCCCTTCCATATAATCGATCTACTTTTTTTGCGACACGAAATAATATACCAAAAGACCTATACCACCACTCACTAATAAAATAGAAAGGTAGCTTGCAAAATTGTCAAAAGTCTCAAAGTTCTCTCCTAAAACCCTGGCTATCAAAACCCCTAATCCAATAGAAATCAGAAATATGGCTTTACTTAAAACTGATTCTCTTAAATATGTTAATGATTCAGGGTTTGCAAGTCCAACACCTTTTTTAATCATTGTCATTCTTTCTTTATTTTTTGTTTTTAAATAAAAGAAAACCAAGAAGGCAGAAAGGCTTGACAACACTAATAACGGGAATCCATAGTATGTTTGATAATTTTCCATAAGTCAAAAAATTTAATTGTTTATTACTAAGAGATTTTTTCTAGTAAAAAGGTTACAAAATTTTGTAAAAAAGTTTACATGACTAATGTTGGGTGTTTAACCAATAGGTCCACATTTTCTTGTAAGGGTATAGAATACTTAAGGATATTCTCCCAATTCTCTACAATCCCCTGCCATTCCTTTTTATTGTTTAATTTTATTTTTGAAAGGTTTTTGGGTCTAAGTCCAAGTCCAAGTAATAAATGATCGACACCATAAACATCAAAAATGGTGTCTTTAATCCTAGATCGTATAAGCTGTGTTGTAGGGATATCTTGTCTTGACAAAAAACCTATCTCCTGATACAATTCGACCAATGGATCAAAACCAGACGAATTGATTTTTTCTCTCGACGCTTTCCAATATTTGGTATCCAATTTTTTATTGAATTTAAAATGAATAGATAAAAACCATCTTAAATAATCCCAATGGGCGTTCATATTACTATTTAATTCTTTGCGAAATCTTTTATTCGATTTAAGATTAAAAAAACTATTTGTAAGAACTATTATCTGATCTATTATCATATGCAAACCTGTAGATTCAAGAGGTTCGATAAATGCGTAAGAATTACCAATAGCAACAACATTTCCTTTAATAAACTCTTCATGTCTCCCTGTTCTGAACTTAACTTGTTTTACATCTTTATTCATAGTAGGAAACTTCTTCTTCATCTCGTCGTGGGCTTCATCCAAAGAGCAAAACTCACTACAATGCACATACCCTATATGATCTTCATGTCTCAGCGGTATATTCCAACACCAACCATTATTCATGGTTATAGCTCCAGTGTATGGCTTTATTTTTCCATTATGAGGAACGGTGGAAACTACTGCAGTATCGTTGAACAAACTACTTGAATAGCTAACATATTTTGATTTCAGTTTTTTATCCAGTAATAATGATTTGAATCCTGTGCAATCAACAAAAAAATCAAACTCATATTTTTTATAATCCTTATTCACCAAATATGATATCTCTTCTCCATCATTAGTGGTAACAGCATCAATGATTTCATCATCTATATAATTTACACCAAATTCTATTGCCTTTTCTTTTAAATATCTTATCAAGCTTTTATTATCTAGGTGATACGCATATTTAAGTGATTTTGATAAAGAATGATGTTTAGTTTCTTCTCCATTGGGGACTCTAGAAATGAACCCCACATCTTTGGACATCATCAAAGAGTTTAAAGAACAGTAGTTAATGTCATTATTGTGAATAATAGCAGACAATACGTCTTTTCCATCAAATGGATAATTAAAAAAATATTCACCTGGTAGTCCCCACTCAAATTTAATACCTAGTTTCCAGGTCGGTTTTACTTTTTCGTAAAACTCTGCTACATTCAAACCTAAAACATCAAAAAGGTACCCTTTAATAATTGGGGTTGTTGCTTCACCTACTCCTATAGGAGGAATTTTACTTGATTCTATTAATGTTACAGGGATGTTAAATAGTTTTTTTAATGCAAGCGCTGTTAAATACCCTGCTGTTCCACCTCCCAAAATACAAATATCCTTATAGATATCTCCTGTATCATATTCTTTGTTTTGGTAAAATGGTGCACCTTGACTTAAGTGTGGTTTTGATTGTTTAAAGTCATTTATCAATTTTCTATATTGCTCTTCGGATCTTTCCATATCCTTCACTTTTTTGGGTTAACAACTAATATATTATTGGTAATTAAGTATGCGATACACTCAAACACTTGCTTTTTGAAAATCTTAAGATCGTTAGTATTTACAAACTCCAAAATTTGCTCAAAACCTTCGTTGTATGTTTTTGGCGAATCAAAGACGTATACAATTATTTGATTTAAATTGGTGAGGCTTTCTTGGTAAATTCTTTTCGTAATAAAATCGGGTGTTAGTATTGTCAATGCTCCTTTTGGATCAATTGACATATTCGACATTGGGTCTACTTGATTATTTGCCCATTCCCATTTGGTTCTTACAATACCCAGATAACCGTTAAAACCAATTTCATAGTTATCAATATCAGGTTGGTCATAAGCATATATTTTATCGATGAATGCAGAGGTCTGTTGCTCTCTTTCAATATACACCTCATCTTCATAAAGTTGGGTAACGTATTCAAAAACCTGTTTCTCATAATGAAAAACATCATTTACCAATTCCCCATTAATTTGATGTTGTTTGCTTTCAAAAAAATCTATAAAATCATTTGGAGAAATATTCAATGCAAAGCTCGAATCAATTATACGCTTATACATATAAATAGTCTTTGAAAAAGTATATTTACAACTAACTTTTACAATTGCATTTTTAATACTGGATTTACTAATTGTTGTTGTATTAGCCGCCTCCAAATCATCTTGATATGCATCATTAAAAGAGTATTTTTCTTCAACTTTTTTGGAGTTAAGATTCATAATTCTTCCATAATATTCTGGATAATCGATATATAATCTTCTGGTTAGAGCCCTTACTTCTCTTATACTTTGTTTAGTTTTACCGATATAATGAATGTATTTTTTTCCATAAGGAGAAACACCAAAGTGATCTGTAGTATAATAACCAATAGGATCTTTGTCCTTCGTTTTACTTTTCTTAATAGAGTCTTCGTCCATAAAAAATCGTGCATCAAAAAAGCCTTTATGAATTGTGTCATGCTTTTTTGTCAAGTAATTTGAAAGCACCTGTTCTGCTATGTGATTTGCATATGCGGGAGTTTTCATTCTTTTGATTACATCTTTATATTCTGAAAAGAATTTGAACGCTAGTTCTGAGTGTTCTTTAAAAAAACTAACATCAGTTCCGCCAAATACTCCCGCATTGAAAGCTACTACATTATTCATATTGACATTAGATATCCAATCGGGCAATGAACTTTTATCGTCCACTAGTTGCTGTATTTCTTCAAATATTAAGCTATAGAATGCTTTTTTCTGGAATTCGATTTCCTTATTTTGATAAACCAAGGGATGTTCCAGTATTTTTTCGTCCATAGGTTCTGTGATGTAAACATCACCATCAACATGTAAAAAAGGTTCATCTTGCAATCCGTAAGAGAGTATTTTGGGCGCAGCCCATAAATACGTTGGGTAATCAAAATCATCCAAATTTGTGTGAACTTTGGTATAAGGTAAATTCAATAAATCTTTCAAGATATATTTACCATAGCTATCCGTATAAAGTTCAACCTGATCATAGTGTTTCTTTAATTGTAAACAGCTATATGCCCAGCTTATAAAATGATATTTTTCATGTATCCATCCTCCTTCAATTCCGGGTTTGGTCCATAATGTTTGTATAATTTTCATTTCACTTGTGTTATATTTAGACGATCTATCTTTAAGAAAGGTCACTTGTTTTGATGTGCCACAATCTCTTTTTTCTTTGTAAACAATTGATTTTGGAACAATTTGAAATATGATTTCTCCTTTGCTAGTAATGAAAAATGAGTCCCTTCTTCTTTAACCTTACCTTCTTCGAGGTAAAAAATATGGTCTACATCAATTACAGAGCTCAACTTGTGACTAATTAGAATTATGATTTTATTTTGGGAATTGTCGAAAATACTTGAGAGTACGGTCTTTTCTTTCACAGAATCTAATGCCGAGGTGGCTTCATCCAAAATGAGAACACTAGAATTCTTAAGTAGGGCCCTAGCTATTGATAATTGTTGTTGCTGCCCTCCTGAAAGAAGAATACTATCCTGCCCATCACCTATACGTGTGTCCAATTTATTAGGAGTACTAAGAATATAGTCTGAAAGTTGAGCAACCGAAAGCGCTTCCCATAAATCTTCATCAGATGCGTTGAAATCTCCATACAACAAGTTATCCCGTATACTCTTTTCAAAAATTAGAGGCTCTTGTTGCACAAGTGTTACTTTCTCTATCCAGGAAATAGGATTTACTTTAGATAAACAAAGATTTTTATTAAGTATTATCTTTCCTTTTTTAGGCTCGTAAAACTTACACAAAAGATTAATTAACGTACTTTTTCCTGAACCACTGGGCCCAACAATTGCATATTTTTTGCCTCTACTAAAATCTAGTTTTACGCGCTTTAAAACAAGAGTCTCATTATGATTAAAATCTACTTCATCAATACTAATAGATTCAATTGTATTAATTTTGGTATAATTATTCTCCTTAAATGATTCAGATGTGTCTTTAGAAAGAAGAGGAAAAATTCTTTCCATAGAAACTTGAGCTTTAATACAATCGACATATAAAAAGATTAAATCATTTGCAGGGCTATATATACGATTAAGATATTGTATAAAAGCCACCAATGCTCCAACAGTCATTAATTCTGAAATTACCTGATACCCGCCATAACTTAAAACAATTAAAGATCCCATGGCTACGAAAAAAGTAGCTCCATTTCTGCTTATTGAAGAATACACAGTAGATTTTATATATAACCGCAGTAGTTCTTTAAGTTCGATGTCTGCATTATTTAATTCCTTTTTTTGAGCATTGAATACTTTTATCAATTTAATATTCTTGATCACACCAATAAAAAAAGTATATAAATCTCCTTCTTTTGCGCTAGCTTTTTTGATCGTTTTTTGAAGCTTCTTACTATAAAATCTATTAATTAAAATAGAGAAGGGAATCACTAATATGGAGATTAGAAACAACTTAAAATTCAACACCCAAAGCATTGCAATTAAACATGTTATTGTAATGATATTACTAATAAACCTAATGATGCTATGTGTTATAAACGATTGAACCTTGTGGGTCTCCATGTTTATTTTTTGGATAATATCTCCAGACTTGTTTTTTTCGAAATAATTAATATCCCTATTAATCAGATTTTGAAATATGTCTAATTTGATATCATTAACGATCTTATTTCCCAGAAAAGTGCTTAAATAGTCTGAAACAAAACCTACAATGACCCTTAAAAGATATACGATCAACATTAACCCAATTATATAAAACAAGCTTTTTACATCTTTTGAAGGTATTATATCATCGATTATGATTTTTAAAAAGTAAGGAGAAGCCAAATTGGCAATAGTACCCAGCACCATGCAACCAAAAAGCAATACCTCTTGGAAACGATATGGGTAAAGAAACTTTAAAAATCTTTTTACTATGTTAATATTCATAATCGATAGATTAAACAAAACCACACAAGTGTTTCAGGTTATGCAAAAAATTGAAAAACTTTATCCATAATTTCAGTTTCATATTTAGAATTACAGAAAATTACAGGTGCTATTTCTTCCAGTTTTTTGCATAGTTCTAAATGCTCAATATTTTTTGATTTTCCTTCTACTATAAATAGCATCACTGGGCAGCCAGAAGCAGATTTATACACATTCAGGTATTCATATACCTCTTGATAAGAGTTATCTTCATTAATAACGGCAATAAGTGCATCTGGCTTAAGGGACTCTAAAAAATTAAAAGCTTCACTTGAAATGTTTTTCTTACTATTATCAGACATTTTATCCGGAAGTCCGGAAACAATAATATCAGGGTCGTGATAATATTGAATCCCTCTTAAAGCATTGGAAATAAATTCGCGCCGTTCATTACTGTTTAAGGTATTCGTTGAAAAATCGAATAATGGAAAAGAAAAAGCAGCCCCTACCAAATTCCCTTGTGCTACAGAACTCACATACTGCGTATTATAATTTAGTTTTCTAAGTATCTGACAAAATTCTATCTGTTTAGAAATTATCTTAGACGCTCCAAAACCAACAAAGGCTATTACCGGTATTTTTATAGATGGTAAGTGTTTGAATAATGTAAATTCCTTTAAAAGCTCTTTATCTAGTTTTAAGTACTTGATGTTACTATCCGAATTAAATTTGGATTTTAGGTATTCTAACTTTTTCTTGGTCGCTAGATCATAAACTAAAAAAGTTTTATTTTTCTTGATTAATTCTTGAATATTTGCCGACATATAATTATCTGGATTGAAAGTCAAATAATTTGTCATTCTTCCTATTGCCAAAGTATCAAATGTTTTATGCTTATCATCATTCAAAAATGATGAAGGAGCATTATACATCTCAAAAGAGGCTTCTTCCTTCTGTATTTTAAAAGAGTTTAGCTCTTCAAGATTGATATCGATCATAAATTCAAAACTCTTCTCATTCAAGGGAAGCACAATGATATTCTGAGTTTTTTTAGTATTACTTTGACAATCAAAATATTTTGCTGCAGTTTTTTTTATTATAGTAGTCTCTGGAAAATAAGATTCTTCATAGGTATATTCTTCATTTTCAATCAATGCCCCTATACCATGAAAAGCATGACTTTTACTTCTCAACATATCTATTACATCAGTAAAACCTAATGTTTTATTGGCATTAAGAAATTGAGCTATCATACCTGATACTTTAGGGGCAGAAAAGCTACTTCCTACATAATTTTCTCCTAAAAACTTATAATCTCCATTAATTAAGATCTGAATAGGAGAATTTGGTACAAATACAAATCGATTAGCGTTTTCGAATCCCAAATCCCCCACCCCAATTACTTTTGGATAGTACGCAGGAAATGACACCTTATTATGATTACTTGAAGCAGCTACCAATATCACACCTTTATCATATGCCTCACTACATGCTTGTTGTAATTTATCTCCCATGTATTGAGACTCTATTCCCAAGCTAACATTAATAAGATCAACATCATTCTTGAGACACCATCGAATTGCTTCTACCAAAACATCCTCATCGCTTTTTGGATGCTCATCAAATATTTTGGCATTATATATTTCGATGTTTTTATCATATGATGCAATGATATCTGCACAAACTGTCCCATGACCTAAATAATCATTAACATCTTCCTCAACAGAGTGTACCACCACATTATCTTGAGCCTTAAACATTCTAATGCTCCTGGCGACTTTGTCTTTGGCATTAAATATCGAAAAATCAATCCCGCTATCTATTATTCCAACTTTTAGCATACTTCTACACTACCCGATCTTGCAACGATTTGACTTGGTGCTGGTTTCTCATCTTGAGAAGAAAAGTTTTGTTCAAAAATTGAGATCATTCTCTCATCCATGAAGTATTTCCAGGCACTGCATAACTTACTTTCAGCTTTTGATACAAACCTCATATTACAGCTTTCTTCGCAAATGGGTAATACCTTACATGTTCTGCAATCTGCTTCTTTAGTCTTGTCAAACTTTCTATAATGCTCCATCCCCTCTTTTTTGACATCAAATTCACTAATATGCTGAACTCGCATATCGGTATCGTTAATCGTATTATAGCATTTATGCACATATCCACCATCATCGATCGAAACAGAATTTGGGCTTTCAACAGTCCCGCAATAAAACTCGGCAAAGCTTGGGTAGGCCACTCTTAATTTTCTGGTTCTCTTATCATTTTTTTCTGCCCAATTGTTATAGTGCTTAAGCTTTAACAAAGAAAAATCTTCTCTAGATTTCTGATAGTCATAACTAGTATAGTAGATATCTTTATCTTGATTATAGCCCAAGTAGTTATAAAACTTTGGTGCCCATTCAAAATCGATTAAGTTACTTTTCTGGGGCCAAAGTCCGCGTTCTTCCAGATCATCAAACATATAACTTAAACCGTCAAAAACTTTTCTATCACCATTAATTCTAATCGTAATATGAAACTTATTATCAGGCATTATTGCCAGGTTATCCATGATCTTGTTATATGTTCCTTTCCCATTCAGGTATACACGCATCGTATCATGCATTTCCTTATTACCATCGATGGTAATTTGAAGATCTGTGATTCTACATCTTTCAAGCATCTCCCATGTTTCGGCATCCAGAAGTGAACCATTTGTTATGATATTTGCTTTAAAGTCAATATCATTTTCATCTGCCAGTTTTATAATAAATTCTGAAAATTCTTCTACTGTTTTTTTCCGCACCAATGGTTCTCCACCAAACCATTCGATTCTTATCTTTTTGATGGGTTCTGCATGAGGTTTGTAAACCGTATCTTCTACAAACTTTTTAAGAGCGTCCATATTTTCTTTTCCAAGATACTTTGTGTCCTTATTGGTAGCACTTTTATCCCCTTGATAGCAATATGGACAATTCATGTTACACATGTTTGTTGGTGCAATTACCATGAATAATGTATCAGATCTATCGCACTTTTCTCTATTTGCATTGGCTCTATCTGCAACCACATCAAATTCATCAATATCTGAAGATATCACCATGCCATATTTCATAAGCATTTCAATAACCTCACCATCCAGATAATGAATCTCCATACTATTTAATTTGGAAACTCTTTTTCCTGTTTCCCAATCTAACTGAATCATAGAATTGGAAAGAGAATTATAAATAATATACAATTGCTCCTTTTCATAAGGAACAAAGAAATTGTAATAACTAAGTTTTAATTTTGGTAACATAATTGTATTTGTTGATTCAAAACAGCAGGAATACTCTTGACTGTAAATTATTAGTAAATAGAATATTAAAAGATGATTGTCTAAGGGAAAAAAACTCTATTATTAAGACAATAAGTGTGCTCTTTGTGTATAAATTTTGGAAAAGATCAATTGGATATTTGATATCCAATTGATCTAAGCCACTATGGATTATAGAAGAATATCATCCTCTTCAGTTGGGCTAGAAACACACCATAAATTGGTTGAGTAACCAGAACACTGAACTGTTGAACCTTGACTACTATATCCTGAACTACAGAAAGGAGTTACAAGATTGTCATTGATTTCACTTTGATCAAACATTTGTGGTTTAATCAACTCACGGATTTTTTGATTTTCTTTCATAATTGAAAAATTTTTAAGTTAAATGATTTGTTTAAATAATTAGAAGACTGTTATAACAAAATATCATCTTCTTCTGTAGGACTAGATACACACCATGCACTTGATGAATAGCCATTACAACTACAAACATCAGAACCACTATGTGAATAATTAGAACTACAGTAAGGGACAACTAATTTGTCATCCAGTTCATTTTGATCAAACATTTGTGGTTTGATCAACTCACGGATTTTTTGTTTTTCTTTCATAAAAAAAACGGTTTAATGATTAATAATTAATTTAACAATGTATCTGTACAAATTACATTCTGGACATAGTGACAAATAGCAATCACTTGCATCTTCAAACTAGTTATTTGTCTTTTTGGTAATTAAGAACTATAAGTGCTTTTGAAACTTTAAAGCCGTGTTAAGCACTTTATCCTCATATGGAAATAAGTCTTTGTAAGTAAATATAGGGACATAGATATCGGGCTCTATACCATTATATTCTATAGCGCTATCACTTCCGGGGGCATAAAACTTATTCAAAATATTGTTTTTCAACACTAAGTTAAAAGGAAGGTGAAAGTAATCACCGCTTGCATAAGCTCCTGAGGTTTTTTCTGCGCCAATTATAGTTGTATTGGAATATTGTTTTAATAGTGAGGTAAATATCTCTGAAGCACAAGCCGTTTTTTTATCTACCAATATCACTATTTTTAAGTTTGACAAATCCAAGTACTTATTGGGTAGTATAACATTTGATGCCGAAATAGTTTTAGAACTATTAAACTCATAAGTGTTATGAGTAGCAGCAATAGGTTTCTTAAGAAAACATGATAGAATTCTAAAAGCCTCAACTTCTGCACCACCGGGATTACCTCTTAGATCAAAAATAATCCCATCTGATTTCTCTAGTTTTGGCTTATTATTAAAAAACCGAATCCAATCCCCCACCCTAAAACTATTAAGACGAAAATAACTCCAATCATCATATTCTCTAAACTGTGCATGAATTGGTCTGAAGTTTTTAGATACACGTAATTTTTTATCGTACCTATAAGTTATACTTTTTTCTTTTCCTGCATTTTTAAAGGTTAAGGTTGTTGAATCCTGAGAAGTTTTATAAAGCATTTTAGAGACTAGTTGCATCCTTTTATCTTCTTCTTTACCATAAAGTCTTATGTTTAAGTTTTTCAAATAGGAATCGACATTAACCCCATCTACCTTTGTAATTATAGAACCCAGAGGGATTTTATCGTGTAACTCATTGTTAAAAACACTTACAACTTGAATTTGCCCCCCTATCTCTTTTGCAAATACGGGCCCGGACTTTCTTTTTGTTTTATGCTGTTGTAAATAAAAATGACCATCAGAAAGTAAGTTAACAAGCTCTGATATGCTATTTAATTTTGAGTCAAAAGATCTTTTGGATTTTAATATTTCATTTAATTCATTGTGGATAAATTCTTTATCTATGTTATGTTCTTGATAAAAAGGATACTTATTAATGATAGTTGACAAGAGACTCAACACCTGACCTTTAAGCGCCTTATCATCTGAATAATTATTGGGTTTAAACCAAAAACTATTTGACGAAAAATTGCGAAAAATTGTAAAGTCCAATAACGGATAACTATTCCCAAAATCCTCGACCGAGTAAGAGATTTGATGATTCACACTATCCTTTGTAAGTTCATGAAAAAAAAAGCCTTTTGCAGGAATTTCAGAAATCTCATGGTCATAAAAACTTAATTGAGCAACTACAAATTTAAAAGGGTCTTCTTTTTTTATTTGCTCTTTTGCAATTACAATTCGAGATATATCCAAAGAGTCTTCTTGTTCTTGTTCTTGATCTTCGATACCCTCGATATTTCTAAATTTAGAAATAGAAATTTCTAAAGGCACCTGGTACTTTTGATGTTTGACTTTGACTATGTGATTGTACCAATTGCCATCGGTATCTTGTAGGTGCAAAGAATAACTCTTGATATTCGACACAAAAAGATTAGTATATACAAATGAACTATGTTTTGATAAACGGACAGGAGTTTCAAAATCTCTTACCCAACCTTTAATCTCTCTCCCAGAAATATTAAAAACCTGAGGCGTATCATTTAATATAGAAATCCCCCTATCAATCACATCCTCTTTAGGGCTCTGTGTAGGTCCAAAAAAAACATAACCTTTCCTATAATCTTCTTCTGAAAAGCCTTCTAACAAGTTGTGTTTATTTATTAACTTCCTCTCCCTGGTCGTAATACTCCATTGACCAAATATATCTATGGTTACTAGGCAGAAAATCAATACCAGAAAAACAAGTTGGTTCAAAAAAGTGTGAGTTTTTATTTGAATAGTCATATTGATTGAACAGATTAATTGATTTTTAAATCCTTTTCTTTTAATTGCACAATAACATCTTGCCGAAGAGACTCTATTCGCACCCTTATTTTATTGTTGTTGTTGTTACAATCAATGACCTCACAGTTCATTCCTTTTAAAGGTCCAGTTTTAATAGACATTTTCGTTCCATAAGTTACCGTTTGATTGTCGATATAGACATCATCAATATTAGGTGTGCTTATAATACTTTTAATATCCTTAACTTCTTCTTCGGTAACCCTGGCATATTGATTGCCAAATTTGATAAATGCACAGACCTCATTTAAAGATAATGCTTGATAGAAATTCTTATCAGAAGATATATAGACAAATAGGTAAGAAGGAAATAAAGGTGTTTCAATTGTAGCCTTACGATCACTCCAATTTCTTATTTTTTTCACCAAAGGTAAAAAAGTATCAAAACCCTTTTCTTTCAATAATCTTTGAGCCTTTTTTTCCTGACGGGATTGGACATACAAGACATACCAACCACTGACAAGTGATTTAGTCATAAATTTCCTAAATTAATTACTTAATAATTAGATCTGTGTTGAATAGATTATATAGCTTCGCTTCCCTGACTCCCATAGATTAGATATCGAATAAAAATCTATGTAAAATCTGGCTATATAATTTTTATGTGAGGTAGGCAATAAAAATTAGCGTTTCTGTTTAAAAATTTACCTTGTTTCCCTAAAAGATACACATATAAAAATGTGAGGAATTCTAAACAGCATTAACAAATATAGAAGAATATCGATACCATAACACGAGGTAAAACCATAAAAATTATACGGTTAATTCATGTATGGATGCATTACAAAAAATATAACCCAATGAATATCAGTAACTACCACTAAAAAGTAAGCTAAAGAAAAAAAAACAGCTAGTCAAAAAAGATATCAACACGAAAACGTTGTAGTTAATTTTGATATAAAGGTCCGCAATAAAAAAAGGATCTTTTTCACATGTTTAACCAAAGATTTTCTAGTAGTCCTAATACTTCTTTTAGATCATTATACATACTTCAAGATATTATTGAATGTTCTATTCTAGGTTTACATAGAGTATAATATAAAAGAATTACTTTTCTTTGTAGAAGATCTTACAAATTAGAAGTAGGTTCATTTTACACAAAAAACAACTTAATTTAGAATATTTAATGCCAAAGTTTCCGTTTTACAAACAAGCTGAATCTAAAGATTGCGGACCAACTTGTATAAAAATTATTGCCAAACATTACGGAAGAGTCCTAAACGTTCAAAAACTTAGAACGCTCAGTGAAACTACAAGAGAAGGTAGTTCTCTTTTGGGGCTAAGTGATGCGGTTGAAGAAATTGGTTTCAGATCGCTCGGAGTAAAGCTTTCATTAAATAAGTTAGACGAAGTTCCGCTGCCTTGTATCGTTCACTGGAACAAAGTACATTATGTAGTTGTTTATAAAATCAAAACTACTCGAAAAGGAGGGAAGACCATTTATGTTTCAGACCCTGCTCATGGCCTCATTACATATACCAAAGAAGAGTTTATAAAAGCCTGGATAGGAAATAATGCCGACGAAAATACCGAAGAAGGAGTCGCACTATTAGTAGAACCTACTCCAAACTTTTATAGTGATAATTTTGACGAGGAAGAAGAAAAATTTGGATTCAAATTTATATCAAAGTACGTTCTAAAGTATAAAGCGTTTCTATTTCAACTTATATTAGGTCTCGCCGCAGGAAGCTTGCTTCAGCTTATCACTCCTTTCTTAACACAAAGTATTGTCGATGTTGGTATTAAAAACCAAGATATAGATTTTATTTATCTTGTTTTAATAGCTATGCTATCCTTATTTATTGGAAGAACACTTATTGAAGTACTTAGAAGTTGGATTTTACTTCATTTAAGTACACGAATAAATATTTCATTAATTTCAGATTTCTTCATAAAATTAATGAACCTACCTATCTCCTATTTTGACGTAAAAATGACAGGAGATTTATTACAACGAATCAATGACCATAAAAGAATAGAACAAATCTTAACCATGTCCTCGTTAAATGTTCTTTTCTCTATGGTAAATCTTATTGTATTCAGTATCGTCTTAATTTACTATAGCATCCCCATATTTGGAATCTTTGCTGTAGGAAGCACCATTTATTTTGCCTGGATACTTATCTTCTTCAAAAAGAGGAAAAAACTTGACTACAAACGTTTTTCGCAAATAAGTGAAGAACAAAGTAAAGTAATCGAACTTGTAAATGGTATGCAGGAAATCAAACTTCATAATGCCGAAAAAAGGAAGCGTTGGAACTGGGAGTTTGTCCAAGCAAAATTGTTTAAAATATCCATAGAAAATCTTGCCCTAGAACAATACCAAAGTGTAGGATCTTCTTTTATTAATGAACTTAAAAATATCATAATTACTGTTTTTTCTGCAAAGCTTGTTATTGATGGAGACATCACTTTAGGTATGATGCTTGCCATTACAGCAATCGTGGGGCAACTTAATGCACCTATTTCTCAATTGATTAATTTCTTAAGAGAACTACAAGATGCACAAATCTCATTAGAACGTTTAGGCGAAATACACAATAAAGAAGACGAAGAACTTGCCGGAGATGAAAAAATAAAGGAAATCCCAGAAGATTCTGGTTTTTCTATCAAGGATTTAGCATTTAGGTATGTAGGATCAGACAAGCATGTTTTAGAAGACTTAAATTTGACCATCCCGGCCAACAAAATTACAGCAGTTGTTGGGGTAAGCGGGAGTGGAAAAACGACACTAATGAAACTACTCCTAAAGTTTTACGAACCTGGCGAAGGTCAAATATTTATTGGTTCCCATGATTTACAAAATGTTTCGCAACGAGCTTGGAGGGACCATTTTGGTGTTGTGATGCAAGAAGGCTATATTTTTAATGATACTATTGCCAATAATATTGCAGTTGGAGAGGATTATGTTGATAAAAAGAAATTGGCACACGCAGTAGATGTGGCAAATATAAAAGAGTTTATTGAATCTCTTCCACTATCCTATAACACCAAAATAGGAATGGAAGGCGTGGGATTAAGTACCGGTCAAAAACAACGTTTATTTATTGCAAGATCCGTATATAAAAATCCAAAGTTTTTATTCTTTGACGAAGCTACTTCGGCTCTAGATGCAAATAACGAAAAGGTTATTATGGAAAAATTAGATACCTTTTTCAAAAATAAAACGGTAATGGTAATTGCACATCGATTAAGTACTGTAAAAAATGCGCATCAAATTGTGGTTTTGGACAAAGGTAAAATTATTGAAGTGGGTAATCACGCAGAATTAATCAAAAAGAAAGGTAGCTACTACAACCTTGTAAAAAATCAACTAGAACTTGGGAAGTAATACCATCCAAGATTGAGAATTTATAACTATTTTTAGACTATGCCAGATACTTTAGACGATATACAATTACGAAGTGAAGAAGTTCAGGAAATTCTTACCCGGGTCCCGCATTGGATGATAAGATGGGGCAATCTGTTTATTCTCTTTTTGGTGATACTTTTATTGTTTTTATCATGGCTTATAAAATATCCCGATGTTATCCCTGCAGAAGCTATTATCACCACACAAATCCCCCCTCAAAAGGAATATGCCAAAGTAAGTGGCAAGATTGAATCAATACTAGTTGAAGATGGGCAAATTGTTCCCGAAGGCACCCCTTTGGCCATCTTAAGAAGTACCGCAAATTATCAAGATGTATTTGCGCTTAAATCCATTATTGATACTATATCCATAAATAGCCGATCATTTAATTTCCCGATTAATGATCTTCCTGTATTATTTTTGGGAGATATCGAAACGAGTTTTGCAATTTTTGAGAACAGTTATTCTGAATATTTACTAAATAAAGAACTTCGCCCTTTCTCTAATGAGGCCATGGCAAACCAGATCTCATTATCTGAATTATATAGGAGATATGAAAGCCTAAAGGGACAAAAAAGAATAGCACAAACCGAGTTAAATTTCAAAAGGAAAGATTTTGAGCGGCAACAAAACCTTTTCGAAAAAGGAGTAATTTCTGCTCAAGAATTTGAAAATAAAAAAATAGACCTTTTACAGGCAGAGCGCAATTATGAAAGTAATAATGTTCAATTGTCTCAAATTAATGAAAGTATAAGTGCCGCAACAAAGACCTCTAGGGGAACCGAAATAAACCAACAAAAAGAAGAAGTTAATCTTCGTAAAAAGGTACTTCAATCTTTTGATCAATTAAAAAAGAGTATTAAAGACTGGGAACTTCAGTACGTATTAAAATCTGATATAGAAGGTCGTGTATCGTTCCTTAATTTTTGGACTCAAAACCAAACCGTAACTGCAGGAGATCTTGTTTTTATCATTATACCTTCTGAAGCCTCTTCGTATTTGGCGAAAATCAAAGCCCCATCACAAAATTCTGGAAAGATCAAAATTGGTCAAACCGCCAATATTAGGCTAGAAAATTTTCCTGATAATGAATTTGGAACGCTAAAAGGAAAAGTAAAGCATATTTCTCTTTTACCAGATAAAAACGGGCTATATCTGATTGATGTTTCTTTACCCGAAAAACTAATAACAACGTATAACAAAGAAATACCTTTCAAACAAGAAATGAGAGGTGTGGTAGAAATTGTTACCGAAGATTTGAGGTTAATAGAGCGTTTCTTCTATCAATTTAGAAATTTAATGGATAAATAGTATACTTTTTCTCTATTGACTTTATTATGCCGCTTTTGGTAAATAAATGCAGAAAGTACTTCCACCACCAGGAGAACTTTCTACTTTAATTTCTCCTTTATTAAGTTCTATTAACTCTTTGCAGATTCTAAGCCCAAGACCCGTTCCTGTCTCATTTTGTGTTCCCGGCGTAGTAAAGGTATCTTCTGCAAATAGTTTATGAATATGGTCCGGATTGATGCCGATACCTGTATCTTTAAAACTTATTTCGAACTTATCTTCTTTTTCTTCTGAAAGAAGTGCGATCGAATCTCCTGGGTTACAAAATTTGATAGCATTAGCGATCAAGTTTTGTGCAACTATGGCAAACATATCTCTATCGGCAAAGATAACTGTTGGATTGAGCTCATTGATTAGTTTAACTCCTTTTTGATCTGCCTTATTTTGAAAAAAAGTAAATTTACTATGGATTACTTCAGAAATATCAAATGAAGTTGGATTCGCATTTAATTCCTTAAGCTGTGACTTCGACCAATTTAACAAATTGTGTAAAAGAATCGATGTTTGGTGTGTACCATTTGCCAGTAGTGGAACAATTTCTCTAAATTCTTTTTCAGAAATAGAGTTTTCTTTCAAAAGATTAAGCGTTCCTTCCAGACCATTGATTTCATTTTTCAAGTCGTGTGAAATTATAGAAAACAACTTATTTTTTACCTCGTTAGAATTATCAAGTTTTGCTATAAGCCTTTTTCTTTCATTACGTGTTCTAATGATAAGCACCAAAAATGTTAGAATAATCAAAACAGCAGCTATTGAAATGTAAGAGATTAAGCGATATCTAAATAATTCGGCAGCCGTTTCTCTTTCTCTTTCTTCTTGCTCTTCAATTAATTTTAATTGTTTTAATTCTGCTTCATACCTCGATTTAGTTCTCTCAACTTCTAAAGCCGCTTTATTATACTTTCTTTTATCTGAAAGTTCCTGATACTTTTTTTGCCACCCTAAAGCACTCAAGAGATCTCCTCGAGTTGAATCTAATTTGAAAGAATATTTATAATTCTTTAGTATTAAAGAAGTTACATTGGACTTAATTAAATCCTCTCTGGCAGTATTAAACAACTTTTGGGCTTTATTATAGTCTCCCTCTTTCAGAGCTATGATTCCTAATTGTTGTTTTGCATTAGTTACCAAAAGCTTAAAATTAGTCTGACTTCCAACACATTGTGTGGTATCATAATATTTTTTAGCCTTATCAAACTCATTCCCATACATGGCCGCTTTGGCCATAATACTATACGATTGTGCTATATGTCGTAAATCATCCTCATTCTTGTTAATTATCAAAGCTTTTTTCAATAAATCTTGTGCCTTTGATAAATCTCGATTTTCAGTATACAACAACGCCAAATTGTTCATTATCATACCCACACCAGCCATTTTGAGATGCTTTCTTAGGGTAATGGCTTTCAGATAATATTCTTCAGAATTCTTTATATCCTTTAAGTCTTTATAAATAATTGCCAGATTGTTGTAAACTCCAGATAACCCCACACTATCCTTTAGTTTTTCTCTATTTAATTTTGCTTCCAATAGATAGTTAGCAGCTTTTTCAATATTTCCTTTATTCTTTTCAATAATGTATTTATCATTATATACTCTTGCCAATCCATCTAAATCATTGATTTTTTTAAAATATTCAATGGATTTTTGAAAACTCCTATCGGCCTCAATATTTCTTAAAAGTGCGTCATTTATAAGTCCTTGTTGTTCAAACACAAGGCCTAATCCCCTTGTGTACTTGATTTTTTTGCCTATTCTAATAAGCTGATCGGTCAACTCTTGACCTCGATCAAATTGCTGTTCGGTAACGAATCCTTGTAAATCACTAACTGCTGTATTAAACAATACAGAATCTTTTGGTTTTTTTATTTTCGAAAGGTCTACACCCGATACCTGATTTTGCGCAAAAATCGGGATGCCTACCAAAAAGATTAGTAAGTAGGTTAAGCTGTACTTATTCATTTTGTTTATTTTGGGGTTAAATATGACAAAAAGCATATTTATTCCACAAAATACACAAAAAAATCAATTAAATATTATTTTGAAGCTATTTTCTTACAATTATTTATGGTTTTAACGCAAAAAATATTTATTTCACGAATCCTTTTTATCATTAGAATTTTCCTTTTTTGAAGTTACCCAATCTGCTATCAAATCTTCTAATACATTTAAGGGTACCGGTCCATTGGTAAGCACTACATCATGAAATTCTCTAATATCAAATTGATCGCCAAGTTCTTTTTTTGCATTTTCACGTAATTCAAGAATCTTGATCATCCCAATTTTATAGGCGGTAGCTTGACTTGGCATTACGATATGGCGTTCTACCATTTTGATAGCATCACTTTCGGCATTCGGTGTATTATCTGTATAATATTTTATGCCTTGTTCTCTTGTCCATTTTTTTGCATGAATACCTGTATCTACAACCAACCTACAGGCTCTCCAGAGTTCCATTGCTAATCTACCAAAATCTGAATAGGGATCATTGTAGAATCCAATATCTTTTGGTAATAATTCTGTATAGAGTCCCCATCCTTCGGTATAGGCAGTATAGCGACCAAATTTCCTGAATTTTGGGATATTTTTTAACTCCAATGCTATAGACCTTTGCATATGATGTCCTGGGATTCCTTCATGATAAGCTAAAGCTTCCATTTGATATTTTGGCATTGCTTTCATGTCATACAAATTGGCATAATACCTACCGGGTCTAGAGCCATCTGGGGTGCCTTGTTGGTAAAAGGCTTTCCCCGCACTTTTCTCTCTAAAAGGTTCTACTGCTTTTACAATAATATCAGCTTTTGGCTTAGTAATAAACAACTCGTCTAGTCTTGATTTCATACTATCAATCAATCCTACAGCTTGTTTCAAATATTCTGCTTTTCCTTTTTCATCATTCGGAAAATAAAATTGCTCGTCTTCTTTCATATACTTAAAAAAGTCTTGCAATGTTCCTTTATACTCAACCTTTTTCATAATCTCCCCCATTTCCCCATGAATACGTTCAACTTCTTTTAGACCAAGTTCATGAATTTGGTCTGCAGTCATATTGGTTGTAGTGGTTCTTTTTAAGGCATTATTGAAAAATGCATCTCCCTTGGGAAATTTCCAGCAACCATCATCGGTTGTAGCTCTTTGTTGCTGACCTTCGAGCAGCGTTATAAGATTTTCGTATGCTGGTTTTACACTTTCCAGCAATGCTTTATTAGCATCCTCAATAAGTTGATTAGTTTCTTCTTCAGAAAGTTTTAATGCCAAAACCTTTTCCTTGAAATCGGCTAATAAAGTACTTTCTTCATTAGAGTTATCAAATGGTTTTCCGGTAATAATATTTCGGCTATCGTCTAAAACCTTTGCAAACACAAACTTGGGAGGAAGAATACTATTTTTTTCTCTTATTTTAATATTATCTATTAATTGAGCAAATAAATCATCAATCCCATTTAATCTTGAAACATAAGCCTTTGCATCACTTTTATCTGAAACTCTATGCATATTAATCATAAAGGCTGGTATTTGTGCCTGTAAGCCTCCCATTTGGTTCACTGGGTAATTATAAAAACGATATTGAAAATCTTCAATCTCATTTTCAAGATCTTGTTTCATCAATGTATAACTTAAAGCCGTAGCCTTATCTAATTTTGATACATCTACTGAATCCTTTAAATAAGTAAGGCGTTCTTTTGTTCTTTCCAGATCCTTTACTTCTCTTTTGGAAGAGATATCATCCCACTTGCCATAATCCTTGGTTTTGATCCCCAAATAGGTTTGCATCATGGGAGATTTTTTCGTTTCTTCTTGAAATTGGGCTTCAAACCATCTATTTAATTTTTCAGAATTTTCCTCAATAGCCTTTGCTACATCAGCAGTATTTTCTACCGTACCTTCTTTTTGCTTACAGCCAAGTACTGCAAAGACCAGGGTCACTAGTAGAATATTTACTTTTACTTTATATATCATAATTAATTAGCGTTAAGAATTATTTGTTTAAAATATTGACTTCGATTGCAGAGTCATAATACACTTTATGTGTTTCTTTTGTAAAATGAGATTCTTCTGCTTTAAAAATATTCGGAACGTAGGTCTGAGGATTTAAATCTATAAGTGGAAACCATGTACTTTGTACCTGAATCTGGATTTTATGTCCTTTCTTAAACGTATGGTGAATATCTTGTAATTTAATATTTACAGCTGTTTTTTTGTTTGGTATAAAAGGTTCTGGTTTTGAAAAATCATTTCTAAAACGCCCTCGCATCACTTCACTTCGTACCATCATATGGTAATTACTCATTTTCAGATACTCTTGAGTTTCCTTGGTGTCTTCGGTATCTCCTGGAAATACATCGATCAATTTTACAATCCAATCTGCATCGGTACCAGACGTTGCTACTTTTAGCTTTGCTAATATTTCTCCCGACAATGTAACATCCTCATCCAGAATAGACGTTTCGAAAACCAAAACATCTGGTCGCCTGGCAGCGAACCTTTGATCATCTGTCATGTACTTTCTTGGAGTAAATACAACTTTGATATCTTCAGAATAGGGAACAGGTTTTTTGGGGTCACTTACAAATTCAGAAAATCCATCCTCTGCTTTTTCTGATAAATTCTCTGCCCCAGATAGATAAAACACTTTCTTTTCGGTATTTTCTGGAGGCCAATTTTCGAAAGAATCCCATTTCTTTTCACCTGTATCGAATATTTGAATTTCAGGCAACCCTGTATTTCCGTCCCCTTCTTTTTTAAGAAAATGATTAAAAAACTTAGTTTCTATATTTTTTTGATATTTTTCAGAAATATCGTCTCCAAAATATACATTACCTATCGCTTGGCGCCCTTTATTACGCGCCCAATCTCCATGACTCCATGGGCCAAAAACCATAATATTATAGTTTTTGCTTCGGTTCTCTATTTTTTCATACGTTTCAAAGGGCCCGTATAAATCCTCTGCATCAAATAGACCTCCTACAACCATTACTGCCGGTTTAATATCTTTAAGGTGCTGAATTATACCTCTTTTCTGCCAAAAATCGTCATAGTTAGGGTGTTCTTTCAACTGAGTCCAGAATACATTATCTTCTTTATAATACTTATCTAAGTTTTTTAGTGGTCCAACATCTAAAAAGAATTGATATTGATCCTCTGTAGGCAAATCTGTAAACGTATACCATGCTTCATTTGTTGGTTCCGTTTTTTCATGACCAAACAAAGCAGTAACTCGCCAATAGCTCAACAAATATGCCCCATTGTGATGGAAATCATCAAAGAAAAAATCTCCAATACATGCCTGAGGAGAAACAGCTTTTAATGCTGGATGCGAATCCAATAAAGAATAGGTAGCGTAAAACCCTGGATAAGAGATTCCCCAAATCCCAACTTTTCCATTGTTATTTGAGACATTTTTAACCAACCAATCTATGGTGTCATAAGTATCACTGGCTTCATCAAATTGTTTTCCTTTTTTATTGGGGATATAGGCTCGCATATTATCATAAACTCCTTCACTCATCCATCGTCCGCGAACATCCTGATAAACAATAATATTTCCTTCTTTCATCAAAAATTCGTTAGGACTTATTTTAGATGGAAACTGATCTTCTCCATATGGTATAGAACTATAAGGCGTACGTTTCATTAAAATGGGATATTGTCTTGAAGTATCTTTTGGAGAATATATTGTTGTGTGCAGTTTTATTCCATCTCGCATTACAATATCAACCTCTTTTTTTGTATAGTGATCTTTTACATTATACGGAATACTATCTTGAGCTATTCCAGATACAATAAATAGCAGAAATACACTTTTAAAAAGTGCTAATTTAATTAATCGCATTGGTGTTTAGTTAGTTTATCGCGGAAGATAAAAAAATGCAATTGTGAGCATGATAGTTTTAAGGAGACTTTAACAACAACAAAGTACCTTTATAAAAAAGCCTGACAAGTAAAGTTTCCTTATCAGGCTATTCTATCAATCAAAAATCTAAAAAATTATTTTGCTCTATCTTGAACACTTCTGGTTATAGCAGTAACCATTTTTCTTGGCATAAAACGTACAGAATTAGCAAGAACGGCATTCATAAACCCATGAATTGCTACCGTTTTTCCCTTCATCATGGCTTTATATCCGTATTCTGCCACTACTTTTGATGATGGAAGCTTTTTCCCTTTTACCAATTTACTTTCTTCCATTTCTGCCACAGCTTGAAAACCGCTCTCGGTGGCTCCGGGACATAGCGCAGTAACTGTAATATTTTTGTCTTTAAGTTCATTGGCAATAGCTTCTGAAAAATGTAAAACATATGATTTGGTTGCATAATAAATTGCCATTGTTGGCCCAGGTTGGAAAGCCGCGGTTGATGCAACATTCATGATTTTACCACTATTACGCTTTACCATATCCTGTAGGTATAGCTTTGTAAATTGTGTGAGTGCTGTAATATTAAGTTCGATCATTTTATGCTCTTTCTCCCAATCGGTTTCATAGAACATTCCAAAATCACCAAAACCTGCATTATTTATTAAAAAATCAACCTGAATTCCTTTTTGAGTGGTTTCATTATAGACATCTTGTGCAGCATTGGGAATTGAAAGATCTTTTGCAATAACAAATACTTCTATATCATAATCCTTTTCCAACTCGGATTTAAGCTCTTTTAATTTGGCCTCATTTCTTGCTATTAAAACAAGATTATCTCCTTTTGAAGCATGTACTTTTGCAAGTTCCAGTCCTATTCCCCCAGAAGCACCCGTAATTAAAGCAGTCTTTTTCATTTCAAAAATTGTTTTAGTGAATATTTATTCATTTAAATGTTAAAAAAAATTATGTTTTTATACTATCCCATGCCATATTAAAGCATATATGCATTCCGTCCTCTTCTAATTGGATATCTCCTCTTACATGCATCTTTACAATTTCATGAACTGAACCTTGTAAATGTGCCTTTAGAATCTCTACACTTATATCCTTTATATGATTATTTTGTTGCCCTTGAATCAAAAATTGATCAAGTGGTTCAAAATGTGCATCGGCCTTTGCAATATTAACCTCAGAAATGTAACCACTATAGATAAATTGTTCCACAAAAAGCATCTTTTCGGGGTACTGCATGCAGTAACCAAAGTATCCATGCCACATGGCTTTGAAGGTTTCGTAAAATGTGTCTTTTAAGTATTCTGGATTTATAATTGCACCTGCTATTTCTTCCTTAGTAACCAAATACACATCATTAATGAGTTCCTCTTTGCTCTTATAATATACATATAACGTACCCGTTGCAATACCCGATTTTTTGGCTACTTCTGCCATCTTTAATCCAGAAAAACCAGTCTTGGTAACAAGTTCTATCGTTGCTTTGTGAATGGCATTTACTTTATTTTGATCCTTCAGTTTTGGCATTATCTTTATTAAAACAATGCAAATATAAATGAATTTTTATTCACTTAAAATAATAAATGAACATTTATTCGCTATAAGACAATAAGCTATTCTTATAGTTGTTAAAACAAGAAGCCTTTGACATGAAATCAAAGGCTTCGATAAAAAGCAAACTAATGTAATAATCACTAAAACTAGATTAATTAGTTATTTATTTTGATATAATTACTGTGCTTGAATATCAATTTCTATAAGATTATACCCTCCTCTTGGATCTCCTGACCAAGTAACGCCGGGTGAGCTGCTTATCCCTCCTTTTCCAAATTGCACATCGTCTAATTCTGAAACTCTTCTTATGGTTGTATTGGCGTCTGCCGCTCCCGTATTATCCGCTCCTTGATTCATAACTTGATTAGCTCCAAATCCTACAGGTTCCTCTGCTTCTGTTCCTGCATCATACAAATATGTATTAGAACTAACTTCGGTACCAGAGAACGGGCTTCCATCATCATTAAATAGAGTTAACCCTACATTATTAGTACTTACAAACCAGTCATTAGATTTTACAAACATGGTTCCAAAACCTAGTTTATAGTCTTGTCCTTCTGGCACTTGTATTGTAAACGTGAATGATTGACCGGGTTGAATAGGCCCGTCTTCTGCAGGTAGTGCTACAGGGATTCCAAAGTCTTTCAAATAATTATACGCAACCATTCTGTTACCATCTTCTGCGATCTCTTCTAATCCACTTGCAGCCTTGGCAGCATCTCCTTGTGTAAACCATGGGTCCGTTTCAGTATTAAAGGCATATATAAAGGCTGGTGAAAATGGAGTTAGTGATGAAGATAACCTAAGCGGAGTTCCTTGTGATCCAGTCTCTGTAAACCAATCGTACAATGCTCCGGGCATACCATCTTCGGCGATTCCTTCTAGTCCTACACCCCTATCTTCTTGACCAATAGTAAATAATGGCTCTGGTTGTGCATGAAGCACTACAATACCGGGGGTTACTACAAATCCATTATCTTGACTTGCAGGCATCGCTGCATCTGGAACGTTGATAGCAGTTATTGTAAGCGTGAAAGTACCGGCAGAGTTACCATCGCCATTAGTATAATCCAATACCGCAGTTACATAAATATCTCCTGTATCTCTCCCCGGTACCAAACGCACCAAAGGGTCCGGATCTGCAGGGCCTACATTTGCACCTGCCGGCGGGAAAGTACTAGGATCTCCATCGGCTTCGGTTCCTAAATCATACAAAGAAAGTTGATCTGCAATGTCTACTCTATTAAGTGCTTGCCCATTTGGAAATAAATCGATCCCATTTAAATCTGTTGGTGCTAAAAACCAATCATTACTATTCCCCATCATAGTTACAGGAGTAAATTTGGTTCCTGGAACCGCTTTAAATGATACTTTATATTGTGATCCATTTGTAGTTAAAGGCCCTGGACTAGCTGCTCCCTCGGGAGTAGTAAAAGTGTGCACATTTAAGAAGTTAATTGTATTCTTAATTGTAATAGAAAAAGCTCTTAGGTTTGCAGTCGTAGCATTACCTTGACCAAATGTAGGGTTAACAACTTCACCCCAATCGGTAGACCTATCTCCTTCTCCATCATATGAAATGCTATAGCTTGGTAGTCTAACTTCTGGAACAAATTCTCCTGCTGTCCAGATCCCGGCCTCTACCGCCACATTTTCTCTTGCACTACCTGCGGCACCCCATTGAACGAAATCGACAATTGCCTCGGCACTAGTAAATGTATTTGTAGAATATAGTCCCAGGCCTTCACTATTACTTAGTTCGTCCCAATTAATGACTAAAAACTCACCAACTCCCAAGTTCACAGAACCACTAGTTACATTAGCATTTTGAATCTGTACATATTGCCCAGGCCCTAAACACAGCCAATATGATGATAAATCGACAGCTACTGTACCATTATTCCATAACTCGATCAACTTATCTTCGCCATAATTGACTTCATTTATAACCACAGAACGTACATCATTGTTAGGCATGGTTAGCATGTTTTCTTCTCCAAAAGTAACGGTTGTGGTTTCGGCCCAGTCTGCCGCTGTATTGCCCTCTCCATCAAATATGATACTATTATTTGCATCGCTAACCACGGGTACAAATTCTCCTGCCGTCCAAATTCCTGCGGCAACAGCAACATTTTCTCTTGTACTATCCCCAGCACCATATTGAACGAAATCAACAATTGCCTCGGCGTTTGTAAATTCATTTGATGAGTATAATCCAAGCCCTCCTTCACTATCGGACAAATTATAAGATAGTACCAAATATTCCCCCGCTGGAACTACTGTACTTCCGCTTTCGGGAGTTAAATCTCCAATTCTTTCATAAGTTCCAGGCCCAAGACACAACCAATAATCGCTTAAATCGGCTTCTTGATTACCTAGATTCAGAATTTCAATAAGATCTGTCCCTTGATAACGTATTTCATTAAAGACAACATTATTTTCTACTCCATCTGATCCACCATCAGGAGGGGTTACTATATCATTATCATCATCGCTACAAGAAGCAAATGCTAATAGTCCCATTAATAAATAAAGATTAATTTTTTTCATGATACATATGTTTAATTGTTCATTTTATTTGAAACAAAACTATGGTGTATCACGGTGAGAAAACGGTGACTAAAGTCACTATAACATGTTAAAAAAATGTTATTTAAATATTTGATTTACAGATATTTAACACAAAAAAGCAACACCAAAACCAGATACTAAAAGTATCTGGTTTCCTTAAATCTATTTTTTTCTTGATTATGCCAACAATGGCTTCTTAAGCTCTATATATCTTTTATGCTGAATCAGCAATTCTGTTGCTTGTAATTTTTTGGTTATCCTGGAAACTACCTCTCTAGATGTACCAAGATCTGCAGCAATTTGTTGATGCGACATTTGAATCATGTTGCAATTCTGTAATTTTGCTTTTTTGGTTAAATAATTAACCAACCTATCTTCTACCTTATAACAGACCATTTGCTTGGTAGTATTTAAAAGATCTTCATAATTGCGTTGAAAATCCTTTAGAATAATTTGAGTAAATGATGGGTACTTACCAAACCATTCTTGAACTTTGGATATTGGTAAGCATAATACCTTGGTTTCTTTTTCAGTTTTAGCCGAAAAACGAACCGCTTCTTGTTTAAATAAATGATTAAAACTAAGTATACAACAATGGCCAGGATGTATATAATACAGAAGAAATTCTACTTCATCTTCTTCTGCATACATTTTAATTAAACCATCAAGAATAATTGGTAAAAAACTAATATAGCTTCCTTGTTTTACTACATATTGCCCTTTAGGAATACTTTTAAGTTCGCCAAACAATAAGAACTCTTCTTTAAGTTCTTTTTCAATAAAGGGGAAACATTCTGAAAGCTCTATTTTTTCACTTACCATTTTTTCGAATTATTTCAGTTCGCACTAATAAAGTCGAAAAATAAGCGCTGACTTAACATATAAGCTATAACAAAAATCTATTTAGCAATAAGTACTTGTTTTTTATTGAAGTTTTTTAGACCAGTTTTTAACCACTTCAAATACTCATTGGTATCTGGTGTATAGGCAGTAGTTGTATTAAGCAGATTCATTTCTGTATCGATCAATACATAATACGGTTGCGAGTTATTTTCAAAATTCAGGGTTTGAAATGTAGCCCATTTATCCCCTATAGTTCTAATTTTCTTAACTCTCCCATCGGGTTTTAAAAATTTAAATCGCTCTTCTTCAGGAAGTTCTTTACGATCATCTACATACAAGGAGATTAAAACATATTTGTTCTTAAGGATATCTATGATTTCGGGGTAGCTCCATACCTGCTCTTCCATTTTGCGACAATTAACACATGCCCAGCCTGTAAAATCAATCATTATCGGTTTATTTTGCAATTTGGCTGCTTTCACTCCTTCTTCGAAATCGGTATAAGCATTAAGTCCCAGAGGACCATGGGCCTCTTTTTCATAAACACTATAAAATAACGGCGGAGGGAAACCACTTAACAATTTTAAGTTCGCATAGGCCGTATTTGTGAGCCCAGGTAGTAAATAGATGACAAAGACCAATGTAAGTGCTCCTAATGTTTTTCTAGCGGCACTTAACTTTTGTAAAGGACCATCATGAGGGAAACGTATTTTACCAAACAAATAGAGCGTCATTGCTATACCGATAACTATCCAGATACCAATAAATATTTCACGCTTCAAAATACCCCAATGTTCTACCAAATCTGCATTTGATAAGAACTTAAATGCTAGTGCCAATTCTATGAATCCCAAAACTACCTTTACCGTATTTAACCAACCTCCACTTTTGGGTAATGAGTTTAACCAATTAGGAAATAACGCAAACAAACCAAATGGTAGGGCCAACGCTAGTCCAAATCCTCCCATCCCAAAACTTAATTGCATTGCTCCACCATCACTACTTAACGAACCTCCTAATAAAGACCCAAGAATTGGTCCAGTACAAGAAAAAGATACCAAAGCAAGTGTAAGTGCCATAAAAAACACGCCTACTACTCCTCCTATGCTATTTGCTTTGCTATCAAGGCTGTTACTCCAAGATGCGGGTAAAGTGATCTCAAAATATCCAAAAAATGAAATGGCAAAAACAATAAAAATCACAAAGAAGAGAATATTCAAAGTAACATTGGTAGAAATGTTATTAAGTATCTCTGGATCTAATGAATCCAATACATGAAACGGTAAGCTTAATAAAAGATATATCGCAAAGATAAAAAAACCATATAGTATTGCATTGAAGGTTCCTTTTTTTCGATCCTTGGCTCCTTTGGTAAAGAATGAGACCGTTAAGGGGATCATCGGAAAAACACAAGGAGTTAACAAAGCAATCAATCCTCCTAAAAACCCGAGAATAAATATGGTAAAATAACTTTTGTCTTTTACATCTTCTTGAGGGTATATATCCCACCCTTTAATACTAACATCTAACGCCTCAGATTTAGTACGATCCATAGCAGTAATGCTACTTATATCGCCTTTATTTTCTATAGCTCCTCCTGTTAAACTTAAATTAAATTCAATTACCTCGGGAGCGAGGCATTTTTCATCATCGCAAACTGAAAAGAAAACTTCGGCCTTTATCGATCTCAAATTCTTGTCTATCAGCTTTATTCTTTGAAAAAAAGTAACTTCTTTTTCAAAATACTTCACGTCCATTTCAAAGATATTGTCATATTTCTCTATCCCTTTGGGCTCAACGGTCCTCCCTTCCAATGAATAAGTATTTTCACTATTATTAAAGGTAAACTCTGTTGGTGTTGGAGCGATTTCGTCTGTCTCGGGTTCATTTTGTGAATACAAATGCCACCCTTTATCCAAAATTGCGGTGAAAAACAAAGTATATATCTCTTCAGATTCTTTTTCAACTTTAGCTTCCCATTTAATAGGATCTAGAGTTTGTGAAAAAAGTGATGTAGAAAATAATACGGTTGTAAGTAATAATAAGAAATACCTCATCAGGTTATTGTAATTTTAAGTATTTGTTTAGTTTGGGGTGTTATTTTAAATCTGTTGTCTGCTCTGTAATTTATAATCCAAATAATTTCTTTTCCAGAACATAAGAGCCATACTCTTTCTTTTGCCAACAAAGATAATTTTTCATCTTTAAAAAATTTGCTAAGTTTCTTTTTCCCTGTCATTCCCAAGGGGTAAAAATAGTCGCCTTCTTTCCATTTCCTTACAATTAAGGGATACTTTAACTTTTCTTTGTCTACAAAAATTGTCTTAAAATCTGTTGGCCCAATTTCTGCAACCTCTTTAAATTTAAGAGTTCCCGAAGGAATCATAATCATACTCTCTTCTTCTGGGATTTTATAATTACGATCTGAAATTTCTTCCACTATCGGGCTTAAAAGTAAATACTCCCTATCTTTTACTAATCGATGAGTTTCTGAAAAAACCTGTTTTCCCGATTGAGCGGTAACAATCTGTTCGACATCATTCCATGCTTTAAAACCGTAGTCCTTTAGTAAAAAGTATAAACATATCCTGGGATTTCCGTATTCTCTTAATTTAGTAATAGAAATTTTGACTATATCAATCTCTGAAGGTTCAAAAAGATCTTTTTTAAGTCGAAACAACTGACTTTTGATAAACTGGCTACTTTGTTGTAAATACTCCAAAGTAGTATTAAAATTGTTTAGAAACTGAGGGGTTATTCCTTTTAATTCTGGTATGACATCATGTCTAATTTTGTTTCTAAGATATTTCGTACTCTTGTTACTACTATCCTCTCTCCATTTCAACTTTTGTTTATTTGCAAAGTTTAAAATCTCTTCCCTTGAAAATGGTAACAATGGTCGAACAAAAATTTCATTAACTTCAGGTATTCCGGTAAGTCCCTCAAGCCCTGTTCCTCTTGACAGGTTAATTAAAAAAGTTTCCAGATTATCATCAGAATGATGTGCTGTAAGAACATAATCGTACTGAAACTCTATCGCCAAGTCTTTAAACCAATTGTATCTTAATTCTCTTGCTGCCATCTGAATAGACAACTGATGGTCTTTTGCATATTTTTCTGTTTCGAAATGTGTTTTTAAAAATAAAGCTCCTACACTTTCGGCTATTGATTTTACAAACTTTTCGTCTTCATCACTCTCGTCTCCTCGTAATCCAAAATTACAATGAGCAATCCCAAAATCCAGTTTAAGTAAATCACAAAGCTCGGTAAGAACTATACTGTCCAACCCTCCGCTGCAAGCAATAAGAATTCTGCTTTCCTTTAAAAACGGAAGACGATTTGCGATATGATTTTTAAATTCTTGTAACAATGATTTATTCTCTGGTTTTAGATTTTTCAAATATACAACTTTGAATTGCTAAGACAATCGATTAAAAAAAGCTATTTAATACTTGATTTTCAAGTTTTTAACATCAATATTGGTAAGTTTTCGTTATTTTTAGGAATCAACTCTTAAACTCTTCACCAATGAATAGGATACAAGAAATGCAGAAATTTTACGGGGCTGATGATCAAAGAGAATTCAGTAAGAAATTATTATCAATTGTTCCTCATTTACATCCATATGTCAAACACAGATTGTATATAGCAGAAAGCGTGGGTATATTACCACAAAATATGTACTGTTCTAATGGTATTATAGATGATGCGATATTAAAACTGTACAATGACGAATTTGATATCGACATGGATACTTTATCCCTTGAACTTAAACTTTTCAAAATAGCCGATGAACTTATCGATGAACTATATATAAAAGAAGGATGGCACCAAAGCAATATAAGTACCAATCACTTTTTAAGAATAGAATTAGAAAAACTTGAGGAAAACTATACTGTAGAGGGCGATAATGAGTTAATTATGAAAGAAGAGTTAGACGATATTTGTTATCATCAAAATCATGAAAACAAACAGAATTTCATTTACGATGACATGGATTCTGATATCATTAAAATTATTGATAACGAACCGTCTTCTGCTTCTAGGAAACAGAAACTACTTGGCAAATTTTATAGTTGGTTACCTATGGAAACTTCAAAAATTATAGATCTATTTGTCTTTGGAAAACTAAATTTTGAAGAAATCGCCAGAATAAAAGATATAACTTCCAATGAAGTTAAGGAAATTATTATCGATGTTAGGAAAAGTTTTAGGCGTAATTTAATTTAGGTGGGCAGTAAAAAGTAGGCAGTATACAGTTTTATTGCTAATTACTTCTTTACACCAAATTTATCTGGGTTATTGATCATATAACTTATCAGGTTTCCAACTTCTATACTTAAAGAATTTAACTCTTTAAATGTTGATTGATCTATATATTTACATGCTAAAGAAAACTCAAGCCAAGTTTGAGTTTCCGCGTTTTCAGAATCACTATCTGACAACTTACTAACAAAATGTTTTATATACTTTCTTTTCCTATACGACTCTGAAATATTTGCCGTAACGCTTCTGGAAGATCTTCGAATTTGATCGGTTAGAGAATATCTCTCTTCCTTAGGAAAGGTTTTTGTGACTTCAAAAATTCTCATTGCCAAGTCAAAAGATTTCTTATATGCCAATAGACTTTTATGATTCATTTAATGCTTTATCAATTAATTTCAGATCATAACCTGCTAACTCTATACTGCCAACTATACGATTCCTTCTAACACCTCCCGCATTGCTTTTGCTTTGAGTAAGCATTCTTCGTATTCTTTATCAGGGTCTGACTTTGCAGTTATTGCTCCGCCAACGGTATAAGAGATATACTTTTGAGTCTCATTGTATAAAATACTTCGTATAACTACATTAAAATCAAAATCTCCAGTAGGCGTAAAATACCCTACTGCCCCACTGTACAATCCCCTTTTGGACTCTTCAAGATTTTCTATAATCTGCATCGCAGATATTTTGGGTGCTCCGGTCATACTCCCCATAGGAAATGTAGTTTTTATTACTTCTACAGGGGAGGTTTCTGGATCAATTTTAGATACAATAGTAGATATCATCTGGTGTACCTGCTTAAAACTATAAACCTCGCATAGTTCTTCAACTGTTACCGATCCTTTAACTGCTGTTCTTGATAAATCATTACGTACCAGATCCACTATCATTACATTTTCTGAACGCTCTTTGGGATCGTTTTTTAAATCTTTTGCCATTTTTTCATCTTCATCCTTTATGTCTGATCGCTTGGCTGTTCCTTTAATGGGTTGCGAAATGATCTTCTGACCTTCTTTTCGAAGATACCTTTCTGGAGATGCCGACAGTAAAAACAAATCGTTCATCTTCAAAAAAGTAGCAAAAGGAGGAGTTGAAATGTCGTTTAAGTGAAAATACGTTTGTAACGGATCAATACAGCTATCTTTTGCAAAAAACTCCTGACAAAAATTAGCTTCATATATATCACCTCGATGAATATGAGCCAACATTTTATTCACCTTTTTCTTGTATTCGTCTTTTGTGATACGTAAACTTATTTTTACTCTTCCGCAAGGCGACTCTTGATGTTGAGACAGATCAATTGTCTTTGGGAAAGTTCTAATCAATTCAAGATCCTCTTCCATTTCGTCATCAACCATTCTTAAATAATGAACCTCCAGAACATTATTTTTTAACAGAAAAAGTTTTTTAGGTTGAAAAAAATACAAATCAGGAAAATCTAATGAATCTGAATTTTTGGATACTAAATTCTCGACATCATTTTTAAGATCATAGGATAAATATCCAAAAATCCAATCTGCAGTTTGTTCTTGATATTCTTTTAATTTATCAAAACCATTATCATAATCTGTTCTGATCGAAGTAAAAGCTTCTACCCCCAAAACAGCATCGTAACTATGGTATTGTTGGGCATAATTGTTGGAATCAAGCCAAATAATATCTTCAAATTGTTGAGCCCATGCCAACAGTTGATTTTTAAATTGTGATGGATTTTCTAAGCTATATTTCTTTATGCTACGCACCCTTACTGAATTTCGTGTGCAAAAGTACTGATAACTTGTTTTAATCCCAACAAAAGAGTTTCATTGGTCACCGTATTAGTTTCTTCAGAAAAGTTTTCATAAAAAGAAGGAAAGCTAAAGCTTTCTACAATTTCGGCTCCAAATCGAGGCAGTACATTTTTACTATAGTCTAGCGAACTCAATCCCCCTCTCTTACCTGGAGAAGTACTAGTTAGTAATATTTTCTTTCCTGCTAAAAAATTGCGATCCAAACGCGATAACCAATCTACAATATTCTTAAAAAAAGCACTCCAACTGCCATTATGTTCATTTACCGAAATGACCAAGGCATCTGCCTCAGAAATTTCCTGTTTTAATCCCATTGCCATTGCCGGAAAACCATTTTTTTCCTCATCCTCGCTATACATCGGCATTTGATAATTCGTTAAACGAAGAACAGTTATGTCATGATCTTTTAGTTCTGAAGCGATATAAGTAACCAATTTATGATTGATTGATGTACTACTGTTAGAACCGGCAAAAGCTAGAATTTTTTTCATTATCGTTATATTAGAAAATCAAAAGTAACTAAAATCAGTATAAATCTTTGTATGAAAAAATACCTATTGCATAAGATAGTGCAATAGGTGTTTTTAAGTACTATTAATGGTTAAAGTTAAGGGCTCCTATTTTCCAAAATTAACTAATGGGAATATCAGAGCATAGTGAATAGTCAAAAGGTGTACCCCCCTCAACGGTTGGATATGGCTCATCCCCTATATCACATTTATCACTACTAATGCAACATACCCAGTCAATTTCGGCTTGACGAAGTAATAAAGAAAATCGTTGTCTTGTCTTTCTGCTACATTCTATGTAAGCCGATCTATCTTCACCTGTAGGATCATCAATTGCGTAACATTTCTCCATAGCAATAGTAAAAGGTTCTAGAGTAGCTAACCTAGGTGGGCCGCATACTTCATAAAAGCAATGTACTTCTTCATTAGTATATCCTTTCCTTGTTTTACTTCTACTGGTTTGGTTGTATCTAACTTCTAAAAGGGTTTTAAATAACATATTATCAATAACCGAAGCATCCTGATTCAAAAGATCAAAACGTAACGTTAACTGTTCCCATTCTTTATTAAGTAAATCATAAACAGTATTCGTAAGCTCGATATTTTCAAATCCCAAAGCTTTAGCCAATTCGATTTGTTGCATATCGTTTAACTCAGATGCTTCTAAAAGCTCTAGTGCTTTATTGTAATCCGTAATCCGACTTGTTGCAATGGCGGTATTCTCCATGTGTTTTCTAAACAGGGAGTCTTCTTCAAAATTAGCGAAATCTTCAACGATGATTTCGTCAGGTTCCTGATCATCGTTGGATGAGTCCCCACTACAGGATATTGTGATTAAAAAAATGAGACTTACAAACATTAGAGTTTTAAATAAACCTTTAATAAATAACATGATAAGTGGTTTTTAAGTTAATCCCTCAAAAATACATCACAATCACTCCAAAAAAGTTCCAATTTATAATTTGGTACTACCTCATCCCCTTTTTAAAGAAGAATACTGATTAAACCCTGGTCTATCAAGTAACAATACAATCCCAAAAATAAGGCTACCTTTGTAGCATCATAAAAAGAAATCAATTGACTTTTCAAGATTTAAACTTAAGCACGCAACTCCTTAATGCCCTTGATGATCTTGGGTTTGATACTCCAACTCCAATTCAGGAACAAGCATTTTCACCAGTAATGTCTGGTAAAGATGTTGTGGGTATAGCCCAAACAGGAACAGGTAAAACCTATGCATATATGCTACCAATATTGCGCATGCTAAAATATTCAGTGCAACAAAATCCGCGGGTATTGGTTTTGGTCCCCACACGAGAACTAGTGGTGCAGGTCGTTGATGAGATCGAAAAATTATCGACTTATGTTACTGTACGAATTGCAGGAGTTTACGGTGGTACCAATATAAACACGCAAAAACAGGTCGTTGCACAGGGACTCGATATTATTGTCGCTACCCCAGGGCGGCTTTATGACTTGGCAGTAAGCAGAGCATTGCAATTAAAGTCAATTCAAAAATTGGTGATCGATGAAGTGGATGTAATGATGGATCTTGGATTTAGACATCAATTAATGAACATTTTTGATATCCTGCCAAGACAACGACAAAATGTTATGTTTTCGGCTACCATGACGGAAGAAGTTGAGAATCTGATTACTGAAATTTTTGTCAATCCACAAAAAATATCAATAGCAAAAAGTGGAACTCCATTAGATAACATAAAACAATTTGGGTATAACGTCTCCAACTTTTATACAAAAGTTAATTTACTGGAATATCTTCTTGAGCATGAAGAAGAATACCAAAAAACATTGTTGTTTGTAGCCAACAAAAGAATGGCCGATCGATTATTTGAACGTTTTGAAAAAACATTCCCCGATCAATGTGCAGTTATACATTCTAATAAAACCCAAAACTATCGATTGCGAAGTATTGAGCATTTTGAAACAGGTGAACAGCGCATTCTTATTGCTACAGATGTTATGGCTCGAGGCTTGGATATTGACGATATTACACATGTAATTAATGTGGACACCCCAGAATATCCAGAAAATTACATGCACCGCATCGGTAGAACCGGACGTGCTCATAAAAAAGGAGTTTCTTTGGTTTTAACTACAGAAAAAGAACAAGAACATCTTGAAGATATTGAAACCCTAATGGAAATGAAAGTCGAACAACTGGATTTTCCGGATCAGGTCGAAATTTCGACAGAATTAACCCCCGAAGAGCAACCCCAGATTAAAGAGATTTACAACCCACATAAGCGACCTAATGATGATGAGGCTGGAGCAGCTTTTCATGAGAAAAAAGAAAAAAACCGTAAGGTTAATTTGGGAGGAAAATATAAGCGCGAAACAAAAAAGAAGTATAAAAAACCAAAAACTCGAGGCGATAAAACATTTAATCTGAAGCATAAAAAACGAAAGAAAAAATAAACAATCATGAGGTCTCTTTTTATAGTATTGATGTTCTTACTATGTTTTGGGTGTACTCAAAACACAAAACAGGAACAAACCGTTACCAGAAATGAAGATGAAAAAGCAATTATAGACATCAACCAACAGTATGTCGAAGGTTGGAAAAACATGAATGAAGAACAAATACTCTCTCTTTTTGAAGACAATGCACGTATACAACCCAACTCTTTAAAACCTATTGAAAAAAAGGAAAACATTAGAAAGTTTTGGTTCCCTAAAGATAGTTCTATTACGATCATTCATGATTTTAAGTTAGAACTTTTAAGCATGACCGTACAGGATACTATCGCAATTACCACCCAGGATTCTTTTATAGATTGGTCCTATCAAAAAGACACCCTTCAGTTATCAATGAGCCAAAGAGGTATAAATACTACGGTATATCGTAAACAAAAAGATAATTCCTGGAAAATATGGAGAAAAATGTGGACCGATATCTATACCAAGAAGCAGTAAAAAAAGATGTATATGAATAATCAAGAAAAAAGAAAAAAACTTGGGTTCTTAAAAGGAAGTATACAAGAATATATCTATTTATCTTATCTATATCTTCTCATACTAGGTACCTTAAGTTACTCTATATATTATGCCTTTTTGGGAATAAACATTATAAATTATTCTAACTTGCTTGATATCCTACTAAGTCCAATTGTAATTATTACAAAAGACATTATGACCCCTATAGCAATGGGAGTTTATATTGTATCGGGTGTCCTGCTGTTTCTTTTTTTAGAAAAACGTACAAAGAAGTCTTTGCAAAATAACATTCCTGCAGAAAAAGAAATAAAGCTCCAGAAACAATATCAATCTTTTAAAAATGCCAAATTTTTAATCCCTATTATTGGAACCTTTGCATTTTACCTGGGGTATGCGATCGGTGGAGGGTATAAATTAAACAATAGGATACAAACAGGAGATTTTGAAGTAAACCGATTAATCGAATTCTCGAATGGCGAGACTCAAGAAGTAAAACTTCTTGGTTTAAACAATCAATATATTTTTTATGTGCATAAAGGAGAAAAACAAGTTATTACTGCACCAATCTCTGGTAACATAAAAAGAATTAAAAAAATTAAAAAGAGTAATAAAGAGTAATACTTCTCCAACCAAATGGCTTCAATCTTCGCACATGCGTTTTCAGCGTATGCCTTGGGAAAAACATTCTCTAAAAAAATACAGACCACAAAGTTCTGGATTCTTGGAATCCTATGCGCTGTGCTACCTGATGTCGATGTAATTGGTTTTAAATTTGGTATCGCTTATGCAAATTTCTGGGGACATCGTGGATTTTCACATTCTCTGGTCTTTGCGCTATTCCTAGGAGTTATGGTCACTCTACTATTTTACAACAAGCATATTTTTCAGAAAACAGGAATTTACCTCATATTATATTTTACTATCTGTACTGCTTCTCACGGTGTTCTGGATGCCATGACTACAGGTGGTTTAGGTATTGCATTCTTATCGCCTTTTGATAATACCCGATACTTTCTTCCGTGGCGACCTATTCAAGTTTCTCCTATTGGGGCCAGTAAATTTTTTGGCATCTGGGGAATTAAAGTATTGTTAAGTGAAGTAATCTGGATAGGAATCCCGGCAAGTATTTATATTTTAGTGATTCGTTACTTCAAAAAATCCATAAGTGTTGAATAAAAACAATCTAATGCTGCTTGTTTCACTGGCAGTATTCCTTTTTACTACGCAGTATTGCCTTATAGCTCAAGAAACAATAACGATCTCTGAACATTTAAAGATCAATAAGATCAATGATCACAGTTATGTTCATATTTCATACTTTACCGCAAGCAATGGAAAAAAATATGCCTGTAATGGGTTTATCTATACAGTTAACCATGAGGCCTATGTTTTTGATACTCCCGCTAACGATCAAGCAACATCAGAGTTGATCAACTGGCTTCAAAAGGATGTAAACGTAAAAATTAAAGGTGTTGTTTTTAATCATTTTCATGAGGATTGCGTTGAAGGAATGGATGTTTTTCAGGAAAACAATATCCCTTGCATTGCTTCTAAAAAAACAGCTGTGTTTATGAAAGAACAAAAGCTCGATCTTCCTGATCAAGTATTTAAAAACAAGTTGAAATTGAAATTGGGTAAAGCAAAAATTATAAATAGATATTTTGGAGAAGCCCATACCAAAGATAATATTATATCCTACTTTCCCAAAGAAAATCTCATTTACGGAGGCTGTATGATTAAAAGCCTTAACGCATCAAAAGGAAATCTTGCCGATGCCAACGTAAATGAGTGGTCAAATACAGTAGCAAAAGTCAAAAAAACCTATCCAGAAATTGATATCGTAATCCCAGGTCATGGAAATTATGGAAATAGTGATTTATTGGATTATACCATTTCATTATTTAAAATTGAAAACTAAACATGTCAGCACCCACAGATAAAAAACAAAAAAAGAAATCAAAAGTAAGTATTGCACAAGCCTTTAAAACCATTATTTGGCCTAGAAGAAACTTGGTATTTATAGGACTATTGTTGATCGTACTAAGCCGATTAGCAAGTTTAATACTGCCTGTAGCCAGCAAATATCTTATGGATGATGTGATTGCCAAAAAAGATTATGAAATGCTTAAGTTCCTGCTTTTTGGTGTAGGTATTGCAATACTGGTTCAAGCCATTACTTCTTTTCTTCTTACAAGAATCTTAAGTGTACAAGCACAATTCTTAATTTCTGAGCTACGTGCACAAGTGCAAAAAAAGGTACTCTCTTTGCCTATTAGCTTTTTTGATAATACAAAATCGGGAGCTTTGGTATCCCGTATTATGAGTGATGTCGAAGGAGTACGAAATCTTATAGGCACCGGTTTAGTACAATTGGTAGGTGGAACCATTACTGCTATTATTTCGTTGGTATTACTTATTCGTATTAGTCCGTCGATGACATTGTTTGTATTGGTCCCAGTATCAGTATTTGGATTTGTTGCCCTAAAGGCTTTTAAGTACATCCGGCCTATATTTAGAAAACGTGGGGTTATTAATGCCGAAGTTAAAGGTAGACTAACTGAAACCCTGGCCGGAGTGCGAGTGATTAAAGGATTTAATGCCGAACAACAGGAAAATAAAACCTTTGAAGAAGGTGTTGATCGTTTGTTTCAAAATGTAAAAAAGAGTTTAACTGCTACGGCTTTAATGACAAGCTCTTCTACTTTTTTACTAGGTATTGCTTCTACAGGAATCATGGGAATTGGCGGCTACAAAATCATGATCGATGAGCTTACCATAGGTGATTTTTTATCCTTTACCCTCTTACTTGGATTTATGATCGCTCCTATTGTACAAATGAGTAATATTGGTAGCCAGCTTACCGAAGCACTGGCTGGACTGGATCGTACCGAAGAGCTGATGAATATGACTCCAGAAGAAGAGATAGAAGACAGAACCACAGAACTTGGGGACATCAAAGGAGATATTATTTTTGACAACGTTTCTTTTTCTTATGAAGAAGGAAAAGAAGTACTTCATAATATTAGTTTCAGAGCTCCTTCGGGATCCGTTACAGCGCTTGTAGGTAGTTCGGGATCGGGTAAATCTACTATTGCCGGATTGGCTGCCACATTTTTGAATCCAAAATCAGGTTTAATCACCATCGATAGTCATGATATATCCAAAGTAAAACTAAATAGCTATCGTCGTAATCTTGGAGTCGTGCTACAAGACGAGTTTTTATTTGAAGGTACTATTCGCGAAAATATTCTTTTCCCCAAACCCGATGCTACCGAGGAAGAGTTACAAAAAGCCGTAAAAGCAGCCTATGTAAATGAATTTACCGATCGATTTGATAATGGTTTAGATACACTTATTGGGGAACGCGGTGTAAAGCTATCAGGCGGGCAGCGACAGCGTATCGCCATAGCCAGGGCCATACTTGCCGATCCTAAAATTATCATACTGGATGAAGCCACCTCGAACCTGGATACCGAAAGCGAAGCTTTGATACAAAAAAGTCTGGGTGAGTTAATGAAAGGTCGTACCACTTTTGTCATTGCACACCGATTAAGCACCATCAAAAAAGCAGATCAAATCCTGGTCATCGAATCTGGTAATATCGCCGAACGCGGTACTCATGACGAACTTATTGCCGCCGAAGGACGGTATTTTGATTTGTATACGTATCAGGCTAGAATTTAGATTAATTAAGACCTATGGATTTAAGGCACAGACGAGCGTTATCGGGGTCTACATAAGTTCGAAGCTCCATGGCATCAAGATCTTGTTCTTCGCCAGGCTGTATGACAGTACGGGTGTATTTTGAAAATTCTCCGTTCTTAAAACTTTTTAATTGTGGAATGACTAATACATTGTTCATAAGTTATATTTATTTAAATTATTTAGAATGATTCTACACCTGGGAAAAACGCCCCGGAAAACCCGGGATCATTTTCCTGCTCTGGAAAAACGTGCCGGGTTTTCCGGCAGCATATTCCCCGCTCGGAAAGTTGTGCCGGGTTTTCCGGCAACACATTCTGATGGGATAATAAGCTGCCGGAGTTTCAAGCTTGTTTTTCCTTAAAAATTATCCAATGATAGGTGCTACGAGTTTCATTTTTCGATACTGGGAAGAAAAAAGTGAATTTTTTAAGCTTTTTTTAGGACGAGACACCTAAACGCTAAAAAGAAAGACAAAGAACTTGCCTTATATTTTGAAAGAAAATTGAAAGAAGGAAAGAATAAAATGTTAATCCTAAACAATATCAGAAATAAACTTTTAAATCGAGTATTTGCCGTAATAAAAAGGCAGCAACCCTATGTAGATACACATAAATTTGCTGCCTGATTTTACTAAAATTTATTTGTCTTTATCCATAGAATGCGCTAGCGGGGGGGGGCTAAAATAAAACCTTATGACCAAGTAGAAGCATTAATTTTACATCGTATCGAAAATAAGTTATACCGAGGGGTTCTAGATTAAACAAAAACTACCCCGAATGAAGTGCCCCCAAATAGTGTCCAACTTTTTGGGTTCAGTACACGAAGGATGGTTTTGAAGCATTCTATAAATTTTATAACCAAATTACTGTTTAGAAGTAGTAGACTTACGTATCTGTTCATTAAGTTTAATTTCTTTGAACTCTCTTAATAAATAATCACAAGCCTCATTCTCTGAAGAAAAAGATTTGATTGTTCTTTTTTCTCCTCTTTCTCTAAAATAGATTTCATACTGATAGTTGTACTTACCTTTACTTATAGACAAAGCAAGTTTGTCATTATCATTTGTTGAGCCATATAGCCCATGTAAATAATATTCTTCTTCTGACACGCCTAGTTCCTGTAATTTTATATGTAATTCGTTTAAAGTCATCTTTATAAGTTTATATCTTTTACAAATTTAATTAGTAAGGACTTAAAATCCCTCTTTTCAATAATACATTAACAGGTACAGCAGACTCAAATTGGATGCCAAAACCTGTTTGACCATTTAATAAACCAGGTGAAGACAATGAACTATTTACTTCAAAAGGTTTTAATACTCTATATTGTGAATAAGGAGTTTGTCCAGGTGGTATTGATCGCGCTCCATAGGATGTGCCAGGAGTAGAAAACCAACGACCGTATTGACTTCCGTATCTATCTATTATTTGCCCTGGTTCTAAGAAAATTCTTTGTGAACTTCCTTGCACAGCAGCATTAGCAGGATATTGAGTTACTAAAGATGTAGTAGTTTTAGTTGAAAATCTAGGAACATAGTTAAACGTTCTTGATAACGCTCTGGCTCCTCCTACAAAAGCACCTCCCGGGAGTACATATGCTAAGTCTTCTGTCTGATCTACAAAAGTACCCAAAACTCGTAAATGTGCTCTTAGATTTTCTGCATTTCTGGCTCTGTCCATACCATCGGCAAAAGCTGTGTGTTGATCTCCATAAGCAACATCATATTGGTCTCTTGCCAAAGCAGGATCGCTAGAAAACTGGCTACCAAACTCTGTACTCCATTGTTCAAAAGACCCTGAGTATGCATAACGATTTGTAACCTCTGACGTCCAAGTACTACCAGAACTACTAGAACCAGAACCCGAGGTAATAACCACTTCATCTAATTCTATAGGGTTATTTAAATTAACTACACCTCCCGGACAATCAGGACATAATCCAGTAGGGTCACTATACATAATAGGATTCCCCCAAGCAAAGATATATGGTGATTTATCCACTTGGTTTGGATGATCTGCAAGCGGATCGATGGTAAGGAAGTGAGGAGCCCAAGGGTCATACATACGCCACTCCATCTCATATAAGTTAAGCCCTAAAGCATCATTAAGTTCTTTACCGTTGTATTTAAACTTGTGTTCTCTACCAGAGATTAATGAGTTAGGATGATTAATCCCATAGTTAATTTTACCACCGTATGGGTAATAATCATTTACTTGCCGTATCTCGTGGCTATAATCTCCGTCTCCGTCAACATCTGTAGTATTTCGTACTATATCAATTTTACCATCGTTATCATTATCACTGTAGCTTAGACGTACATTACCATTGTGATCTTTAAATTGATAGACATATTGATACCCTCCAGAAGCTTTTGGTTCTAGATAACCTTCAGGAGTGCTTAGATACTGAAGTTCTCCATTTTCATAGACAAAACCATCGGCATACTCGGTGATTAAAGAACTTCCCTCTGTTACGATCTTTGATAGCTTCGCTCCAGTGGCGTCGTAAATATAAGAAATAGTTCCTGTACCCTCGCTATTACTTATCGAAACTGTTTCAGGCAGGTTCAAATGGTTATAGGTAATGCCAGAGATGCCTTTGTTTTGATCCAGGATCATGTTGCCGTTGGCATCGTAGTCGTAGTCATCGTTGGTTTTGTTTACATCATTAAATCCTTGAGCAGCTGTGGTGCCATCGGTTACCGATAGTAACTTGTTGCTAGTGGCTGCATAGTCATAGGTGAGCATATCCATAGTTCCAAAAGAAGACGCTCCCAAATGACCTACTCTATCCAGCGATAAGATGTTCCCCATTTTATCATAGGTGATATTGGATACATCAAAATTACCGCTATGGCTATTGGCTGTGGTTAATCGGTTTAAAGCATCGTAATCATAAGCATACCACCGTTGTGTGTTATCATTGGCAGTTTTCCATTCTGTTTCGCTAATATTTCCGCTAAAGAGCGGTGTAGCTCCATTTGCTGGATTATTGTAGGCAATCTTAAATGCAAAAAGATCATTCCCCAAATGATCAACATCATTAATGCCTTTTAACCATCCCCTTATATTGTAACGATAATCTACATTCTGCAAGCCGCCTCCTACTTTTTTAGAGAGGAGTTGTCCTAAGGCATCATAACTATTTTCTACAATTATCTCGGCATTGGTGTCACTTGTAGCACCTCCTAATGCTTTGGCATTAAATGTTATTCCCGGTGCCGCAACAAAACTAAACCCGGGTAATAGGGTAATAGTGGATTCCTCGATTGTACGACTGCTGATAACCGCTTCATTTAATGTAATTGCTGTTCCCACATCATCATTACAAATTTCTAATGTATGGTCTCCTACACATTGTTTTTGAGATACCAAACGATTTACATGATCATACTCAAAAGTATCAATGGTTACAATAGCTGCATGGCTACCTTTGGTATGGGTGGTTTTGGTTTGTAGTACCTTGCCTGCAAAATCAAGCTTAGTTTCTATGATATCTGTAGTATCCAGGTATTCATTATGACTGGCTACATAGATCGGTCTTCCTTTTTGGTCATAATAGGTGACTGTGGTGATCCAATAGGAAGTATTCAGTACTTTTACTTTACCACCTGTTGACAGGGATTTGGTACGGTCGCTGGTGCCTACCCCGTAGACCGTACCTGGATTATCCATCCCTGCTATATCAAAATTGTAATCGTCATAGTAGTTGATTGTTAATACCTCTCCATTTTGTACATTAGGATATCCACCATTGGTATACTGCATGGTCACACCCCCAATCATTACGGCATTGCCACGTTCTACCCAAAGGTCATTAGAATATGCATTGACTTCACCTTGTATAATGTTTCGTTCTCTGTTGTCGGTGATCTTTCCTGTATAGGCGACTCTACCCAACGCATCATACTTGGTAAACAGCCAGGCAGATTCTGCCTTTAAAAGCGTATCCTGCGTCATGATGGGTTGATCCAGCTTATTGTAGACAATGTATTCCCTTCCTTTACCGGGGATCTTTTTTTCGATCAGTCGGTTACGATAATCGTATTTGTATTGGTAGCACAGCTCGTTAAGCTCGATAGCAGAAACCCCATCGGTTACATCTACTTTGGGAGGGATCACAAACGTTTTGTTCCCAAAATCATCATAGACATAGTGGGTGTCATGAGCCTCGGCGGTTGCTGCACTGGTCTCGGCATAAGCTCTTTTCAGGACTACCCGCCCTTGCTTGTCTTTATATTCTTTGGTAGTGTGGTTGTTTCCATCGGCCTCGGTCCAGTTTTCATCTTTGGTAATGGTTACATATAACGCATTGGCAGGATAGTTACCGGCTTTCACCAAAGTAGGTACTTCAGTATTATTATTGGTAAAAGTGACCTTAAAATATACCGCTTCATCAGTAGTGTTGGTCTGCCAATCAAATTTGATGGTATGATCGGCATCGCTATTTGGGTCTGCCTTCCAATCTTTTCCCGGTGCGCCTTGCTCTAGGACACGGTTCAATGGGGAGGCTTCAAATACACGCTCGCTATAGGCGTTGACTTGTGCAGCGTTGGTGATGCCTTCAAAGTCATTGGCATATCTGTTTAGGTAGTAACTATTAATATCATTGGTAACATTTACGGTTTTAAAAGTTCCGTTTCCATCATTCGTAAACGGCAAGTATTGTTTGGCTTGTCGTCCCAGGGCGTCATACTCGATATGAGTAATGATATCTTGAGCTTCTTGACTGTTTCCTGAAATTAATTTGTTCAATGGCGTTTCACTACCGTTTAGTTTCTGTACTATAGGATTCCAAAAGAATTGGTTTGTATAAATATCAGTACAGTAATACAAATAGCTTCTGAATGCTGCGGTTGTCACATCATCGTTCCATTTAAACTCATTACCATCTATTACTTTGTTTCCATTTATGTCATACACTCCACTGATTCCTTGGTCACTTCCTGTATAATTGTAAGGATGTATTACTCCTACAAGTAAATACCAAGTATCTAGTTTTGGCAAATCACCAAGCCAGAAGTATGGATTATTATGTCTTGATCCTGCAAGAGTACTTACATTACGAGTTCCATGGTATGTCGATCCATCTTGGGACCCTGTTCGTTTTACCCAAACCGTATATCGATACCCCACATTTTTATCAACATTGAAATAATCAGTATTCCAACCGCCATCGGCATCATTGGCAGTGTCACTACCACATTTCCAGACCAGGGAGAGATTTCCATAAGGATCTACACCTAGTTCTCTATTGTTCTCTGCGGTATTTCCATTTTGATTAAAAAAAGCGGTTCCTCCTTGTCCTGATGTCCAATCCATAATCAACTCATTTGACATAGCAAATGATTTGGATGCTCCCTGAATGGCGATTTGTTGCATCGGGCGACCCAGACCATCATAATAGGTTACATTTTGGATCTTGTCTTCAATCGGTGCAGCTTCCATACTCTCTACCGTGGTATGTGGTTGTTGTGCTTGTACCGATAGTACATAGTTTTGATCATTGCTCACTTCAACTCCTTGTGCATATAAAGTTCCAATAGAGGCTACAATACAAAGGATGTATATAAAAAAGGTTAGTATGGTTTTCATTATACGATATTGTTTATGTCTTTGTTTCATTTTGATTTGTCTTGTACAGATTTATTGCTCACTATTATCACTATCATCCACAGGACCTAGACCTGGACCTAGACCTGGACCTCCTGGACCGGGACCACTGTTACAGACGCTAGTGTTAAATGTGAATTGTCGACTGACGTTAAATTCCCTTCCTGTAATTCTATCCTTTACCTTGCATAATATAAGGGCATTGGTCATACCATCACACTTTAGTGTCACATCAATCGTGCTGGAGCCTCCTTTATATTGTCCATTGACATACCATTTGTGGCTGAAACTACCTGAACCTCCTCCTTTATTTACCAATACCTGGAACTTCTTGGATCTATTATTCGGGGTACTATACGGTTTGGTAACCATTGAAACTGCCCATAAGGATGTTTCTTTGACGTTCATTGTCGTAGAAGCTGTTTTTGATACTCCGGTGCTGTTGTCCTTTACCGTACATTTTATTGTTACATTACCATAATACTTATAATCCATATAGAGGTTGAAAGACTTTTGGGTAGAGGTATGAGTAGCTATTATTCCTGAGATTGTCCAGCTATATGAATAATTACCAGAACCCCCTGTTGGATTGATATTAAAACTTGCTGTACTTTTTACCTCATGCTCTACTGGACGGGTAATTTGACCCGATGTAGCTACCAATGAAGAGTATAAATCAATGGTTCTTGTTGCACTAACTTTTCTACCGGTGATCTGATCGGTTACCGTTAATTTTAGATTAGCTTTACCCGTTTTAGAACCACTATTAAAACGAATGTTATATCCAAATCCTGTGGCTATAGAGCCATCAGGGCGGGTGATCTCCCATTTATACGAATAGGTAGACGAACCGCCAGTTACCTTGGTGGCAAATGTCTTTGTGGTATTAGTATCCATCCAGCTGACAACATTTAAATTGCTTATACTATGAGGATGGTAAATATTTATAGTATTTGAAAGGGTCTTTATATCCCCGGTGACATTATCGGTGACTGTATATACTACATTGGCCGAAGCGGCACTCCCACCACTTGGGAAAGTGATATTTTTACCTGTACCAGTTGTAACGTAACCCGTGGATTTTGTAATGGTCCATTTGTAACTTTTGTTGCTAGAACCTCCATTAACTGTAGATGTAAATCCAGTATTCGTATTGGTATAGACCCAGGAAGGTACCGATATACTTACCGACATCGGCTTGTAAATATTAATGGATTTGGAGGTCGTTTTTACAACATTGGTGGTTTTATCTCGTACACTTAAAATTACCGAAGCTACACCGGGAGCATCTGAGCTGTTTAGTGTAATCGTTTGACTTGTCCCTTCTTGTGTCTGGCCATCGGGTAAATTAATTCTCCACTGATATACATAGTTATTTGAACCTCCAGAAGCACCGGCTTCTATAGTAAGCGTGGTATTAGTAAACATTGTTGTTTTGTCAGAAACAATACTTATACCTAAAGAAGGAAAAGATCCGGAAGCTCCTTGATAATTGTAATAATATTTATTTGTAATAAGTTGATCGCTATCTTTTATTACGTCAAGACGGTTAACATCATCATAACTATAATATATGGTATACCCTTTGGGATCGGTCATGCTAGTAATCCCTATTAAAGGATCATAGGTATAGGTAGAGACCATAGCTTCTGGAAGATCTGTACGCAAACTATTTAAAGTAGGTATTGAACTAACACCAAAATTCGTCAGTGAGTTTTCTGAAATTCCAAGAGCAAGCGCAACCTCAGCAAAAGTGGCATTCTCTATCTTAGCCACAGGGTATTGTCCTTGATAACTCCAAACGTATGTAATTGAAATACCTTCTGATTTGCGATACTGTAACAGATTTCCTTGATTATCATATTTTTCATAAATCTGTCGTTGATCTTCAGTAGAATCATCTCCCTTTGCAGTTTTTATTTCGTTTGGTAAAACTAGATTATTATCAGAAGTAAGATTGTTAAACGTAGTTTCTTTAGATGCTAATAATAGGTTTAGAGGATCGGTAGTAGTTCCTTTATAATATTCCGTTTTAATTGGAATATTTACCCTGTTTTGATCAACAAGGTCAGAAATAAATGGTTCTGTTTGTAAATCTTGTGGATAATACATTTTAGAAGCAATTACTTTTCCATCACTTGTCTCACCTACCTGTTTTGTTGGATATCCATGCAGTACATTTTCATAACTATAAGTATTGGATGTAAGCAATACATCTTCTTCATGTTCTTCAATAACACTTTTTTCTACTCTTAAAAAGGCATTGTTATATTCATTGTTTTCTACAATCCTGTAAGGATAGGATCCCGCAAATACATCTCCGGCTCTTATAAGTAAGGGATATGGATTGGAAGTTCGTTGTGTTCCCGATAAATCAATATAAGTGTTGTCTATTTTTCTTTTTAGATTTCCTGACGCATCATAAATAGATTTTTCAATTAAACTACCATTTTTATATTCATGAGTACGGGGCTGGGCAGCTAAAATATATACCTCTCCATATGAAAGATCATAGGACGAACCCACACCATAATATTGCGGAACAATTCCTATATTTCTTTTAATATATTGGTTCGGGATATTTATGTACTTACATACAGTTTTACCATTATTATCCCCAGTTTCATCTACGTGCCTTTCAGTTACTTGATTATATCCTACGTGGGACCCGGATGCGGAAGGAGTAGAACGGATCATATTATCAGAATGTATCAGTGCTATATTTGGTGAAGCTGAAGTTCCTCCACTGGCTCCTGGAGCTGGAAATTCTGCGAAATACTCTGGAGTGTATTCATAGTTTCGAAAACCCTTTGAGGTGAAAACCAAATCATCCATTAGTTTTCCGCTGGATTTTGAGAGTCCGTCTGGGGCCATTTCGTTATATTCATAAGCTTTTGAACCTATAAAAGATCCATCTGCATCATAATTCGATATTTTATGAAGCCTTGCTCCTCCCACTTCAAACTGCTCAAATACATCTTCTTCGAGATTAGAATTTTTAACTACAGTTAAGCCCGCAGAAGCTGTAGCCACTACCAAAACAGGAGAATTAATACTCCATTGTAGTGTCTTATATACATACTTTCCTTTAGGAAGCATTAGTTGCTTTCTAAAGGAAATGTTAGAAGTATTTACATCAAAACCTCCATAATACACAGAACCATAACTGTGACCTGTATCTACATTTTCTATCCATGCTGCAGGACCCGATGGACTTGGTCCTTGCCCACAACCTACTGCACAGCTGATGCTTCCACTAAATATTACATTATAGTCTTGTTGGTTACAAAATTCGGTATCGGTTATCTCAAATTCAGTATTTTGAGATGTAGATTCTGAAGTAATTCCACATGTATTATAATCACTAAAGCTATAGTTAGGATCATTGGCTAATTTTAAATATTGATACCTGAAATTATAGTCTTCGGAAGATCGTACACCAGAAGACATCAGCATACGGGGATTAGAATAGTAATTTGGTGTGTAGTTTGGTCTTTTTAAGGTAACCGTATTACCTTCATATTCAAATTCAGTATAGCCTCTTGTAGGGTATGTTACCTTTGTTAAGATCCCGTATTTACCATAAGTGATGTCACTTTTTCGGCTGGCTCCACTAAGTTTGTAATATTGTTCCTGCGGGCGATCTAAAGTTCCGGCAGAATTACTAGGGTGAATTAAATAAAATCGCCCTGATCTAGGGAATCTAGCGGAGTTTTCGACTCCATTATAAAAGTTCCAGAAATCTGTAGATTTTGAATCTTTAGGAGGAAGGCTATTGGGATGGTCATACTCAAAAACATATTGTTGGTCTAATACTTGTACTTCATCAAGTTTTAACCTCAGGTAACGTTCTTTATCCCAAACATCTTTCTTGTCATTATTAAAGTAGGTGTATTTAAATTGGGCCGTTTTAATAGTCTTATTACTGCTGTTAATAACCGTAATTTTGTTCAGTCGTTTAGCGCTATACTCGTTTGGAGTAATAGAAGGTGTCCATGTGGATTGTTCTGCGAATCGCGCTTTGGCTTCTTTTGAGAAAAGATCAATTCGATCAGCTAGCTCTAGATTTATACTTCCAAAATCCCCAGATATACCGGTTAAGTATAAATTATGAAAAGCATTTATAGAAGACATTAATCGAGAAGGAACACTATTGGTAGTGCTGTTGCTTGGTGTGCTGGGATTTCCATTAAGATAAACCTTAAGATATTCAGAATAATGTGGAAATGACATGAAAAATCCAGCCTGATAACTAAAATTCAGTTCTTTGCCATTGAAAGCAGTTATGGTAGAAACTTTCCAGGAAGTTATTAATTTTCTGGTTTGAAGAGTAGCCGATGGCGGTGTGGCTTGTAATGCAAATAATTCACTGGTATTGCTGGAATCAGCATCCCAACTTTTAAATCCTGTGGAATACTCTTTATTTGTGAAGGAATAAATAAACCCTTGATGATCTGTTATCTCAAAAGTTTTATCGCTTAAAAAATATCGTACTTTATAATTCTTTTCATTAATAACTCTTCCTTCTATAATTTGTTCATTATTTTGAACTTTTGGTAAGGAAAACTTAAACGATCCACTTGGTAATTGGACAGTGAAAATATCAGGTTCAGTATCTATGGGCTCGTTGACATTATATTTATCATTTAATAAAGTTAAATCCTCTTCCTTTATTTCGAGATCATAATAAGGATGTTCACGAATCAGATATTCTTCAGTAAACAACCATCCTTTTGAGTTTCCTTGATCAGCATCATCCCGAAGATCACTAAAACCATTGATCTCTCGAGTTATAAGAATTCCTTCAGAAAGATTCCATCCTAATCCAACCCATGAAGCTGCTTGGTTTACTCGTATCCCAGAGGTATTGTAAGATAAATTAAGAGGAATGGTTAATCCTTCAAATTCAACATCGTGAATCGGAATATTAACGTTGGCAGTTCCATTGTATTTATTAATAGGAACATTACCAAATTTTCCCAAATCCGCAACATCTGGGTTTTTAGGAATTAATTGTACTTCATATGAAGAAGGACCAATATCTTCAGTGTTGAACTGAGCTAACATGTCTAATGTAGTTCCAAAAAATAATAGTGTTGTCACTACTTTTCTTGAAACTAAATGTTTTAAATAAATTTTCATAATTGAATAATCGTTGATTTGTTTTTCCTATTTTTAACAGGCTAATATTAATCCCTCCCAGTTTCATTTTTTGAGACTGAGAATTTTTTTTTTCGTTTTTTTATTTTTTGATTTTGGTAGTATGGGATAGGTATTAAAAAACTATTACCATTTCTAAATTGTTAAGCATATCATGACAGGTCACTTTGATAAGATTCTTTAGTATAGCATCCGAACTGAAAATCTACAGACTTGGTATATACAAAACTTTGTGCTTTGAAATCATACTCGATTGGAGCATTTAATTGTCTCATCAGATTGATAATGCGATAAAGTCAAGTTTACTATCAACTAAAAATCTGTACCAAGAGTTTACATAAAATCTTACTATTAAAATCTTCCCAAGAGATTCAACTTACATAAGATTACGTACATTGAACAAAAATCTACTATAGTATTATCTTTCTTGGTCTTTCTTACTTTTTTCAAAAACATCTTTCTTTTTTCTTTCAGTTTCAAAAAATGAAACTCACACCTTATATACTTGCCCCATCAAAGACGGGAACGAGGTAACAGGGATGCGTGAGTACCCATGAGAAGTCTTTGATTAACCTCGAGGAATATATAAGCAATGATGAGGGACTTAACAATAACGTTGAGGAATATACGATCACCGATGGGGAATACAAAAACGTTCTTGAGGAACGCCTGATCAGTCTTGAGGAATGCACAAACAATAATGAGGAATATATAAACAAAAATAAATAGTAAGTAATCAAAGTAAGAGTACATGAAAAATTTAAGAAGATCTGAAGTAGCAATACCAGAATAGTATCAAGTAGTGATTCAAAATGTTAAAAGCAGCCTGTAATTGCTCAGGAAATGGCAGCATTGGGATACAGCACCACAAAAATAAAGCGAGGCCAAATGCTATTAGAGAAAACTCGCAAGGCATATAACTTTAATAAACAAGAAACAATGAAACCGTTCAGGCATCTGCTATCTTCAAAAGAGAAAAAGAAAAACTAGAAATATTGTATAAAAAACATCATAAAAAAGCAAAAGTGGTGTTTCGCAAAACTCCAGAAGTTTTGAAAAAACTTGGTATCCATGGTAGTGTTCCTGTGGCATCTACTAATAAAATAGAAACTATACGTACCTTCTATAAGGATATGGATGAAGATACGCTACAAAAACTTGCAATTTTAAAAACTGGCCAAGCAGATATTACAACAGGTAATCTTCAATTACAAAAAGTAGAAAAAGCAAGAGCCAAGTATCTAAAAGAAGTTGGTGAATCACAAGATGTCACTAAACAAAAGGATGCTGCTTTTGCCAAGATCGATGATTGGATGCGCGATTTTTATGTCGTAGCCAATATAGCCCTGGAAGATCAACCGCAATTAATGGAAGCATTAGGCAGAAAAAGAAAGAGGTAACTTTCTTTTTTGACTATAAAAACCGAAGTCTTTGTATAGGTCTTCGGTTTTTTCAATTACACCATAAACTTCTATACAATCTCATCATATTAATTAGAATCATTCTTAACCCAAGATTTGATACATTTAAAGAAAGAAAAATAAAATCTATGAGTAACAATATACGTGGTGGTGATGCGCCAATCCCTTGCCAATTAGAAGCCGATAAGAACTATGCCTGGTGCAGTTGTGGGCACAGTAGTGATCAACCTTTTTGTAATGGAAACCATAAAAAAGAAGGAGGTACCAACCCAATGATCTTTAAGGTAGAAGAAGCTAAAGAAGCATATTTGTGTACCTGTAAACAAACCAGTAACCCACCTTATTGTGACGGGTCTCATAAAAACTAATATTATTTATTCTCTAATCAATTCTATTGTTTTTCCTCCTAATTGCAGTATCATTTTATCTTGCTCGGGTAAAAAGTGGATTTTTACTCCTGCCCGATCCGATGTAAACTTGTCTTTTTCGTGTGATTCTACCGGAAATGTCGGACCATCTTTAGCATTGACTATGAGTTGGGTATCTTCTTTTGTCATCATAATCTCAAAAGGAAATTGATCTGCTTTGTACGTACCTAAATATGGGTCAAGCTGTGCTGTCTTTAGTTGCAGTGGTGGCTTAAATTCTGGAAAAGCATAAGGCGCTCCAAAATAAATCTGGACTACCCCCATTAATATCTCGGTTAAACCTAAAACCAATCCGTTTGAAGAATAGGTAATAATCAACTCGTCTTCAGGAATATAAGCGGCAACCGATTGAAACCCATCGATCCCTCCAGAATGTCCATAATTTTCTTTTCCATCATAAGGAAATTGAATAAGTCCAATTCCGTAGCGATCCACCAATGTTTTCATTTTAGATAATGACTCATCTGACACCAATAAACCTGTAAACAAACTGTGATAAAAGACTGCCATATCTTTTGGTGTGGAAACAATGGCTCCCGCCCCACCTGGCACACTCATATCTGTTTCGGGTTGTAATACCCAGTCTGAGTGCATAACATACGAATTTGCCTCGTTTTCTTTGGTGTTTATCTTGCTCCCATATCGTGTGTTTTTCAATTTACAAGGAATAATGATCCTGGATTTCAAAATCTCTGCATAGCTTTTCTTCTCAATTTCTTCGACTATATACCCCAACAACAAGTAATTGGTATTCGAATATTTGGCATCGGTATCAGGTTTAAAAACCATTTCTTTTTTTTCAATGCGACTCAACATCTCTTTTCGCGTATTAGGGATTAGCATCCATTTTCTAAAATCATCATCATTAGTGATATTAAAAAGTCCGCTGCGATGTCTTAACAAGTGTTCGATAGTAATCTTATTAGACTTAGGTACGTTTGGAAAGAAATCACTTAAGGGAGTTTCAAGAGTTAGTTTCTTTTCTTCAATCAACTGCATGATCAGCGTTGCTGTAAAGGTTTTGGTGATCGAACCTATGCGATACTTTGTATTTTTATCGGTCTTTATCTTATGTTCTACATCAGCAAAACCAATAGATCGGTTATAAATTTCGTTTCCCTTTTTATGAATAGACAAACTTCCCATGGCTTTATTTTTTTGCTCTAATAAAGAAAAGAAGCTGTCTAGTTTTTGGGTATTAAATGTTTGGGCCGTGATTGCATGGCTCATTATAACCAAAACCGCAATGGTTATATATTTCATTTGTTTGTTTTTATTATTGTGCAATTGTCAAATGGAATTCACCATCAAACATTTTGGGTGGGATGAACCTATTTGTTATGATTCATTTCATAATGTACTTTCATCATTTAATTCTTCTTTTTCTATCCAGGTAAATACAGTAGAAGCAATTCTGGAAACTACAAAAACAAAACAACCAAATAATGTAGGAAGTGCTGATATTTTCAACCCGCCAGCCAACATACTCACAGCAACTTCGTTGATGATTTCTATTTTATCAAAAGCTTCAATCAAGCCAACAAGTTGCCCCATGATACCCCATACCAATATGAGTAAACCAACCGAGTTTAGTAATTTGATATACTTTGAAGAAAAACGTTTTTCTTTTAATCTTATCAGTACATTTTTGACAATCAAAAAAAGTACTAAGAAAAAGGCTATTAATATAGGAGTCATAAAAAACAGACCTCCATCATGCAGCAAATGAATGATATGAGTTATAAAAGAATGGTTCTGATTTTGAATAAAGATTAATGATATCATACTTTAAAATGTTAAGTTAGAAATATATTTGAATTTGAGTATTCTTCCGAGATCATTTTTCTTTTACGATCTCGACTTCTGGATACTCTTTTTTCAAAAATGCATCACGTATTTTTAAAGATTTGCCGTGGAGATACTTATCAAAAAAATTACGTATTAAGTTGTTGGTTATATGAGACATTCGTTTGGGATCGATAGATCCCGTCTCTGTTAGCGAATGTATCTTGGTCCAATATGAAAGATCTCCAAAATTGGCATGCCCTGTAGCACCTATGGTGACCAAGTAATAGTCATTTTTGGCAATATGATCGTATACATAGAAGTTTGGTGTAAAAAATTCTTGATAATTTCTGTCGGCATGCAGCACCATCAATGGTTTTTGAAGCGTTGTATCTATAACGCTACCCCACTGGGCTCCATCCATATTGATTACAGCCTTCACCCTATTATCCACCGAGGCATTTTGAACTACTGCAGCACCACCCCAAGAATGCCCTAACAATCCAATCTGATTTAGATTAAGTTTTTGATATAAAAAGGCATTATTATTCTTATTAAACACCTCTAGTTGATCTATTACAAACGAAATATCGTTAGACCATCGATCAAAACTTTCAAAATAAGGTAAGTATTGAATTAATTCTCTTATTGCTTTGCTTCTATGTCCTTCGTTTTTTTCATTCAATCCCAGCTTCATTCTTTTGTCTATATACGCAAAATCCAATCCAATATTCATACTATCAATATTGCTTTGGCTCCATGGTAATTGCTTTCCTTTGTATTCTGTCAAAAATGCTTCGTAGCTGTGATCTATTCCTACAACTATATATCCGTTACTTACAATTTCTTCGACAATAGATGTGTACATTTTGCTATTCCATAACAACCCATGAGACAATATGATCACTGGAAATTGTTTCTTTAAAGTTATCGGAAGTAATTTTTGGGTATTTGTATTGGTTAAATCAAAATGAGAAGCTATGAATGAAGGTATCCCTTTGCTTTTTGTAAAAGCTTCGGCATATCCGTTATCCATATAGCGCTCTGGTTTTGTAAGTTCCTCATCAGAAGGATACCAAACGTGAACGGTCAACTTTCTTTTGTCTCCTATCTCTTGAGTTAATACTTCTTGCCTTGACGAATCTTCAAGATAGATTGTTTGTAAGCCTACAGAATAGTGCCCAGAGGGTTTAGGAAATTTTATAACTGGCAGTATGGCCCCTAAAACAAAGCTTACTGTACAAAAAAGTAACCCTAAGCTCAATCCTATTCGTTTTATCCATAAATTGATTTCGGGTTTATAATAAAAAAGCAGCACCAAACAAAAGGCAAAATACCCCGGATACATTTGCCATCTTGCATGTTCTATCAAAAAATGCAACACCATAAATATAGCAGATAGGTAGAAGGACCATTTTTTGATTAAAGAATGTTTTGTAAACAACGCAACACAAAGGCCAAATAAGGATAGTAATAAAGTAACTTCTAGGACTCTCATTTGTATAACAGTTTTAATGTTAATTTTGAGTCAAAACTAATGTCATCTTACAAATCTTAATTTTAATTGCGATAAACTACAAGATTAGCTTGGTATATAACACAAAACATAATAAATCACACTGATCATGTCAAAAACCTACTCTATTTGGTTATTTATCTCATTAATACGATGGTTTAAAAAAATATGCAGATATTATGCAATCATTATAGAACTATGATTTCGAAAGAATTTATATTAAAAAAGATTGCTCAACTATTACTACACGTTATCTTTTGGATTGTTGTATTGTTTTGCTATACCTATTTCTTTGGGCATAATACAGATAACATTAATTATGTGTTTTCTTTCTCTTTATTCCTGATGCCAGTTACTATGGGAACCACGTATACGGCAACCGACCTTTTGATTCCTAAATATTTACTAAAAGAAAAATACTTCTTGTTTTTTGTCTATTGTCTGTATACTATAATCATTTCGGCGTTCTTCATCATTATTTCACTATTCTATGGATTGATTTTTTTGTCTTCTTTAAAAATAGCAGGAATGGCCCCTATGACCCGAAGTCCCTTGTTTCTTTTTGTTGCTGTATATTTTGTGGTTTTTATTGCTAGCGCTTTTAGCTTGGTAAAACATAACTATAAGTCGACATCGGACAATCAAAAATTGCAAAACAAAATTCTCGAAACACAGCTTAAGCTCAAAGAGCAAGAATTGCAGTACCTCAAAATGCAGATCCATCCTCATTTTCTTTTCAACACCTTGAATACGCTATATGGTTTTGCATTAAAGAAGTCTGAAAGTACTTCTGAAATGATTCTTAAGCTATCTAATTTATTAGATTATTTATTATATCAAGCAGATAAACCCAAGGTCGCACTTCAAGATGAAATGAATCATATCAAAGACTATGTGGATTTAGAAAAAATGCGTTTCAGTGATACGCTGGATATTACTATGGATCTTGAACCTATAGATCCAAAAATTCAAGTAGCACCTATGTTACTAATCCCGTTTGTAGAAAATAGTTTTAAGCATGGTAGCATTCGGAATCAGAAGTTATCTATTGAGATGAGTCTGAAATTCATTGAAAACGAAATGCATTTTGCGATAAAAAATTCTATTTTACATGACCAACCTGAAAAGGAAGGTATCGGACTAGCAAACATAAAAAAACGACTATTATTATTGTACAAAGACAGGCACCGATTGGATATTACAAAAGATAAACATTGGTATATAGTCACTTTACTTTTAAAATTATAGATATAAGCTAATGCAAAAAATTTCGTGTATAGTCGTTGATGATGAGCCCACAGCCAGAGAAATCATTGTAGAACATCTTTCTAAAATTGATCAGATAGCAGTTGTGGCCACTTGTACCAATGCTCTTGAAGCTTTTAATAGTATTAGCAATCAAAAAGTAGATCTTATTTTTTTGGATATAAACATGCCAGAAATTTCTGGAATTTCTTTTGCCAAATCAATCAATAAATCTATTAAGATTATTTTTACAACCGCTTACAGAGAATATGCCATTGACGGTTTTGATTTGCATGCGGTGGATTACTTGTTAAAGCCTATTTCCTTTGAAAGACTGTTGAACGCCGTTACCAATTATTTTGAAGTACATCATAAGCCTCAATCCCTTGAATCAAAAGAAAGTAACACCACTGATTTCATCTTTGTACGATCGGATCGAAGAATGAAAAAAATTAATTTTTCAGATATACTTTATATCGAAAGTTATAGTGATTATTTAAAAATACATTGCGAATCTAGTGTTATTGTTACTCGCGAAACTATAAGCACCATAGAATCCAAACTACCGCTACAACATTTTATGCGCACGCATCGCTCTTTTATTATTGCTATCCCTAAAATAGATTCTTTTTCTAATGAAGAAATAACACTAGGCAAGAAATCTATACCCATAAGCAGAAACTATAAATCGGAAGTATTAGAACGGTTAAATCAAATTTAAGCTTATTAACAAAAATTAAAAAATCCCCATCATTTCTTCTATTTTAACACAGGTTTAATAAAATTTTAGGTGTCCTTTTAAAAATTAAACATCTTTTACACAGTTTAAGTACACATAACTTAAAAAAGCAAATCATGAAAAAATTAGTTTTAATTGCACTAATGGTAACCCCATTGTTTTTTATTAGCTGTAGTGATGATGATGACACGACAGAAGTTTCAACTACCTATACTTTGGATGCAATTTCCGACTCTGGTGTTTCGGGAACTGCTAAATTTGTTAAGGTAGATAGTGTAACAACTCGAGTAGAATTACAACTTCAAAACACAGTTGCTGATACTATTCATCCGGCACATATTCATATAAATGATGCTGTGACAGGTGGAGGTATTGCGATTACCCTAAACAATGTTGATGGAAACACGGGATCCAGCATCACGACGGTTACAAAGCTTGATGATGAAGGAGATACAACCGGAGAAGCGATCAATTATGAAGGTTTATTAGCCTTTGACGGACATATCAATGTTCATTTAAGCCCTACTGAATTGCAAACCATTGTGGCGCAAGGAAACATAGGAAGTAATGTACAATAAGATTTTATTGTAACCAACAAAAAAGCGAACCACTTTGGTTCGCTTTTCTTATATCTGTATCATGTATTTATACATGTAATGCTCTATTATCTGTGGCTGCCAGTGCGGCCTCTTTAATAGCTTCAGTAAATGTTGGGTGTGCATGTGACATACGAGATATATCCTCAGCAGAAGCTCTAAACTCCATAGCTGTAACCGCCTCTGCAATCAAATCTGCACAACGAGCACCGATCATATGAACTCCCAAAACTTCATCGGTCTTTTCGTCGGCTAGTATTTTCACAAAACCATCCAAATCTGCACTTGCTCTTGATCTACCTAATGCTCTAAATGGGAATTGCCCCGACTTATACGTTACTCCTGCTTCTTTAAGCTCCTCTTCGGTTTTACCAACAGCGGCAACTTCTGGCCAAGTATATACTACACCTGGAATAAGGTTATAATCGATATGCGGTTTTTGTCCAGCTAACACCTCAGCGACAAAAACTCCTTCTTCTTCTGCTTTATGAGCCAACATTGCACCTTTTATTACATCACCTATTGCATAAATGTTAGGCACATTAGTTTGTAAATGATCATTAACCTCAACCTGTCCTTTATCATTAAGCTTAACTCCAGCAGCTTTGGCATTTAATCCATCGGTGTATGGTCTGCGACCAACAGAAACCAAACAATAATCTCCTTTAAATTCTACAGGATTACCTTTCTTATCATCGGCAGTAATCGTTACTTGTTTTGTAGTAGTTTTAACTGCAGTAACCTTATGAGAAGTATAGAATTTTACTCCTTGTTTTTTCATTACCTTTTGTAATTCACGAGACAAGGACTTATCCATTCCCGGAATAATTCTATCCATAAACTCTACAACCGAAACCTCGGCTCCTAACCTACGGTATACTTGTCCAAGTTCTAAACCAATTACTCCTCCCCCTATAATCACCAAGTGTTTAGGCACTTCCTTTAACTTTAAGGCTTCAGTTGAAGTAATAACTCTCTTTTTATCAATCTTTATAAATGGTAAAGTTGACGGTTTAGATCCAGTAGCAATAATTATATTTTTTGCTTCAATGGTTTCAACACTACCATCATTTTTGGCGACATCAATATGAGTAGCGTCTTTAAAAGATCCAATGCCTTCAAAAACTTCAATTTTATTTTTCTTCATCAAAAAATCAACTCCTCCGGTAGTTTGATCTACAACAGCCTGTTTACGGGCAATCATTTTTTCGAGATTGATTTTCACATCTCCCGGTATTTCAATCCCATGATCTGCGAAATGCTTTACGGCATGCTCATAATGGTGTGACGAGTCTAATAACGCCTTACTAGGGATACACCCTACATTAAGACAAGTTCCACCAAGAGTTGAGTATTTTTCTATTATTGCAGTTTTCATACCCAGTTGTGCGCATCGAATAGCGGCAACATATCCACCAGGTCCAGAGCCAATAACGGCTACATCATATGTACTCATATATAATTATGTTGTGCGTATTAATTTTGAAAAAAACAAAGTTAGCGGTATTCGTCAAATAATTTAACTACTTAAACAAATAATTTGCATATACCGAATAATTTTGCCCAAGAACGATAAGCTGATAAGCAATATACTTGGTAATTTAAAAGTTATATACTACATCATAAGCCAAAAACAAATGAAAGAATGGAATAATCAAGCTGCTTAAAACAAAAATCTTTGCTACTTTGCAGCTTAGTTATTTTATTCATAAAACCTAAAGACCTTTTACTACAATTATGCGATATTTATCCACTCTTTTTCTTCTTGTAGTTATTATTTTATGGAGCTCATGCCGAAAAGATTTCGAATCGGGACCCAGTATGGGTAATCTTCAATTTTCGACCGACACTTTGTATTTAGATACGATTTTCACAAATATCGGATCTAGTACCTATAGCTTTAAGGTATACAATCGTACCGATGAAGATTTTACAATTCCCGAAATTGCCTTAGAAAGAGGAGAAAATTCTGGATATAGACTTAATGTAGACGGAATCCCTGGAAAATCTTTTGAAAATATTCAGGTATTAGCCAAGGACAGTATTTTTGTTTTTGTAGAGACTACCACAGATATTACAGATCAAACTACAGAAACTGAATTTTTATATACAGACCGGATACTTTTTGACAGTGGTGGAAATCAACAAGATATTGATTTGGTGACTCTTATTAAAGATGCTATATTTTTATTCCCCTCAAGAGATGCAATGACAGGTGAGGTAGAAACATTATTACTGGGGTTAGACGAAGATAGTAATGAGATTAGGATAGAAGGTTTTTTTCTTCAGGATGATCAACTTAATTTCACCAATGAAAAACCCTATGTAATTTATGGATATGCCGCTATTCCTAGTGGCAGAACTTTGACTATAGATGCCGGAGCCAGAGTTCATTTTCATGCCAATTCAGGGCTAATTGCCGCCAATAATGCGACGCTTCAAGTAAACGGAGAAATTAGCAATGATTCTGAACTTCTCGAAAATGAAGTTATTTTTGAAGGAGATCGACTTGAACCTCAATTTAGCAATACACCTGGGCAATGGGGTACAATTTGGCTTACAGCGGGGAGTACAGGGCACATAATCAATCATACTACAATAAAAAATGCTACTGTTGGAATTTTAATGGATTCAAATGATGGTGGTACCGCTCCTACTCTTACTCTTACTAATACACAAATATACAATAGCTCTAATGTTGGGTTATTGGCCCGTACCGGAAATGTTCAAGGTGAAAATGTCGTGATCAACAATTCGGGACAAGTGTCTTTAAATTGTAGCCTAGGTGGCACATACAATTTCAATCATTGCACATTCACCAATTATACGAGAATTGGTACCTTGACCAGATCTCTACCCTCGGTATTAATCGACAATAATTTACAAATTAGTGATACCGAAGTATTAACTGCCGATTTGATTGAGGCCAATTTCTCTAATTGTATTATTTATGGTAATACAGATTTAGAATTACTCTTCAGTAGGGTTGAAGGCACCACATTTAATTATAATTTTAAGAATTGTTTGATTCGATTTAACGACTTCAATAATAACTTTACCGATAACCCACTATATGATTTTACAAACACTAGCTTGTTTGAAAATAGTATACTAAACCAAGATCCAGATTTCAAAGATCCATTTGAAAATATGATGAATATTGGTGAAAATTCTGCCGCAAATGGTATGGGATCTACTCCAACCTCTGGCAGTGATATCCTTAATACGCCAAGAAATACTAATGCTCCGGATATTGGAGCATATGAAAGTACATCTTTTAATGAAGGGAATTAATACTAAAAATGGCAGAATATTTTTTCAAATCAGAACGATTAGGCTTCAGGAATTGGAATTTTAACGATACCGAACCTTTTTTTAAGATCTGTAGTGATGATGATGTCATGGAATTCTTTCCTTCAAAACCATCGAAACAAGATACTCAAGATTTTATTTATAGAATGCAGGAAATGCAAAAAGAAAATGGATTTTGCTATTTTGCTGTTGATATTCTGGAAACTGAAGAATTTATTGGATTTATTGGTCTTTGTAAACAAAACTACATCAAAGATCTTAGCCCCTTTGTAGATATTGGATGGCGTCTTAAAAAAAGTGTTTGGAACCAAGGGTATGCAACCGAAGGAGCAAAGGCGTGTCTAGAGTACGGTTTTGACAAAATCGGATTAGATAAAATATACTCGGTTGCACCAGAGATCAATAAAAAATCTGAATTAATAATGAAGAAAATAGGAATGCAACAGATTAAGACCTTTAATCACCCAAAGCTAAAGGCTCATAAAGAATTACAATCATGTGTGTTCTATGAAATAAGTAAAACTTCTTAATTATGCATAGTAAAACCCTGGTTTCTAAAATCGCCTTCCTGCTTTTGGTTACATTTTATTCTTGTGCACAACAAAAACCAAACTCCAAAAAAGAGTTAGCCACTGAATTGGATGCCCTATTTTCTAAAAAATTCAAAGAAAATGAACCGGGAGCTGCAGTACTTTTAATACAAGGAGAAAACAAATTGTTCGAACAGGGTTATGGAATTGCAGACCTTAAAACGAAAGAAAAGATAACTGCCAATACAGTTTTTAATACAGGGTCAATTTCTAAAACTTTTGTTGCCAATGGAATTTTAATACTTCAAGAAAAAGGATTACTATCTGTTGAAGATAGTATATATAAATATTTCCCAGACTTTAACAACATTGAGATCGCCAAAAAAGTTAAAATAAAACATATGCTATCCCATACATCTGGGCTACCAGATTTAAGAGATGTAAGAAACAATATTGAGTTTTATATAACGGCAAAAGATACCGCAAACTTTGCACCTACAAAACGTGCTGATTCGTTAATTTTTCAACCAGGAGAAAAATATATGTACTCTAACCCTTCCTATAACGGATTAGCGCTAATTATAGAACAATTAGCTAATCAAAAATGGCAACAGTTTATAATTGATCGTATTTTTAAACCTTCAGGTATGGGTACTAGTAAAATTACAGACGGAGATCATCCAAACGCCAACGTGGCCCATGCATACATTCAGAACGAAACAGGAGCTTTTGAGGAATATGACTATGGAGGAGTTTGGAGCTCAGTAAACGAATTAGCGAAATATGAGGTAGCTCTTCGAAACCATACTTTCTTAAGCAAAGAAACCATAGAAAAATCTAGAACGGTTTTTAAACCAAAAAACTGGGCAGATTCTATTCCTCCCAATGTTGGTTACAGTTGGTTTCTTGATGAAGAAGGATTAGTACGAGTAAGTCTTGAAAAAGACTTTCAAACAAAAATCGTATCTCATACTGGCTCTCAAGGAGGTTTTAGAGCGTTTCTTATCTCATTCCCCGAAAAAGAGCTTACCTATATTATGTTATCCAATCGCCCCTTTTCTGGTTTTAGTGATCTTATCAAAGACAGTCTCTCTTTATTTCATAAATACGGTTTAATCGAATAATAACATATACTCATGGCAAAATCCACACTCATAATTTTTACTTTTTTGTTCTTCTTTATGGGTGTACATGCCCAAGAGAAGCAACTACATCAAAAAATAAATCGAGATATGTATGAGAATTTCTCAAAAGCATTTGCTACAATTGATTATGATTTGTTTGCCTCTATCCATTGCAAAGCGATGATACGAATTTCAGGGAATGGAGGAGAAATTAAGAATGTAAAAAAATACCTCGAAGGATATCAAGAGCGATGGAGTGATACAAATCAAAAACCTGCGCCGATCGATTTTAGGTTGTTGGAACGTATTACTTCAGATTCATTAGTTTCTGATAGAGGAATTTATAGAGTTACTTATGTCAATGATACTAAGGAAACAAAATACTCATATGGTAAATTTCACGTTTTATTAAAATTAGAAGATAATAACTGGAAAATATTAATGGATTATGATTCTAACGAAAACAATAGTATCAATAAAGAAAGTTTTGATAATGCCTTTCCTTTAACTGAATATAAAAAGTACTGGAAACAATAACACAATAATCTTTCGTAGTGCCTTTTAAAAATTTCATCTCCCTTATTTTAATGAAAATACAGATTACACAAAAACTTAGACTCTTAGCTATACTTTCTTTGGTTTTACTGAATATAAGTTGTGACCAGATTTCTAAAACTGTTGTACGAAAAACGATAGAACCTTACCAACGTATTCAAGTTTTTAAGAACAATTTTGTACTAACCAAAGTTGAAAACACCGGAGCAGCATATAGTTTGGGTGCAGACTTAATGCCAATACATAAGATATTGTTATTGCAGATTCTTCCGGTAATTGTATTGCTCATATTACTATGGCAAATTCTTATCAAGACCAATTACTCCAAAGAGACTATTATTGGTTTTACCTTTATTATTGGTGGAGGTATTGGAAACCTTTTTGATCGAATAGTGTATGGTTCGGTAACAGATTTCCTTATTTTGGACCTAGGGATCATAAAGACCGAAATATTTAACATGGCCGAAGTTTCTATTATGTTAGGTTCTTTATTAGTACTAGGCGCTGCACTTTTTAACAAGAAAGAGGCTGCTTTTAAAGAAAAACAAGTTTAATTATGAGTTGGATCAAAGAAATATCTTATACAGACGCAACAGGATCATTAAAGAAGATATACGATCGTATAAAAGGGCCAAATAACAACATTGACAATGTGTTGTCGGTTCATAGTTTAAGGCCTCATACACTAACTGGTCATATGGGGTTATACAAAAATGTGTTACATAATACCAACAATACTTTACCCAAATGGTATCTTGAAACTATCGGAGTATATGTGAGCAACTTGAACCAATGCAGTTATTGTATAGATCATCATTCAGCAGGTTTAAAACGTCTATTAAATGATGATTCGCTGTATCAAGAAATTATTAATTGTTTATTAAATGACAATGTGCAAGAGCATTTTAAATATCAATACCTCGCTGGATTAAAGTATGCTAAAAAACTAACCGTTGACCACCATACCATTACCGAAAATGATATTCACACTATGCGGGAACAAAAATTAACCGATGGAGAAATTCTGGAAATTAACCAGGTGGTAAGTTATTTTAATTATGTAAATCGAACTGTGATAGGACTTGGCGTCAACGCCGATGGTGATATTATTGGATTATCTCCAAATGACAACGACGATCCTAATAATTGGGAACATTCATGAAATAACTTATAGAATAAAGTGATCTATAAACCAATCTAAAGTTATTTAATCTTCTTTTTTTGTTTATAGAATGCCTTATCGGCCACATAAATCACCTTTTTAACTTCACAATAAAGCTGTGTCCCGTCATTATTCATAAGCTTAGTAATCTTTACTATTTCAATTTCCTTACTTATGGCTATCTTAACCCTGATTTCTTCTAATTCTTTTTCCGAATAACTAAAATCTGCATATAGGTTTTCCTTGGCCGGTTTTTTAAAGAATATTTCTGCTGATTTATCCCAAACAACATAATCATCCCCTATCAAGTTTATTAATTGAACCATTGGTATAGGATCTACAGATGAGAACATGCTTCCTCCAAAAATAGAATTTACATAATTTCTATTTTTCCAACTTATAGGCAATTTCATCCTAATGTTAAGTAAATCCTCGGATACTTCTATTATTCTACCCGTACTTCTTCTGTACATTGGTGAAAAATTAAATCCATATTTAAAAAGTTTGTGTCTGGAAAATATCTTAGGTCCAACCGTGGCTATTCTTTTATAAATTGACATTTAATGTAAAGGTTTAGGCAATATTTAATTCTTCATTTTTAAGGTAATGAAACATCCTTAAAAAAATAATCCAAATCAAAAAAAACCAGCACAATACAAAAGCATCATACTGGTTTTTAAAGTATATTAACACTTAATTACTCCTAGCTTACAAAAAGAGGCTTATCGGCCATCATAGCATTTACTTCATCTGCAATACCGTGCAATGCCTCTTCATCTTCGATATTATTAATCACTTTGTCTATTAATTCGACAATAGCGCCCATATCATTCTCTTTTAATCCACGGGTCGTAACCGCAGCGACACCAATACGAATTCCCGAAGTTACAAACGGAGATTTATCATCAAACGGAACCATATTCTTATTTACCGTAATTTCGGCCACCCCAAGTGCTTCTTCTGCTTGTTTACCAGTAACTCCTTTATTGCGCAAATCAATTAACATCATATGATTATCTGTACCACCCGAAATCACTTCATATTCTTTTTGTACAAAAGCTTCAGCCATTACAGCAGCATTTTTCTTTACTTGGATAATGTAATGTAAAAATTCATCTGTTAATGCCTCTCCAAAGGCAATGGCCTTGGCCGCAATGATATGCTCTAACGGCCCTCCTTGATTTCCAGGAAAAACAGCACTATCAAAAATAGATGACATCATTCTCTTCTTTCCACTTTTAAGCGTAATTCCGAATGGGTTTTCAAAATCTTTACCCATAAGGATTAATCCACCTCTTGGCCCACGTAATGTCTTATGCGTAGTTGTAGTAACCACATGACAATGCGGTACAGGATCAGAAATCACTCCTTTGGCTATCAATCCTGCCGGGTGTGCGATATCTGCCATAAGAATAGCCCCTACACTATCTGCTATTTCTCTAAATCTTTTATAATCTATTTCTCTAGAATAAGCAGATGCTCCAGCAATAATTAATTGTGGTTTTTCTGCAGTTGCAATTTCTTGTATCTTATCGTAGTTCAATCTACCAGTCTCCTTCTCTACTCCATAAAACACAGGGTTGTATAATTTCCCTGAAAAATTAACAGGAGAACCATGGGTTAAATGCCCTCCATGTGAAAGGTCAAATCCTAAAATCTTATCTCCTGGTTTCAAACATGCGTGATAAACTGCAGTGTTAGCTTGCGAACCCGAATGAGGCTGCACATTGGCATATGCTGCTCCGAACAGTTCTTTGGCACGGTCAATAGCAATCTGTTCAATTACATCTACTACTTCGCACCCTCCATAATATCTTTTCCCGGGATATCCTTCGGCATATTTATTGGTTAATACTGATCCTGCCGCTTCCATTACTTGTTCACTAACAAAGTTTTCAGAAGCAATTAATTCTAATCCGTTAATTTGACGTTCTCTTTCGTCCTGAATTAAATCAAAAATTTGTTCGTCGCGTTGCATGTATTCCTAGTTTGTTAATAAAAGTGCAAAAATAGGGAATCCTTTCTTTACATTAGCTTAAACAAACCTTAATAAATATGAACAACTTGTTCACATTTAAAATCGGTTTCATTATTTGTCACAAACCTTTATGAAATGTGTCTTTTAATTTAGAAATAATCAATTTTCAGCAAAAAACCACATATAAATAAATGGAATCCCACATATTACCATTTTTTTATGCTTTTTTCACAAAATTAAAAACTTTTAACCGCGCGAAAATTATATATTTGATCATAGATTTTCCAACAACGTATTAAAAAAATTATAATGCCTATAACCGCAAATTATCCAGATAGAAAGACATGGATTAAAACTCCGACAAATACAGATTTTCCTATTCAAAATATTCCGTTTGGGGTATTTTTAACACGTGATGATATTATTACTATTGGCACTCGAATTGGAGATACCGCAATTGATCTGGGCGCTCTGCATCAGTTAGGATATTTTGAAGGCATCCCACTTACCGATGATATTTTTTTACAAGATTCTTTGAATGATTTTATTTCTGACGGAAAAAAAACATGGAGACTTGTACGCAATCGAATTGCAGATATTTTTGATGCGAAGAATGATGCTCTAAAAAATAACGAAAAACATAGAAAAGAAGTATTATTTTCTTTGGATGAAATCGAAATGCAACTTCCGGTAAGTGTTGGTGATTATACCGATTTTTACAGTAGTATAGAACATGCCACAAACGTTGGAACCATGTTTCGAGGTAAAGAAAATGCTTTAATGCCAAATTGGTTGCATCTTCCGGTAGGGTATCATGGTCGTAGTAGTTCAATTATTCCATCGGGCATACCAATTCACAGGCCGCAAGGGCAAAAATTAACCAATGGTGCCACAGAGCCTATTTTTGGCCCTTCAAGACTAATAGATTTTGAGCTAGAAATGGCTTTTATAACTACTGATGCTAATCAACTAGGAGAACCAATTCCTATAGAAGAAGCTGAAGATTACATTTTTGGTCTCGTGTTATTTAATGATTGGAGTGCTAGAGATATACAAAAATGGGAATATGTACCTCTAGGGCCATTTTTAGGAAAAAACTTTGCATCATCTATCTCGCCCTGGATTGTAACTTTGGATGCCTTGGAACCCTATAGAACTGAAGGACCAAAACCAGTAAAGGAACAACTACCTTATCTTCAATATAAAGGAAAAAAGAGTTTTGATATTAACCTAGAAGTTGCAATACAACCCGAAAAAGAAGAAGAAACTATTGTTTGTAGAAGTAATTTCAAACATATGTATTGGAACATGGCGCAACAACTCACACATCATACTATAAATGGTTGTCCGGTAAATTCTGGAGATATGATGGGTAGTGGAACACTATCTGGTCCAACACCCGGTTCTTATGGATCTATGCTCGAATTAAGCTGGCGAGGTGAAAAACCTGTACAACTCAATTCTGGAGGCAGCCGTAAATTTATTGAAGATAATGATACTGTGATTATGAGAGGCCATTGTGCAAGGAATGGTGTGAGAATAGGTTTCGGGGAAGTCTCGACCAAATTACTCCCTGTATTCAAAAAATAAGATATTACAACCCGCTATAGAACCTCGAAAAATCCCATTTCGAGGTTTTTTTGTTACTTTTGGCATCAAAGTTGTTTTTAAGATACCCAAATCAAAAATTTACTAACATGAAAAAACTACTACTATTATTTACTGTATTTGCTATTGCTTCTTGTAGTAGTGTTAAGAAAACCGAAAAGGCTCTAAACACCGGAAACTATGATCAAGCAATCAACATTGCTTTAAACAAGCTTAGAACCAATAAGGATAAAAAAGGAAAACAACCCTATATCCTAATGCTAGAAGAGGCTTTTGGTAAAGTGGTCGAAAGAGACATTAATGCCGTAAACTATTTACAGCAAGATGGAAATCCTGCAAATTTAGAACGTATATACAATACATATCTTTCTATGAGAGAAAGACAAGAACGTATTAAGCCGCTACTACCCCTATACCTGGTAGAGCAAGGTCGTAATGCTAATTTTTTAATGGATAATTATGACCAAAGAATTGTTACTACAAAAGATAAACTTTCAAAGTATCTATATAACAATGCCAAGTCATTATTATCTTCTGCTCAAAGAAAAGCAGACTATAGACAGGTTTATGAAAACCTAGTGTATCTTGATAAAATTAATCCTAATTACAATAATACCAGAGCATTGATAGAAGAAGCTCATCTTAAAGGAACTGATTTTGTTAAGGTGACTATGAAAAATAGTACTAATGTTGTGATCCCAAAACGCTTGGAGGCCGATTTGCTAAATTTTGGTACCTACGGATTGGATGATTTATGGACCGTATATCATAGTCAACCTCAAAAAACTGTCAAGTACGACTATGCTATGGAAGTTACTTTGAGAGAAATTAATATTTCACCAGAAAAAGTAAGAGAACGTCAATTGGAACGAGAAAAACTGGTAAAAGATGGCTGGGAATATCTATTGGATGAAGATGGAAATGTGGTAAAAGATGAAGAAGGAAACAAAGTCAAAGTAGATAAAATGGTAAAAGTGCGTTGTGAATATTATGAATTCACCCAGTTTAAAGCAACAAATGTAGTTGGTAACGTACAATATAGAAATCTAAGAACCAAGCAACTTTTAGAAGCTTTCCCCATAGCAAGTGAGTATGTATTTGAGCATATTTATGCAAACTATAGTGGTGACAAAAGAGCATTGGAAAATGATTTGGTTCGATACCTGGGCCTACAGGCAGTGCCATTTCCAACTAACGAACAAATGGTATTTGACTCTGGAGAAGATTTAAAAAATAAAATAAAAGGGATTATTACTAATTATCGTTTTCAGCAATAGTCCCAATAACGATTTATAAAAAAGGAGGTTTCGATAGAACCTCCTTTTTTATTTGTCTTTATTAAATAAACTCGTGCAATATCTGCGGAGTAATCATACTATGCGAAGAATGGTGAACCGTTTCTCCATTGCGTACTACAATAAACTGAGGAGATTCATGAAATACCTGAAATCTCGCTGCAATCTCTGAGGAAACATCCCGATAATTCAAAAGATCTAAATAATACAAATCAATCTGATCCCCTTCTACATCAAAACTACTTTCAAAATTGCGAAGCACCATTCTACTAATTCCGCATCGCGTAGAATGTTTAAAAATGGCTTGAACTTTTGTTTTGGAAGCTTTTTCAATTTGGCTTAATTGATCAACAGAGGTTAACTCTTGCCAAGGCAAAGCTTGTTTTTTTTCTTTTGGTTCTTTGTCTTCCGATCCAAAAAGTTTCCCTAATATTCCCATACGGTTTCGAATAATTTATTTGTTACAAACTTAATCAAATGATTTTAAAATTGATTTTAATCAATATTTGGTCGATATGAAATTCGTAACTTTACAACACGTCAAAAAGTCAGCAAAAATAAGCCTTTAAGAGACATTTTGACTTGTTTTTCATGAAGGAATGCTATTTGATTCTCTTCAGTTGAACTCAAAATAAATAACGCATGAACTTTAATAATTTTACCATAAAATCACAAGAAGCCATACAGCAAGCGCAGCAGCTCGCTCAAGGCTTTGGACACCAACAAATAGAGAATGAACACATCTTCAAGGCTATTTTTAACGTCGATGAGAATGTGCTTCCATTTTTATTAAAAAAACTGAATGTCAACATTACATTACTGCAGCAGGTTTTGGATAGCACATTAGAAAGTTTTCCAAAAGTTAGCGGCGGAGAGATTCAATTATCTCGCGAAGCCGGAAAATCTCTTAATGAAGCTAGTATCATTGCAAAAAAAATGAATGATGAATACGTTTCTATAGAGCATTTGGTTATTGCTATTTTTAAATCAAAAAGTAAAATTGCCCAGATTTTAAAAGATCAAGGAGTAACCGAGAAATATCTAACGGAGGCAATCAATGAAATCAGAAAAGGTGAACGTGTAACCTCTCAAAGTGCCGAAGAAACCTATCAAGCCTTGAGCAAATATGCAAAAAACCTCAATGAAATGGCTGAAAGCGGTAAGCTCGATCCTGTTATTGGCCGCGATGAAGAAATTCGAAGGGTGTTACAAATCCTATCGCGTAGAACCAAAAACAATCCAATGCTTGTGGGTGAACCTGGAGTAGGTAAAACTGCAATTGCCGAAGGACTTGCTCATCGAATCATTGCAGGCGATATTCCCGAAAATCTAAGAGACAAGCAAATCTTCTCCCTCGATATGGGCGCCTTAATTGCTGGTGCCAAGTTTAAAGGAGAGTTTGAAGAGCGACTTAAAGCAGTGGTAAAAGAAGTAACTACTAGTGATGGAGACATCGTCCTTTTTATAGATGAAATTCATACACTTGTGGGCGCTGGTGGTGGTCAAGGAGCCATGGATGCCGCCAATATTCTAAAACCAGCCCTAGCTCGAGGTGAGTTAAGAGCTATTGGAGCTACTACCCTAGATGAATACCAAAAATATTTTGAAAAAGATAAAGCTCTTGAGAGACGTTTTCAAAAGGTTACCGTAGATGAACCAGATACCGAAAGTGCCATCTCTATTTTGCGTGGTATAAAAGAGAAATACGAAGCACATCACAAAGTTCGTATTAAAGATGAGGCAATTATTGCTGCCGTAGAATTATCACAACGTTATATTACCAATCGTTTTTTACCAGACAAGGCTATTGACTTAATGGACGAAGCTGCTTCAAAGCTACGTATGGAGATTAACTCAAAGCCCGAAGAACTTGATGTACTCGATCGTAAAATTATGCAACTAGAAATTGAGATCGAAGCCATTAAACGTGAAAATGACGAAGCCAAACTAAAAGCGCTAAATGCAGACCTTGCCAATATCAAAGAAGAGCGCAATGAGATTTTCTCTAAATGGCAAAGCGAAAAAGAAGTTGTAGATGCTATCCAGAACACCAAAACAGAAATTGAAGAATTTAAACTTGAAGCTGAAAGAGCCGAACGTAATGGAGATTATGGAAAAGTAGCCGAAATAAGATACGGAAAGATCAAAGAAGCTCAAGAAAAATTGGAAAGCTTACAAAAACAACTAGAAGAGCAACAAAGCAATTCTTCGTTAATTCAAGAAGAAGTTACCAATGATGATATTGCAGAAGTAGTCGCCAAATGGACAGGAATTCCTGTTACCAAAATGTTGCAAAGCGAACGTGAAAAATTATTGGTACTCGAGAAAGAACTCCAAAAACGTGTGGTTGGGCAAATAGAAGCTATTCAAGCCGTAAGTGATGCTGTACGAAGAAGCCGGGCTGGGTTACAAGATCAGAAAAAACCAATTGGATCCTTTCTGTTTTTAGGAACCACCGGTATTGGTAAAACTGAGCTTGCAAAGGCCCTGGCCGAATATCTTTTTGATAACGAAGCAGCAATGACACGTATCGACATGAGCGAATATCAAGAGCGACATGCCGTAAGTAGATTAGTTGGCGCCCCTCCAGGATATGTAGGTTATGATGAAGGTGGTCAATTAACCGAAGCTGTTCGCAGAAAACCTTATTCTGTTGTGTTGCTAGATGAGATAGAGAAAGCCCATCCAGATACTTTTAATATTTTGTTACAGGTATTAGATGAAGGAAGATTAACCGATAATAAAGGTAGAACTGCAGATTTTAGAAATACCATTATCATTATGACAAGCAACATTGGAAGCCATATAATTCAGGAAAAATTTGAAACAATCCCAGATATGGATACCGCTATGGAAGTGGCCAAGCTAGATGTACTTGGATTGTTAAAGCAATCTGTAAGACCCGAATTTTTAAATAGAATCGATGATATTGTAATGTTTTCACCACTTACAAAGGCAAATATCCAAGAAATTGTGAGGTTGCAATTAAAGAATGTTTCAGAAATGTTATTGCAGCAAAACATTACACTAGATGCAACCGAAGAGGCGATATCATTTCTTTCAGAAAAAGGTTTCCAACCCGAATTTGGAGCACGCCCTGTGAAGCGAACAATTCAAAAAGAAGTGTTAAATCAGCTATCAAAGGAGATTTTAGCGGGGAAAATTTCAACAGAAAGTGCTATTCTTCTTGATGAATTTGACAATAATCTGGTTTTTAGAAATCAAGCCGACCTTGTGTCCGAATAATTCTTTATAAAAACAATAAATACGAGCAACGACAACCCTTTCGGGAGGAATTGCTCGTATTTTTTTTGACAAAAATCTGAAAGAAATGTAGTAGTAAATATTTCAATTTTACGGTTTTACCGTAGTTATTAACAAACTTATTCCTACAACGGTTAATAACTAAATCTAGAAAAAAAATAGCTTTTAAGTACATTGCGCCTTCAATGAAACCAACCGTATTATTACTTCTTATTACCTCAAGTATTTGTTTGGGCCAAAATAAAAGGGGGCCTATATCCGATATTTCAAATAAGTACCAGTTGATTAGAGAGTTATTGGATACAAATGCATTAAGGCAGCATCATACAGACTATTCTTGTGAAGAAACTTCAGAAGTAGGTTCTTTAACTTTTTACTATAATGGAAACGAATTAAAACATATTATTCATGTATATGAAAAGGGACATGTAAAATATCGAGATGAATTTTATGTTTGGGATGACCAACTATTCTTTCAATACGCAATTCATAATATTTGGTACAAGGATTATGAAAGAAATAGATATGGAAAGCGTAAAATGGTTAATGTTACGCTTACCCTAGAAGAGCGATTTTATTTTAAAGACCATAAAATCATTAAGTGTCAGTTTAAAGATTTTGAAAACCGAAGTAACACGCCAAAAAGGATTAGAACCAATAATGTTCGAAACAAAAACATTGGGTGTAATGAAGCGTCTAAAGCTCTAGAGAAGTTTGATATCTTGATTAAGTATCAAGAAGCTTCTATTGATGATGCATGTAATCTTCCTAGAAGTATTACCGATATTGATCCACAGAATATTATATTCCAAAAGGCTAATTAATTTTTTTATCGCAAAATATACCAATTGGTATATTTTTATTAACTTTGATAAAATTTGAAAAAAAATGCTCACAAAAGCGGAACAAACTACAGAATTCATTATCCAAACTGTTGCGCCTATTTTTAATAAAAATGGGTATGCCGCTACTAGTTTAAGTGATATTACCAAAGCTACCGGACTTACTAAAGGCGCTATATATGGCAACTTTAGAAACAAGGAAGAGCTGGCCGTGGCTGCTTTTCGAATGACTGAGAAAAATATGCTCAAGCGTATTGCCGATCATCAGTCCCTTAGTGAATCCCCAATTGAACAATTGTTTTTGGTAACCGATTTTTACAGGAATTACTATAATTTTACCCAGGAAATAGGTGGTTGTCCGGTTATTAATATATCGGTTGATTCAAAATATCAAAACGATATATTATTTCAACATGTACAATTTTCTATAAATAAAATTCAGAATAATTTGTGTAAGCTAATCGATTCGGGAAAAGAATCTGGTCAAATCAAGTTAAGTATTGATTCTATGCGCTATGCAAAAAGATTATACACTATGATCACTGGTGCGATTTTTATGACACATACCATGGAAGATAATTCTTATTTATTGGATACTATGGATCAAATCGATCAAATGATCTTGACAGAATTAAAACTATAATATTTTTTTAACACAAAATATACCGATTGGTATATAATTAAAAACTAACAAAACATGGAACTTCCAAAAGTATTAGAAAGTAAAGCAAAAATTAGGTTTCAGGATTGTGATCCTTTTAATCACTTAAACAACGCAGCGTATATTAATTATATGATCAATGCAAGAGAGGATCAAATAGACAAACACTATGATATCGATATATTCGAACTAGCCAAAACAAAAGGAATAAGCTGGGTTGTAGGTTCTAATCAAATTGCATATTTGAGACCAGCATTACTTATGGAAGATGTCATTATTGATTCCCAGCTGATGTACTGTACCGAAAATCAATTACATGTGGAAATAAGAATGTGGAACCATAATAAAACCGAACTAAAGGCTGTAATGTGGAGTACATTTGTTCATTTTAGCCTACTACAGCAAAAACGCTGGAATCACGACCAAAAGTTAATGAAACTGTTCAATGGTATACGTAACCCTATCCCTGCCAAAAATTTTGAAGAAAGAATTTCTCAATTAAAACCACAAAAAGTGTAACATTTTATTTTTTAAACAGTCTAATATAAAACAACAACCACTTAAAACCAGGGCCATATGAAATCTTCTGGCAACATAGACTCCTCTTCCAAAAAGAGAAGTTACTATATTTATATAGGATTTTTTATAATCGCTATTCTTTCTATGGTCATTGTGGTTTGGAAAATGGGGATGCTGGAATAGTGGTAAAAATCATTAAAACATCTTAATATTTCTTACTCAATCTTTATGAAGGCTTTTTCGATACTGTTTATTTTTCTGTTTTCACTATTTGGCTTTTCTCAAGAAAAAATAAAAAATCAAACGACTACTTATTTCTTCATTAGGCATGCAGAAAAAGATATTACCGATCCAAAAAAACGAGATCCAGAACTTACTGAAGAAGGCAAGTTGCGAGCGCAAAAATGGTCAAAAATATTGGCTGATATCAAAATTGACCTCGTTTTCAGTACGGATTACAGCCGAACGCAAAATACCGCAAAACCTATTGCAGAAAGTCAAAATTTGGAAATCCTATCATATGATCCTAGAGATTTAAACAACAAAGAATTTCAGAAAAAAACCTATGGAAAAACCTCGGTAATTGTTGGTCATAGCAATACAACTCCATTTTTTGTAAATAAAATCGTTAAGAAAGAGAAATATACTGTTATCGATGAAGAAGAGTATGGTAAGTTATTTATTGTGACCATTAAAAATGGTATAATCACCGATGTTGTGCTTTCTATTGATTAACAACAATCTCTTTCTATATAAACATAAATGTTTTTCAGCTCTATTTTTGATAACAGCTCCAGTTTGCTTTTCTCAAACAGTACATCAAGATTATCAAGTGGTGTTTTTAAATTATCCGTTTTGTAGTTGTTATAATCAATAAATCGAATTCCATTGATTACTCTTGGATTATATGCTTCTCTAAACCGTATTCCCCCTCCGTTAACCGCATATTTATAAGCCAGATAATCTACTGTGAAATTCTGTTTATGAATCCAGTATAAAAATTCATCTTCAAAGTCTGTCCCTCCTCCTTCTTGATCAAAAGTAACTTTAATTTTATAGTATTGGTTTTTATTTACAGTACTCTCTCCTATCAATTCTTTCTTAACAGCCGGAGCATTAAGTCCATATGGTAAAGTGGCAAAATAATGTACTGAGTTTACTCCATCGCTAATTTTGGTAACCAATGAGTCTTCTACCTGTATTGGACAATTTTCTATAGTACGCTCTAATCCAACATTACTCACTATATCATGAATGACTCCTTTGGGTCCATCAACAAACCTTTCTAATTGATAAATTCCCTCATCTCTTTTACTTCGATATCTTTTACCTCGAAAAGTAAAATGAATAATTGCATTGTCATATCTTGCCCCTCCAGCATTTTGGATAGCTTTATCTACTATTTCCTGAGCCGAAAATTGAATAGATATCCAACCTAAAGATGAAAAAATCAATATTAAAAACAAAAAGGAGTGCTTATTTTCAAAATTTCTATTCATGACATAAAATTACATAACACAACACTAATAATTGCGATAATTCTGTTAAACCCGTTTCTTAAACGAATTAGACGATAATTAGCACGACTGCTTACCTTTTAAATTTCAAAAAATCACTATTTTCTACTGATCTCCTATTTATGCTCAGATTTTTTAAAAATTAAAAAAATAATTACTTTGCATGTACAAAATCCCAAATTAAAAAATGCTATGAGATATGTATTTCTACTTTTAGTTTATTTTACAACCTCAGCAATATTTGCGCAAGATAGCGATGCCTATAAAAGTGTTACCAAAGCATTCCAAGAAAATTTCAATTCACAAAATGTAGAGGCTGTTTATGACTTATACACTTCGGAAATGCAGGAAGCAATGACTAAAGAAGGTGTATCACGTTTTATAAATGGTTGTTATGCACAATTTGGAAAACTAAAAAGTTTGACCTTTATTGAAACCGCCGAAGGCATTAATAGTTATACGGCAGAATTTGATAAAATAAGTCTCGTTATGGAATTACAAATTAGTCCGGACGGAAAAATTTCTACCATACAATTTCAAGAACCCTAATGATATAAAAAATATTCGTTTTTGATATGGAGCTTTCTTTCGAGAAAGCTTTGTACTTTTGTAGGCCTTTATAAGTAAAGATGAACCAGAATAAGATCAACATATTAAATCGTAAAGCAAAGTTCGAATACGAATTTCTGGATAAATATACTGCAGGAATCAAATTGGCGGGAACAGAAATAAAAGCAATTCGGGAAGGAAAAGCGTCTATTGCAGAAAGCTTTTGCGAGTTTAACAACGGTGAGCTTTTTGTAATCAATATGCACATCGAAGAATATTCTCATGCCACATATTTTAATCATAATCCAAAAAGTGAGCGTAAACTTCTACTAAATAAAAAGGAATTAAGGAAGTTAGAAAAAGAGGTAAGAAATACGGGTTTGACTATAATCCCAACCAGGCTTTTTATAAATGACCGAGGTTTGGCCAAATTAGATATCGTATTGGCTCGGGGTAAAAAAATGTATGACAAACGAGAAACAATCAAAGACAGAGACAACAAAAGAGCACTAGATCGTATTAAAAAGAATTTTAAATAAAGCTCTCCTCCTTTTTTAATTTTTATCTTCTAACAACGGTACGAATCTAAATTCTCCAAACTCATGTTTTTCAAACTGTGTTTCACTTTTACGCACAAACAGTGTCATAATCTGCACATCTTCCCCAACAGGAATCACTAATCTTCCGTTTACCTTTAATTGACTTAATAAAGGTTTGGGCACAAAAGGAGCCCCGGCGGTAACGATAATCGAATCGTACGGAGCATGTTCTTCCAACCCCTTATATCCATCACCAAAAGAAAGATGCTTTGGACGATATCCCAGTTTCGATAAAAACAACTTGGTTTTCTTAAACAACTCTTTTTGACGTTCTATACTATACACCTTAGCTCCTAACTCGCATAAAACTGCCGTTTGATAACCAGATCCGGTTCCTATTTCCAACACCTTATCTCCATTTTTGATCTGTAACAATTCACTTTGAAAAGCAACAGTATAAGGCTGAGAAATAGTTTGATCTGCTGCAATAGGGAATGCTTTATCCTGGTAGGCATGATCCTCAAAACCAGAATCCATAAACAGATGTCGAGGTATTTTAGCAATAGCAGACAAGACTGCTTTGTCTTTGATGCCTTTTTTAATCAAAACATCAACCAATTGTTTTCTTTTGCCAGCGTGTCTAAGGGTATCTTTCACTATTTCTAGGGTTATTTAGCTGGCTAAAATTACATAAACATTTTATCTGAGTAAATTTTTTAACTCTAAAATATTTCAACAACATATAGATCACTTACTATTATATTTTTATATCCTTCAAAGAAAACCTATTTGTTCTAACTTCTAAAACTAAAATTTTGCATTTTAGATATAATTAGGATTTAAAATTTATAAATAATACTATTTTTGTGTAAAATCTTAAATTATGCTCAAAGCCGGAGTACTCGGTGCGGGACACCTTGGTAAAATCCATTTACGCCTCCTAGAACAATCAGAAAATTACCAACTTGTGGGTTTCTATGATGCTAGTTCAAAACAAGCAAAATCTATAGTTGACGAATTTGGATATAAGCTCTACAATTCTGCCGAAGAATTAATAGACGCTGTAGATATGGTGGACATAGTGACTCCAACCTTTGCCCACTTTGATGTTGCCAAAAAAGCCATCCAAGCTGGAAAACATGTATTTATTGAAAAACCGATTACTAATACGGTTGCAGAAGCCGAAGAACTTATTCAATTGGCCAGGGAAAATAATGTAAAAGGCCAGGTTGGCCATGTAGAACGTTTTAATCCAGCTTATACAGCAGTTGCAGATAAAATAGACAATCCTATGTTTATTGAAGCTCATAGGTTGGCAGAATTTAACCCTAGGGGAACAGACGTTCCTGTGGTTTTAGATCTTATGATACATGATATAGACGCTATTCTAAGCGTAGTACATTCTGAAGTAAAACATATTAGTGCCAGTGGTGTGTCTGTGATAAGTGAAACTCCTGATATTGCCAATGCCAGAATCGAGTTTGAAAATGGTTGCGTTGCCAACTTGACAGCAAGTCGAATTTCACTCAAAAACATGAGAAAATCAAGATTCTTTCAGCGTGACGCATACATTTCTGTAGATTTCTTTGAAAAAAAATGCGAAGTTGTAAAAATGAAAGATGCTCCTGAAAACCCGGATGATTTTGCTATGATTTTGCAAAATGCCGAAGGAGTAAAAAAACAAATCTATTTTGACAATCCAAATGTATCTGCGAACAATGCTATTCTTGATGAACTAGATACATTTGCTGAAGCTATAAAAAACAACACGACTCCTATTGTTTCATTAGAGCAAGGAAAAAAAGCACTAGAAGTTGCTTTGAAAGTTATAGATTGTTTTAAGCATTAGAAATTAATCTCAACACTTACAATACACATATAAAATGAAAAACATCGCGGTTATTGGCGCAGGAACCATGGGTAATGGTATTGCACATACTTTTGCACAAAAAGGTTTCAAAGTTCAGTTAATAGACATTTCACAACAAGCTCTAGACAAAGGCTTGGCAACGATCACCAAGAACTTGGACAGGATGATTGCCAAAGAAAAAATTACAGAAACTGAAAAAGAAGAAACATTAGGAAACATTTCTACCTATACAAATATTAAAGAAGGTGTTGAATATGCCGGGCTTGTTGTTGAAGCCGCTACAGAAAATGTAGATCTCAAGCTTAAGATTTTCAGGGATCTAAATGATGCTTGCCCAGAGGACACAATTTTGGCGACTAATACTTCCTCGATATCTATCACTCAGATTGCTGCGGTAACCGATAGACCAGAAATGGTAATAGGAATGCATTTTATGAATCCAGTACCTATTATGAAATTAGTAGAAATCATTAGAGGGTATAACACCTCTGATGAAGTTACCAATACCATCATGGAAATCTCTAAAACTCTTGGTAAAATACCTGTAGAGGTAAATGATTATCCCGGGTTTGTTGCCAATAGAATACTTATGCCAATGATTAATGAATCTATAGAAACCCTATATAATGGTGTGGCTGGTGTTACAGAAATAGATACGGTGATGAAACTAGGTATGGCACACCCAATGGGCCCATTACAATTGGCCGATTTTATCGGTTTGGATGTTTGTCTTTCTATACTTAATGTGATGTATGAAGGCTTTAAAAATCCAAAATATGCCCCATGTCCATTATTAGTCAATATGGTAATGGCTGGTAAATTAGGCGTCAAGAGCGGTGAAGGATTCTATGATTATTCTGAGAGCAGAAAAGCAGAGAAAGTGGCAAAGCAGTTCGCTTAAAGATTAGCTTTCAACATTCAGAAACTATATATTTACAAGTTGGAACCCCTATTGGAGTCCAACTTTTTTATTAATTAACTGAAAGATTACATATGAATTTTAAGAAGAGTTCCATTTTTACTTCACTATTGGCAACAACACTGTTTTTTTCTTGTAAAACCGAAAAAAAAAATCAAGAAACTGCAGAAGCGAAAGCTGACGCCACTGAATATATCATCCTAGGGAACATTAAAAATATTCCAGATAGCACCTTAGTATATGTCGAAAATAATGAAGGTTTAAGGGATTCGATCATGCTAATTGACGGTAAATTTAAGTTAACAGGAAGTATTGAAGAGCCTGTTCAAGTTTTTTTAAGAACAGATGATAGAACTCATGGTTATAATTCTTTTTGGGTAGAGAACCAAACCATCACCATTACGGTGGACAATGGAAACCTTAATGATGCAAATATTATCGGCGGACCGATACAAAAGGAATTTGATGTTCTTAACAAGAAAAACATAGTAGTGAACAAAAAGCTTGATGAACTACAAAAGAATTTTAATAAAGAAAACCTCTCCAAAGAATACCGAGATTCTCTAATTCAAAAGCAAAGCCTTTATTTTAAGGAAATAGATAATAACGCTGAGCAATTTATTATAGATTTTCCAGATTCTTATGTAAGTATTGACTTGCTGAATAGATATTCAAATGGTTGGGAAAGAAAAACAGTATCTAAACTATTTAGCAACCTTTCAGAAAGGCTAAAGAATTCTAAAAATGGGGAATCTGTAAAGCACTTTTTATCACTCCCTGAAACACCAAAAATTGGAGACAAATTCATTGATTTTGAATTATTGGACCCCAAAGGTAATCCAATCAAATTATCAGATGTAAAAGGAGAATATGTGATGGTTGAATTTTGGGCTTCATGGTGTGTACCATGTAGAAAATCAAATCCTAAGCTAGTTGAAAATTATAATAAATACAAAGCACAAGGGTTTGAAATAATTGGGGTTTCCTTGGACCAGAAAAAAGACCGTTGGCTACAAGCTATAGAACAAGACAGTTTACCATGGACCAATGTAATTGAGCCTGAACATTTCTTATCAGATATAGCGCAAGTCTATAAAGTTCAAGGAATCCCGGATAATTTGATCATAGATAAAAATGGAATAATTGTAGCAAAAACGTTGCGCGGCTCTCAACAAGTAGAAGATAAACTCAAAGAGTTGTTTCAATAATCGTAGATTAAAAAATGGCAAAAATCTATCCTTTTAAAGCGGTACGACCAACAAGAGACAAAGTAAGTTTGGTTGCCTCAAGGTCCTATCAAAGCTATACTCCTAATGAGCGTGATTCACGGATGGATTATAACCCCTACTCTTTTCTTCATATTGTAAATCCAGGATACAAATACCAAAAAGAGATTTCTGGAGAAGAACGTTACAAACTAGTGCGTAATCGTTATCTGGAGTTTAAAGAAGATCAAATTTTTGTACAAGATAAAATGCCATGTTACTATGTATATAAAATTGTAAATCGAGAACAAGAATCATTTTGTGGCATTGTAGCAGCTGCAAGTGCTGAAGATTACGAAAACAACATTATAAAAGTACATGAAGATACGATACAAAATCGTGAAAACACTTTCAAACAATATCTAAAAACTGTTGGCTTCAATGCAGAACCTGTGTTACTTACCTATCCAGATAATGATAGTATTGCCAGGGTTATTTCTAAAACTGTAAAGAGCAGAGCCGAATTCGAATTTACTACCACTTATAGAGATACTCATTACCTTTGGTTGGTAAATGATCAAAAGTCGATAAATGAGATACAAGAAGCCTTTGCTGGCATACCTACGATTTATATTGCAGATGGTCATCACAGGTCGGCTTCATCTTACCTATTAGCCAAGGATTTGAAAGAAAACAATACCGATCACAACGGAAACGAGCCTTATAACTTTTTTATGAGCTATCTCATTCCCGAATCAGATTTACGGATTTATGAATTCAATAGATTGGTCAAAGATCTTAATGGATTATCCAAAGAGGAGTTTCTTATACAACTGGATGAATGGTTTAGAATTGAAAATCGAGGAATCGAAGTATACAAACCTTCAAAACCTCATCATTTCAGCATGTATTTAGATGGAGAGTTTTATTCATTATACCTACGAAAAACCATATATGAATTTAAGGATGCTCTAGAAGAGTTAGATGCTCAAATCCTATATAAAACAGTACTACTTCCAATTTTAGGAATACAAGACCTGCGTACCGATAACAGGATCGAATATTCGCATGGCAAAAATGATATCATATCGGTAAAAAACAAAGTAGATTCTGGTGAATATAAAGTCGGGTTTGGTTTGTTTCCTGCATCTGTAGAGCAAATGAAAAAAATTGCAGATCAAGGACTCAAAATGCCTCCTAAAAGCACTTACATAGAGCCAAAACTACGCAGCGGTGTTACTATCTACGAATTTTAAAACCTACAGCATCTTTAATCTTCCTGGCACTCATCAAAACAAAACAATGTTTTTTTAGATATCTTTGCACCTTATGAACACTATCGAAAGAAATCTTAGGGATATAAAAACCTCTATTCCAAAAGAAGTCACTCTTGTTGCTGTTTCCAAAACCAAACCCGTTTCAGAATTAATGCAAGCCTATGATGCCGGACAACGTGTCTTTGGTGAAAACAAAATACAGGAAATGACCCAGAAATGGGAAGAAATGCCAAAAGACATTAGTTGGCACATGATTGGACATGTACAAACTAATAAAGTAAAGTATATGGCTCCTTTTGTTGACCTTATTCATGCAGTAGATAGTATCAAACTGTTAAAAGAGATCGATAAACAGGCCAAAAAACATGATAGGATCATCAATTGTTTACTTCAGGTTAAAATAGCCAGAGAAGAAAGTAAATTTGGTTTAGATCAAGAAGAGGTAATTACCATACTTAACTCTGAAGAAATAAAAGAACTAGCGAACGTGCGTATTAGAGGACTCATGGGAATGGCGACTTTTACTAGCGATCAACAACAAATTAAAAAAGAATTTAATAGTATTGGTAATTTCTTCAAAGAATTGAAGCCAAAATACCCAGAGTTAGAGGTGCTATCGATCGGAATGAGTGGTGACTATAATACCGCTATTGATTGCGGTAGTACCATGGTTCGAATAGGAAGCTCTATATTTGGGGCTAGAAACTATAACTAATTCAATTACGACTTAAAAAACAGAAAACAAAAAATAAGTTTACTAACTATTAAAGGCCACTACCCTATAAACAATTATGTACGCAATTTTGGACATAGAAACTACCGGAGGAAAATATAATGAAGAAGGTATTACCGAAATTGCTATTTATAAATTTGACGGACATGAAGTAGTAGATCAATTTATTAGCCTTGTAAATCCAGAAAGGCCTATACAACCATTTGTTGCCAACCTTACCGGGATTAATAACGAAATGCTACGTAATGCCCCCAAGTTTTATGAAGTTGCTAAAAGAATTGTAGAAATAACTACAGATTGTGTAGTAGTTGCGCATAATGCCAGTTTCGATTACAGAATTTTACAAACTGAATTTTCCAGATTAGGTTTTGATTATGAAAGGCACTCTCTGTGTACTGTTGAATTATCCAAAAGACTCATTCCAGATCAACAATCCTACAGTTTAGGGAAATTAGTACGCGGTCTTGGTATTCCGCTATCCGATAGGCATCGAGCCAATGGAGATGCACAAGCAACGGTAAAGCTATTTAAACTTTTACTTGCTAAAGATTCTGAAAAAAATATAATCACGACCACCGTTCGCGCCGATCCCAAGCGTCAAATTGATGATAAGTTATTACGAATAATCAAAGAGGCTCCTACTGCTACTGGCGTTTACTATATGCACAGGGAAGATGGAAAAATAATCTATATTGGAAAAAGTAAAAATATTAAAAAACGCCTTAATCAACACTTTACCAACGATAATCGAAAATCACGCAGAATACAAATAGAAGTTACCAAAGTAACCTATGAAATTACTGGAAGTGAACTTTTAGCTCTTTTGAAAGAAAGTGAAGAAATTAAACGAAATAGACCAAAATATAATAGGGCCCTGAAAAGAGTCAAATTTGATCAAGCTCTATACCAGTTTATTGATGAAGATGGATTTATCAACCTTAAAGTGAGTAAGGCAGATAATCGCAAAAAGAGTATTACTACTTTCTCTAACGTACAACAAGCCAAAACCTATATGCATCGATGGACTGAAGAGTACAATCTATGTCAAAAATTAATGGGATTGGATTCTAGTAAAGGAAACTGTTTTAATTACACCATAAAACAATGCTTTGGTGCTTGTATTCTAATCGAGTCACCTGAAGAGTATAACTCTCGAGCACAACAGCTCATTAATAACAACTCTTTTGATAGTCAAGACATGATCATTATCGATCATGGCCGTGATGTTGATGAACAGAGTCTTATTTTGATTGAAGAGGGTAAATTTAAAGGGATTGGATACTTTAATCTTAACCATCAAATAAATAATATTGATATACTGCGATCAATAATTACCCCAATGCAACATAACCGGGATGCACAACATATCATCCAAAGCTATGTAAGAACCCATAAAAAATTAAAGATTATCAAATTAGAAAAGAATGATTAAAAACCTAATTGTTATAGGCCTATTACTAATTTCACCATTTACATCAGCACAAAAAACTTATAACAGTACTAACATGGTTGTAAGTCTTGCAGATTTACACAACAACAACTATGTAAAAGACAGTACCGCGAATGCAGTCTTCATTTATGAAAAAGGGCATAGCAGAATTGAAAATGGAAGAAATTACAATCTACTTACAGATTATGAAGCCAAAGTAAAAATATTCAATAAGCAAGGTTTTGACAAAGCTACGGTCAGAGTTTTTTTGTATAAAAACAGTAGAGATAAAGAATTATTTAGAAACCTAACTGCATTTACACATAATCTTGAAAATGGAAAGATTACAAAAGTAAAATTACAAGAACAGCATATCTATAAGGAAGAGTATGATGAAAACCACAATGTTGTAAATTTCACATTTCCAAATGTTAAACCTGGATCTGTGATTACCTACAAATATCAATTAGAATCTCCTTTTATTTATAAGTTTAATGGTTGGGAATTTCAGGACGATATTCCCAAGTTATATAGCGAATTTATAGCGGATATGCCCGGAAATTATTTGTATCATGCAAAGCTTATTGGACCCTTTAATCCCGAAAAACGTGAGGAAAAGCTTATAAAAAGATGTATTGAAGTTCCTGGCGGAGGACATTCTGATTGTTCTCACATAGTATATTTCATGAAGGATATCCCTGCATTTAAAGAGGAACAGTACATGACTGCCAAAAAAAATTATTTCTCAAGAATCGACTATGAATTAAAAGAATACAAAGGCTTCGATGGTACTACTAAAAAATATACTGAAACATGGAAAAATGTTGATTCAAAACTAGCAAAAGAACCAAACATTGGGCTTCAATTAAAAAAGCTTGGCATTACTAAAAATCTATTACCGGATTCTATACAAAGTATGCCCAATACTCTTCCAAAAGCTAAGAGTATCTACAAACACTTTACTTTTAATTATAAGTGGAATGGAAATTATGATATTTTTAAAGATGATGACCAAAGCAGAGTCAAAAAAGTAATTGAAGACAAAATCGGTAATGTTTCTGGCATAAATATACTGTTTCATAACACTTTAAAACAACAGGGCTTCAATGTAAAATCCGTATTACTTGCTACCAGAGAAAAAGGTTACGCGACAAAATTATATCCTGTTATTTCGGATTTTAATTATCTAATTGTACAACTTACCATAGATAACAAAACCTATTTTCTAGATGCCACAGAAAATACTTTACAATTTGGCGAGGTTCCTTTTAGATGTTTAAATCAATATGGTAGATTGTTAGATTTTGATAATGGAAGCTCATGGACAGATATTAGGCCTAGCCAACGTTCCTCTAGCTACTTTAGAGAGTCTCTTACATTTAATTCTGAACTATATTTAGAAGGTAAAGCCGATCATATTTTTTCAGGATATAATGCCTACTTCAAAAGAAAAAAACTTGACCAGATTGATATTGAAAAATATATTGACCAGATTGAAAAAATAAACCATGAAATAGAAGTTTCTAATGTTTCTTTGAGTAATATTGATAAGTTGGACAAACCCTACAAGGAAGAATTTAACTTCATAAGAAAAGTAGAAGAAATTGAAGGCGTTGTATACATCAAACCTTTTTTAAGACCTTTTTTTAAAGAAAACCCCTTTAAGCTAAATGAAAGGACTTATCCTGTAGATTTTGGTTACACAGACTCATATAACTACTATGTTTCTATTGAATTACCAGAGAATTACGAATTTAATGACCTTCCAAAAAGCTCGCGATATACAATCCCCAATGAACTAGGTGATGTAATAACAAGTTATGAAATTAATGGAAAAAAATTGGTTATAAGTCATAGAATTATCTTTGGGTCTTCGTACTACCCAACAGAGTATTATTCAGGTCTAAAAGAGTTTTTCGATTTAATTGTAGAAATTGAGAATAACACACTTATCACTGTTAAAAAAGTGTTTTAGTATTTTTAGTATTTTTAACAAAATCATTTCACTTGAGTAAAGATTCATATCATAAAACCTGGAAAGACCGATTACATGATATCATTTATGAGGCTGATACACCAATAGGTAAAGTTTTTGACGTTACTTTGCTTATTCTTATTGTATTGAGTATCATTTTTGTAATGCTCGAAAGCGTAAAAGGATTACCAAATGATATCTACAATATATTATATTATGGTGAGTGGGTCATTACGGTATTTTTTACTTTTGAATATATTGCGCGTATAATCGCTATAAAAAGACCTTCTCGTTATATATTTAGTTTTTATGGCATCATCGATCTTCTATCTACGCTCCCGTTGTATCTGTCATTTTTCCTTACAGGCACTAGTGCCTTGCTTGCCGTGAGAGCTCTCAGATTACTTAGAGTGTTTAGAATACTTAAAATTTCACGATATATTGGAGAATCCAATAGACTAGTACGAGCAATCAAAGATAGTGGAGCAAAAATACTTGTATTTTTATTTGCTGTATTAGTACTTTGCATTATTATGGGCACAGTGATGTATATGATAGAAGGAGAAGAGAATGGCTTTAAGAGTATTCCCATTAGCGTTTATTGGTGTATTGTAACTATGACCACTGTTGGTTATGGAGATATCGCCCCAACAACGCCTCTAGGACAGTTTATTGCTGCTCTAATAATGATAGTTGGTTATGGTATCATTGCGGTTCCCACCGGGATTGTATCTGCAGAGTATGCAGCAGATCGCAAATCAGGAAAAGTACATTTGAACACCCAAGTATGCTCAAATTGTAATGCTTCAGACCATAAAGATGGTGCCAAATTTTGTCACAAATGTGGAGAGGATTTACACAATGAATAATACCCTTATTGTAATTATAGGACCCACCGCCATTGGAAAAACCAGTTTAAGTATCTCTCTGGCAAAGCATTTTAATTGCGAAATTGTTTCTGCCGATAGCAGACAATTTTATAGTGAAATGAGTATCGGTACAGCGGCTCCCTCTGAAGAAGAATTATCACAGGTCCAACATCATTTCATTCAACATAAAACAATAAAAGACACTTATACGGTTGGAGATTTCGAAAAAGACGCTCTTGAGAAGCTCAATACACTATTTACAAAAGAGAAATATGCTATATTAGTGGGTGGCTCTGGACTATACATTGATGCAATAACCAAAGGACTTGATACATTCCCAAATGTAGATTCTAATATCAGAGAAAAGGTGCGTGAGGAATTTGAGAATTTTGGAATAGAACATTTGCAAGATCGTTTAAAAAAAATGGACCCAATACACTATCACAATGTTGACCTACAAAATACACATAGGGTAATGCGAGCTATAGAGGTATGCTTAAGTAGTGGTAAACCATATTCTTCTTTTCTTACGCGTTCCAAAAAAAACAGGCCTTTCGACATTATAAAAATTGGATTAACAACCGATAGACAAATAATCTATGATAGGATTAATCTGCGCGTCGAGGTAATGATGAAAGAAGGCTTGTTAAATGAAGTAAAAAGTCTATACCCATACAAATCACTAAACGCGTTAAATACGGTTGGTTATAAAGAAATCTTCAACTATTTAGAAGGCCATTGGGATCTGGATTTTGCTATCTCTGAAATTAAGAAAAATACAAGGCGTTTTGCAAAACGTCAGCTTACCTGGTTTAGAAAAGACTCAGAAATTAAGTGGTTTGATTACCAAGAAGACGCCAAAAACATTATAGATTATATCAATAAAAAAACGCTCTAAAAATTAGAGCGTTTTTTTATTAGTATAGTTACCGTTATTTTTTTTAGGCTTCTTCGTTTCTTACTACAAGTCTAAAGCCCTCTCCATGTATATTTAATATTTCGACATTCTCATCCTTCTTAAGGTATTTTCTTAATTTGGCGATATATACATCCATACTTCGGGAAGTAAAATAATTATCGTCCCTCCATATCTTGGTCAGTGCCAGTTCTCTTGGCATAAGATCATTAAGATGTAAAGCTAATAAACGAAGTAATTCATTTTCTTTGGGAGAAAGTTTAATAGGGTCTTCGTCTTTGAAAGTTAAAAAACGAAGTTTAGAATTAAGATGGAAACCTCCTATTTTAAATTCAAATTGCTTACTATCTGCAACAGATTCGGTACTCTTACGTTGCATTATAGCCTGTATTTTCATTAATAAGACTTCACTATCAAAAGGCTTATTAAGATAATCATCTGCTCCTACCTTGTACCCTTTTAAAACATCTTCTTTCATTGCTTTTGCAGTTAAAAAGATGATAGGGATTTCCTCATTTTTGTCCCTAATTTCTTTGGCTAGTGTAAAACCATCTTTATATGGCATCATCACATCTAGAATGCACATATCATAATCATCCTTTTTGAATTTTTCGAAGCCTTCCATACCATTTTTAGCATGCACAACATCATAATCATTCATTACCAGATAATCCTTTAACACTGTTCCAAAGTTTGGATCATCCTCTACAAGCAAAATCTTTTTGTTTTCTGTTTCCATATTTTATGATATTAACGGTAATTTAATAATAAATGTGGAGCCTTTTCCCCTTTCACTCTCCACCCATATTTGACCATGATGGTCATCTATAATTCTTTTGACATAAGTTAAACCAAGCCCATGACCTTTTACATTATGTAAATCTCCGGTATGTTCTCTAAAGAATTTTTCGAAGATCTTTTTTTGTGCCACTTTACTCATTCCTATTCCCTGATCACGAATCTTAAGTATGATACTATTTTTTATATTTTCTGTATAAATATCAATTTTTGGTTCATGTTCTGAATATTTAATTGCATTATCCAAAATATTAACTACCACATTGGTTAAATGACTATCATTCGCCAAAACTGTTGTTTTAAGAGCTCCCAAGTGTGTTTTAATGTACCCTTGTCTATTCTCGACAATTAAAGAAACATGAGTTACCGCATCTTCTATAATATCATGAAGCTCTTGTTTCTCTTTCTTGATATTAAGTTCATTTTTCTCTAACTGAGATATCCTTAGAACATTTTCGACCTGAGCATGCATTCTTTTGTTTTCTTCTCTAATCATACTCATATAGCGCTGCACTTTTTCTGGATCTCCACCAATTTTCGGATTCTTTATAGAATCCAGAGCCAGATTAATAGTCGCTATAGGAGTTTTCAGCTCATGCGTCATATTATTAATAAAATCGGTTTTAATTTGAGATATTTGTCTTTGCTGTAAAAGCTGAGACAATGCACTGGAGTAAGCAATCACAATAATCAAAGTGAAAATTATTGATAATATGGCCATACCTTTAATTGTAGAAAGCACATATCGCTTTTTTCCAGTAAAATTGACATACAATTGATATTCACTTGCTCCTTCATCATCTACAAAAAGTGGTATTGCGTATGTCGTAGGGTAATCCAAACTAAAATCATCAGAACGTACTTTTGTCGCCAACGAATTGCTATAAATTGCATATTCGAAATCAACTTTTATATCTCTTTCTTCGAGCTCTTTTTTTAAAAGATATTCTATCTCCTTTTTTTTAACTCTTCTGTGTATAGGAATAAAGCTTGCTATTTCTCCTATTACAATTTCATAATCCTTTCTTTGAAGATCAGTCAATCCTCGTATTCTTTCCAATTTGGATTTAGAACTTTGTCTGGCAATACCGCTTTGAGTATCCTGTGCAGTAATATCTACATTACGATTTAGAATATTCTTTAGTTTTACCGTATCAATATTAAAGTTCACAAAGGATGAAAACAATTTATAATCTTCATCCAGAATCCCATTGGCGTAAGCAAAAGATTTTGTAGTATTATCAATACTAATATCTAATAACTGACGAATAGTTCTATTATCTGGATCTTCTCCTATGCTATCTAGTATTTCCTGTAGCGGAAAAAACATCTCCTCAAATTCTCTATACTGAATTCCATTGGAAACAGATATCAATATTTGTTTAGCATTAAAAGAAAACTGTTCTTTATTATTTTCAACTGTGTTGTTAATCCAATATCCCTGAACGAAAATAATCCCAATTAATGATAAACTCATAAGGATTATCAGCAATACGAATAACCTTTTATTCATAAATCAAAAGTAAGACTTTAACATTTAGCTACTTTACGGTTTAACCAAATGTTAACAAAATGAAAGATTAGGATTACAAACGTTTTAGGATAATATTCTAGCGTGAATTTCACTTACCTGATTTTCAGTTTCTTCTAAATTTGTATTGTGTATTATAAAATCGGCCAATGGAATTTTTCTCGAATCTTCCCATTGATTATTTGTCCTAGATAGTACCTGTTCCCTGGTTATTGCGTCTCGTTTTAAGACTCTTTCTATTCTTATTTCCAATGGTGCAACTACAAGAATGGTATAATCGCAGTATTTATATCCATCATTTTCGAATAAAATAGCTGCTTCTTTCACCACGTATTCTCCAGTTTGTTTATTCTTCCATTCATTAAAATGACTAGCCACTGCCGGGTGGACAATAGCATTCAAGCCTTCAAGTTTTGATTTGTCTTTAAAAACAATTTCGGCAATATAATTTCTGTTTAAAATACCATCCTTATAAGAATCCTCTCCTAACAATTCAATGATTTGCCCCTGTACGCTGGCATCTGTATTCATTAATTTTTTTGCCTCATCATCCGCAATATAAACAGCAACCCCAAGCTTATCGAACATTTTAGCAACGGTAGATTTTCCGCTACCTATTCCTCCTGTAAGACCTACAACTTTCATCTATATTTCTATTTTAAAACAACAAATTGAACTTGCTTTTCCTGTAGACGCACGTCGTGGATAGCACTAGGTAGATTAACAAGTTCCAATGTCAAAAATGAACTCTCTTCAGAAGCTTTGGCATAATCGGCAACAACCATAAAATCTCTTTCACTGATTTCATTATACTTATCTAAGCCAACTCTATAAACTACGTTAATTTCCTTAGGGAAAATCTTGATCTCTACTCCTTCGGGCACATTATTAAGTGTTATAGGAATTTTTTGATTTCCTTCAGTAAATTTACTCACCAAAATATTTGCCCCCACCTTGGTTGGTACTACGGAAATACTTGAAGGCAATGTTGAAATGTCAATATTTAATTCTGAACTATGATCTTGATTAACCCCTTCGATAACAAGCGACTCTGTATTAATAACCTTAATGGTATCGATAACTTTTGAAGGACCGCTTACTACAATAGAATCTGGAGTAACCACCAACCCCTTATCACTTCCGTAACCGATAGCATACTTAATATCTTGTATTGGTACCACGGGAATTTTTTTCTCAAGATTTAAGTCTAATTTTAATCGCAAACTATCTTTTTGTATCGCAAGAATACGTCCTTTAAAATCAAGTTTATCTCTTAATATCTTGGAGTTTTTATCCACACGAAAATAGTATTGATCTTCTGCACTTGAAGCTGCATCTTCAACATTAAATTCCAACATTGGTTTTTTCCAATTGTGACTCATTAATCTGAAACCGTTACCATTAAGGGTCATTCTTAAACTTTGATCACTTTCCTCATTAAATATTTTATCTTGCGGAATATTTACATACCTAATTCCGATCTCTACTTCTTGGGTATAATTTTTTGAAAACTGAATTAACAACCACAAAACGGACGTAAACACCAGAAAAAACAAAAAGGTCTTTACATTATTTTTTTTGAATGAAAATTTTTTCTTCTTTCTACTTGACATACTAGGTTACTTTGAGAAAAACAATGCCTCAAATTGTTTTTCGGGGACTTTTTTACGTAGATGAATATAATAATAAGATTTTAGGAATCCTTTTCCATATCCATAAAATTGAATAAAAACTGCTAGAATAGACTGCATGCCTATAGAAAAATTTTTATAAGCAAAGGTGGCTCCGAAAAAAATGAGCATGAAGTATAACCCTAAAAGCGCCATGAAATACCAGAGTCCAAATAACGCAGTAATCATTGCAAAAACTAAGTACCCTAGAAAAAGTGCTGGAAACCAATAGGTAACCTTGGCTGTCTCTGGATGCCATAGATTTAAAATTGGTCGTACCAACCCAAATTTATTGACTTGTATATAGAATTTTTTCCATGAAATTCTTCTTTTGTGGAATACTTTAGCATCAGGGATCAAAGCTGTATCATACCCAAGTTTCCAAAGTCTAATGGTAAGATCCGGATCTTCTCCTGGATGGATATTCCCAAACCCTCCAGAAGCTTCAAAAGCTTCTTTTGACAATCCCATATTAAAGCTACGGGGCTGAAACTTACCCATCGTATTTTTACGACCTCTGATCCCTCCTGTAGTAAGATATGATGTCATACTATAACTTATAGCTTTTTGAAGGTTTGAAAAGCTCTTATGTGCGTCGTCGGGCCCACCATAACAGTGTACAAACTGTTTTGTTAAAGACGAATCGACCTTTTCTAAATAATCTAGTGGTAGTATTACATCACTATCCAAAATAATGAAGTAATCTCCTTTTGCCTTGCGCATACCATAATTACGAGAATCCCCAGGCCCAGTATTAGGTTTTTTATAATAACTAATTGATAATTTATCTTTAAACCCTTCTATCACCTGCTCTGATGTTTCAGTTGATCCATCTTCTATGATAACAATTTCATAATCTCTTGAATATTTTACAGCCAACATACTTTGCAGCAGTTCATCAATTTCGTTAGGTCTATTATATACTGGTACAATAAAAGAAAAGTGTGGTTTCATGTCGCAAAAATAAAAAAGAAAAATCCCATTTCTATTCAAGAATGGGATTCTTCAGTTTATACTATCTAATCGTTTTAAACGATTTTATTCTTCGTCTACAAATTTATCCATAACCAATTGGCTTACTCCCATATTAGAAAAACCTCCGTCATGATATAAATTTTGTAATGTTACTTTTTTGGTAAGATCCGAGAACAGTGTCACGGTGTAATCAGCACATTCGTCTGCAGTTGCATTACCCAACGGAGACATTTTATCGGCATACTCAATAAATCCATCAAAACCTTTCACTCCTTTTCCGGCTGTAGTAGGTGTAGGGGATTGAGAAATCGTATTCACACGTACTTTTTTATCTCTTCCAAAGAAATATCCAAAACTACGCCCGATAGACTCTAGATAAGCTTTATTATCTGCCATATCATTATAATCAGGAAACACGCGCTGTGCTGCCATATAGGTCAAAGCAACAATACTTCCCCATTCATTCATTGCATCTTTCTTATACAATGTTTGCATGGTTTTATGAAAAGAAAGTGCCGATACATCCCAGCCTTTTTCACTATAATTATAATTAAGATCGGTATAGTGACGCCCTTTTCTAACATTTACAGACATACCTATGGAGTGTAAAACAAAATCTATTTTACCTCCTAAAATTTCCATTGATTTCTCTACAAGGTTTTCCAAATCTTCTACCGATGTGGCGTCTGCAGGTATAACCTGGGAATTTGTCTTTTCTGCCAAAGTATTAATAGCCCCCATTCTCATGGCAACAGGAGCATTGGTAAGTACAAAACTTCCTCCTTCTTCAAATACACGCTCGGCAGTTTTCCAGGCGATAGAACTTTCGTCTAACGCTCCAAAAATAATCCCTCTTTTACCTTTTAATAAATTGTGTGACATTTAGTTATAAATTAAAGTATAGTTATACGAGCGGTAAAGATAACAAAACAGCTTAAACCAGAGTTAAACAAAATGAATTTTAGTCCGAAATAAAGAAAATCAAAACTTAGTATTTTATTTGAAAAGTTGAAAAATTACTTCTAGTTTTTATGATCATTATTCATTGGATATGCTTTTTGATAACCAACTTAAAGAAAATGCAGCGGCCGACGCTATAAAAACTGAATAATCAAAAACCCCCTTAACCCCAGTATTTATAATCATTGCAGCAGCAAACATAAGCAACAAAACACCACTTGCTTTTGCAGCTAAAGCCTTTTTATATCCTATAAGCAAACATAATGAGAAAATTACCTCGGTCACAGTCGCTAAAATAGCAATAAAAGGTATTAATACTGAAGGGAACCAAGGATTAAGTACCCCCGTGTAATTCACAAAATTTTCCCAATTCCCCCATGCCGATACGCTTTCCGGCCAAAATCCAAATCGATCCAGTACTGCAGACAGAAAACCTAATGCTATTGAAAATCTCAAAAAATAATCTAACAAAACTATATCGGGAATTTCATACTTACTTAGCAACTTCATAATACCCTGCTTTAAAACCGAACACTTTCATCAATCTGTTCCATGTGTTAATTTGAGTAATCGTTAAACTCAAATACGATATTTCTGTTTTACTGAAGTGCTTTTCGAGTCGCTCAAAAATAGAGTCACGCAAAGATCGATGATCAATCATGGTTAACGCTTCGGCAAACGACAACGCTGCCTTTTCTTTATCAGTAAAAAAATCTGTTTCTTCCCAAGCAGATAAAAGGGATAATTTCACATCATTTTCTCCATGATGCTTAAGCTCTTTATGATGCATGTCCAGGCAATATGCACATCCATTTAATTGTGAAACTCTTAGTTTTATTAATTCAAGAAGATTAAAATCAAGTGGAGAGTTTTTTAAATACTCCTCGATCTCTCTTAAAGAGTCAAACATTCCTTTAGGCAATTCATTATAGGTAATTCGTTCCATACTATTTTATTTATATGAGTCAAAATTACCTGGGTGTAGTTTGAAAAAAAATAAGATATCTTAAGAAAAGTAGGTCATGGAGTTTTTCTTAAAAAACTTAAATATTCTGGAGTAATACCGAGGTATGAAGCAAGCATATACTGAGGTATTCGTTGTACAAATTCAGGATTTGCATCAATAAAACCTTTAAAAATTTCTTCGCCCGACATACTATACATAAACTCAATTCTTCGTTGTGTTGCTATATAGGTTCGCTCCATAATGATTCGGAAAAACCGCTCCATTTTGGGTATTTTTCGATACAATTCTTGAAGCGATACCTCTTTTAACTCTAGTACTTGTGTCTTTTCTACTGCCTCGATAATTAAATGTGATGGTATCTTATTGAGTAAGCTATCATAATTTGTTAACCACCAGTTCTCTATCCCGAAATGCATAATTTGTTCATGTCCTTTTTGATCGATATAATACAATCGTAAACAACCCGAGGTAATAAAATATCTGGCACGACAAATATCCCCACTTCGTAACAATTGTTCCCTTTTCTTAAGATTTAAAGTAGACAAATAGGAACTAAATACTAGAAATTCTGAATCTGAAATATCTATATACCTTCTAATATATTGCAGTAGATTATCATCCATAATTATGGCGTTATCTAAGGGTTACAATTAAAAAATCCAAATTTTGAAGCGTACATCAATTCAACCTTGTAGCAAAGACTTTGCATGAGTTAATGCAGAGTCTGAGATATCTTTACCCCCTATCATTTCGGCAATTTCCCTAACGCGTTCTTCTTCATTAAGAAGCCTAAGCTGGGTAACCGTTGTATTATTTATATCTTGTTTATACACCTTGTAGTGACTTTGACCATTGGCAGCAATTTGTGGCAAGTGTGTAATGCTAAAAACCTGAAGGTTTTTACTCATTCTCATCATCAAATCTGCCATTTTATGAGCTACTTCTCCAGACACTCCCGTATCTATTTCATCAAAGATTATAGTTGGAAGCTGTTCATATCTAGATAAAATAGCCTTTATTGCAATCATAATTCTTGATAACTCACCTCCAGATGCAACTTTTTTAAGTTCTCCGTATGCTCCCCCTTTATTGGCCGAAAACAAGAATTCTAGCTTTTCTTTTCCGTTAGATAAATATTTTTCTTCTAAGGTGACTGAAGTTTTAAAATTGGCATTAGGCATCCCTAGAGCCTTAAGGATATTTTCAAGTTCAGCAACCAGTTTTGGCAAGGCTTTCTTTCTCTTTTCATGAATCCTTTTTGCCACTTCGTCTAATTGAGATTGAATAGTACTGATCTCCTGTTTCAGCTTTTCAATATCATCAGATAAAGATTCGGTTTTTGAGACTTTTTCCTGAAGCTCATCTCTTAATTGAATAAGTTCTTCGATTCCTGAAGCACTATGCTTTACCTGAAGGTTATGCAATAGTTGTAATCTCTGGCTAACCTCTTCTAGTTGTTGAGGGTCTGCTTCGAGCTTATCCAGTTCATCAACCAAAGCAGTCTGAATATCGTCAAGCTCTATATAAATGCTCTCAACTCTTTCTGAAAGATCCTTTAAAACTTTGGAATATGATTCTATTTTGGAAAGGTTATTCTTTACAGTGTTTAACTGATCAGAGGTTCCTATTTCTTCTCCAGAAATTATAGAAACCGAACCTGACAACCGTTCTTGGATCTCCTCAATATTATTGAGTTTCTCATAACGTTCTTCCAGCTCACTTAATTCGTCTTTCTTAAGTTTAGCTTCTTCCAGTTCTTTAAACAGAAAAGAATTATAATCATATTCTTTGGTAAAACTTTCTTGGTTTTCTATAAGAGTATTTACTTCTTTTTCTTTTGTTTTCAGAAGTTTTAATCCTCTTTTGTATGATTCAATTTCGTGATCAGCATCGGCCAACGCATCCAAAACTTCAAACTGAAAATCATTTGAAGTAACCTCCAATGTTTGATGCTGGCTATGAATATCAATTAGTTTCACTCCCAAACTCGCAAGAGACTGAAGCGTAACGGGAGTATCATTAATAAATGCCCTAGATTTACCAGAAGGCAGAATTTCTCTTCTAATGATTGTTTCATCATCATAATCCAGTTCTTCCTCTTCAAAAAAAGAACCAAGATCATATGCTTTAATGCTAAAACTTCCTTCGATAACACATTTTTGTGAACTATCTTTAACACTACTTAAATCTGCTCTTTTACCTAGCAACAACCCCAAAGCTCCTAGTAATAGGGATTTTCCTGCACCAGTTTCTCCTGTAATGGTAATTAAACCAGTATCAAAAGTTACCTGCAGTTGTTCTATTAATGCAAAGTTTTTTATAGAAAGACCTCTAAGCAAAGGACCGAAAAGTTTTATTGTTTATTAGGAAGTAAATATACTATATAGTTTTAAAAAGATTTTATCTGTTCATATCATTTTTTAAAACTTAATATCTTTCCAATTATCTGTATATGTTGGAGCAATTTTGTTAAGGATCTGAACTGTTTCAGCAATGTTTACTGAGGGACCGCCTGAAAGAATACTAGAAATCTCGCTAGCTTTAGCGTCAAAAAACACTCGCATTATATATGAATTAGGTCGTACATTATGCATTTTTTCAAGAGATTCCATAGACTGAGTAATTGTCTGTTTCCCTTTTTTTACATTATTATACATAACGTCTAAACCCTGTCTGTGATAGGTATACATTGCAGATCTATAACCATCAAATGTTCCTGAAAGTAAATCATCGTTTAATCTAAACCTAGATTGATTTCCATCTTGCGCATTCCACCCAAGAGCACCACTACTTTGTGCGTTACCTACTAAATTTTTAGCCTCTTCATAATATTCTGTTCCTCCATTTAATTCGAAAGTATCTGCATCAACCCCAAGAATCATATACAAATAAAACGACACCACCGAGATAAGATTCGACTCAAAATTATTTGGATTATAATTTAATGGTTGAAATTCGAGATAGGTAAAATTGAATTGTCTATCATTTACATTAAAAATTGATGTCGAATAATTGGACCCATATATTGGTCGGGATGCTTGCACTTGCAACGTTGCATTAAACGCATCATTATCATACCCTGTAATCGTAACAAAAAAACTGCAATCGATACGTTCTTCTGTTCGATAATCTTTGGATGTCCATTTGGTATTATTAATAAACTCTGCTAGTGATCGCTCAAGTGTTGTAAACACTTGTAGATTAGGGTTTCCTGTTTGCTCTGCATTTACCACAACTTTGGCATTAAATTCTTGTGCAGATGCATTAACGCCTAATATAAGCACTAAAAGTAATATGAGTTTATTCATTTTTAAGCAGATTAATTTCGTTGAATATATCTTTGGCCACTTCTGCCTTTGTTTTTAAATCAAACGCTTTAGTTTCTAATTTATGATTAATCAAAGTCACTTTATTCGTCTGCCCCTTGAAGCCGGCCCCTTTGTCATTAAGAGAATTAAGAACAATTAAATCTAGATTTTTACCTTTCAATTTTTTCTTGGCATTCTCTTCTTCATCTTGTGTTTCTAAAGCAAAGCCAACCAAAAATTGATCTTTCTTCTCACTACCCATCCATTTAAGAATATCTTGGGTACGTTCTAGTTCTATAGAAAAGTCTGAATCTGCTTTTTTGATTTTTTGATCAGAAACATATTTTGGTCTATAATCTGCAACTGCTGCAGAAGCTATAGCAATATCGCATTCTTTATAATTTGAAACAACAGCTTGATACATATCTTTGGCGCTTACCACATTGATAACTTCTATTTGACTGTGACTTACGCTTAATGAAGACGGCCCTAACACAAGCTGCACATTTGCTCCAAGATTTGCAGCGGCTTTGGCTAGTTCAATCCCCATTCTACCACTAGAGTGGTTTCCAATAAATCTTACTGGATCAATTGCTTCAAAAGTAGGCCCGGCAGTAATTAGTACTGTTTTGCCTTTTAGTGGAAGTTTTCCAAGAATATCGTTTTCTATAAAGTCAATAATATTTTCTGGCTCTGCCATTCTTCCTTTCCCTACCAACCCACTTGCAAGCTCCCCAGACTCTGCAGGAATCATAATATTACCAAACTCTTGTAGTGTTTGAAAAGTATTATGAGAAGATGGATGATTGTACATATCAAGATCCATCGCAGGAGCAAAATACACAGGGCATTTTGCAGATAAATATGTTGCAAGCAATAAGTTATCACTAGCCCCAGATGACATTTTCGATAAGGTATTGGCTGTGGCCGGAGCAATAATCATTAAGTCGGCCCACAGTCCCAAATCCACATGGTTATTCCAAACTGCATTTTCATCTTCTTCATCAAAAAAAGAGGAAAGCACCGGATTTTTTGACAATGTGGATAATGTAAGTGGTGTAACAAAATCTTTTGCTGCCGGGGTCATTACTACTTTTACCTCTGCACCGGCTTTAATAAAAAGCCTAACTAAGGCGGCAGTTTTATATGCAGCAATACCAGCGGTGACACCGATTAAAACCTTTTTACCGCTTAATATAGACATAGATTTATAGAGATTCTGTGTCTGTTTTTGTGTTTCTATGATAGATTTTATCTTCTAACCATTCTTGAACAGCTAAAGCATGTGGCTTAGGTAATCTTTCGTAAAATTTGGAAACTTCAATCTGCTCTTTGTTTTCAAAAATTTCTTCTAAACTATCATTATAAGTAGCAAACTCATCAAGCTTTTCAAGAAGTTCTTTCTTGATGTCTGTATTAATTTGAGTGGCTCTTTTTGATATAATTGAAATTGCTTCGTAGATATTATCTGTAGGTTGATCAACAAGGTTTTTGTCGATAGTCGTTGTGTTTACAGGTGCATTGCTTTTTTTCAAATCCATCTTCTACTTTTTTTCTTATTTATATTGTTCTAGTCTTGCCTTTATATCGGTTCCTATTTCGTCTGCTTTCTCTATAAGTTCGCCTTCGGTTTTGTAATACTTCTTATAGTTGTTATAATACTGCTGTGCTGTCTCTAAACGCCCTTTTACAAGTCTTTCATAACTACCAATTGCCAAAAGATACTCAGATTCAAGCTTATAATATAATACCTTCTCTCTAAAAACCGAACCTGGATAATCTACCAGATAATTATCGAATGCTGCTATTGCGACTTTATAATCTTCCCTATGATGATATTGCTTTGCTATTTCATAGGCTTTTTGTTCCTTTTTCTCCCTTAGTTCTGCTACAAGTTGGTTGGCTTCTTTGGTCTTTTCACTTTCAGGATAAACGTTTATAAACTCCTGAAGCTTTTCTATTGCTTTTGTTGTTTCTTCCTGATCCAATGTATACCTTGGTGATAAGAAATAATAACTTTTGGCTCCTTTGTATGATGCCTCCTCTTTTTTATCACTTTTAGGATAAGACTTAGCAAATCTTTCAAATTGATAACCAGACAAATAATAATCCTCGAGCTGATAATATGTATCAGCATAATAATACATTATTCTTTCAGCCTGCGGCTTTCCTCTATACTGAGGGACAATTTGCTCAAAAAGAACTAATGCTTTTTTATACTTCCCTTCTTTATACAAAGCTTCGGCAGCTTTATATTTGGCACCAACATCCTCACCCTTTAAGACTTTTTGGTATTCACTACAAGACCCCAAGAGTAATAAAAAAACAAGTAAATAGAATAATCTCTTCATATATAAAAAAACATCTGGCAAAAATATATATTTCTAACGTATTACAAAAACTTTAGTTCATCAATTAATAACCGAATATTTCTCTCTATGTTGCAGGATCCGAAGGTTTAAATACCATTTTCAGGATTTAAAAGTTGAATCACCTGGCGTGGTAGAGGTCTGATTAAGTTTGTTATGATCAAGAATCGTATATCCGTCTTCGTCATAATAAAATGCCGGGACAAACTTATGATCAAACTTTAAATTTTTTAAAACATAGGAGTGCACCTGATGTACTTCTTGAGCAAAAGACTCATCATAATAACTTGCCAACAGCAAGATCTCACCATTAAGCTTTGACAACTCTTCTTTTCGAAACTCTTTCAAAGGACTTGAATCGTTTATAGGATGTACTATGGTCCAAGTTGTTGGAAGGTAGGTTATAGAACTTCTTTCCAATTTTAAGTTATAGAAGCTATTCGTATATTTTCCTGTTTTGTCTTTTTGAGATATCGCCAAGGTAACCTCTATTCTAGGTCTTATCATCACATTAACACTTCTACTCATAAGCCTAAACATAATACAATCTTCATCATTATGTTTTCTTAAAATAATACTATCACTAAACTGAATATTTGCCCGAGGCCTAGAGAATCTTCCATACAACAACCCTGTAATAAATGAAAAGCACAACAACCCTATCAAAGCTTCAAAAGAAGATATCACACCAAAAAGAAGTCCTTTTGGCGCCATAGCTCCATACCCTACTGTGGTAATAGTTTGTGCCGAAAAAAAGAACGCATTTAAAAAGTCTTTAAAAATATTCCCTGTAGGTTCAACAATATGAGAGATTCCCAACATTGTATAAACAATCGCAAATAAGGTATTGATTAGAGTATATCCCAATATCACCCACAAGAAAAACCTTGTCCAACTTATATTTATGAGATACTCATAACTCTCTGACAAGGAACTTGGTCTATTAATATGCTTAATATTAAAAGACCCATCATGATTAATAAAACGTTTAGCACGCTTATTCGAGCTTCTCCCGATCCCTGGATCTTTTATTTTTTTAGCCATGGCCAGTAAAAATTAGAAAGCCTCTATGTAGTTTTTTATTTTCCTTTCCAAATCCCCAGAAACCGAAACCAGGGGTGAACGAAGATAATCTTCACAAACTCCTTTTGTTTTTAAAATATTCTTTATACCGGCTGGGTTACCCTCTTCAAAAGCATACTCTAGTACCGGTAGAAGTTTATACAATATCGAAAATGCTTTCTCGGTTTCTCCTTTTAAGCCTAATCGTATCATCTTTGAAAATTCCTGAGGAAAACCTTGACCAATAACGCTAATAACACCATCTCCTCCTGCGGCAACAGCAGGTAATGCCAAGGCATCGTCTCCAGATATAACTAGAAAATCCTTTGGCTTATCTTTAATAATTTTAAGTACTTGAGTAAAATCTCCTACAGCTTCTTTAATACCTATAATATTATTAAGTTGTGCCAGACGTAAAGTAGTTTCTGCAGTCATGTTTGTACCTGTTCTTGATGGAACATTATATAACAACACAGGTATTGGGACTACATCATTTATTTGCTGATAATGATAAAAAATTCCCTCCTGAGTTGGTTTATTGTACATAGGAACTACCGAAAGTATCGCATCAAAATACGATAAATCTGTCTCTTTAATCTCTTGCAGGATTGCATTCGTATTATTTCCTCCAATACCAATCACCAAAGGAAGTCTACTATTATTTGTTTTTACTATATGATTAACTAATGTATGCTTTTCTTCTTTTGATAAAGTAACCGACTCGGCAGTTGTCCCCAAAACCACCAAATAATCAACACCTCCTTTGATACAATATTCGACCAAGGATGTAACTCCTGGATAATCAATCGAACCATCTTTATTAAAAGGAGTAGCCAATGCTACACCCGTTCCTCTAAGAAAACCACTCATTTTATATAACCTGTAAAATTTTTAAATACTTTTTAAGTTCTTTTATAAAGAGATTAGGATTATTTACAGTCGCTCCTATGATTAAATCATTAATACGATTATCTACATTGGCAAAACCAACTTTTAACTTGGCATTTGAAGCAGCTGCCACATAATTTAATTCTATTTTATCTTCCCCATAAAAACTTATTAAAACATCATAATCCTTTCCTACAAACTCCTGTAACGATCGACTTTTAATGGCTCCATTCACTCCAAAGCTCTTGTCATTGTAGTATGCCGCATCTTTATCGTCTTCTACTTCTTTATCTTCTTTGTACCCCATTATTTTCAAATTGTTGGGTGATACACCTAACTCATTAGCCAACTTAACCAATGATAAAATATTGACAGAATAAGAAGCATCAATAAGAACTGCAAGAGTTTTAAGATTAGAGATATGCTGTGAAGAAGCATTTCTTTTATCAAGACTAGCTTCAATACTTTTCTTTATGGCATTTCTCTTAAGACCCTTTAAAATCATTTACAAAAAGATTACGAAGCCACAAATGTAGCCATTTTACATTTTAAAATCACCTCTACAACTTCAAGAAAAACAAAAACGCTGAAAATCAGCATAACATATCTACAACTCTCAAATTTTAGAAATATTTTTCATTTAAAAAATCATTATTCACAGGTTTTGCTTCTATAAAAAACCTTGTAAAAAAATACACGCCTATTCCTTCTGCTATATTAATAAGAACAGTAAATATCTTATTGTAATAATACAATTCATTCAACCCTAAAAGCCCATTTATGAATAATGCGCAACATGCAGCTATGAAAAGAAAAATAACTTTCTCATATCTATTGGCCAAATAGATAAAAAAGCTCGTCACAACAAATAAAATCATACTAGCAACCACTATGACAACCACCACAACAGAATCTTTAATTTGCGGTAAAGCCAATTCTGAAATAGCAAACATCAAATATACAATGAGCATTATACTTATTAATCTTGGTGGTGACGTGAACTTACTTAATCTAATATCTTTCCTGGAAATAAACTTTCTGGACAGAAGTACACACAGAATGTAATGCGTTATTATAAACAACGCTATAAAATTATAGTATTCAACAAAATCAATAGAAACAAAAATATTGGCTCCTGCTAATGCTAGCATACAAATTGGAAACATAACATTTATCTCTTTGACTGATTTGACATATGATAAAATTAAAGATATAGGAATCAGTGGTTTGAAATACATTAACACTTCTTTATCCCAAAAGGCAGCCACAAATACAACTATCAAAAAAGAAACATAAAAAGGTAAATATGTAATATTTGTTTGCCTCAAGCCTGTTACAAGAATTGTTTTGTTTAGGTAAATTAACATAATTCTTCCTAAAAAAACAGACCTAATCTCAAAAAAAGCTATCTTCTTTTAAGGTTGAATTCTTGGGTTCTGTTTCTATAAAAAAGCTTGCAAAAAAATAGAGCCCAAATACTTCTGCAATATTAACAAGTACAGTAAAAACCCTATTATAATAATACAATTCGTTGATTGCCAATAGTGCATCTACAAATATTGTACAGCTTGCTGCGATAAATAAATAGAGTGTTTTTTCATACCTATCAGACACATAGATAATAAAACTAAATGCTGAAAAAGCGAGCATACTGATAACAATAAAAACTACATATTCTATAGAGTTATCGACTCTGGGTAAAGTTAATTGAACGATAGAATACAAAACATAAAATACCAAAACAACACCAATAATCATTGGAGAAGACATTAGTTTTTTCACTTTCAGATCCTCTTTGGAAATAAACTTTCTCAATAGTAAAATACAGAAAACATAGAAGACTGTGATTAGAACAGCTATAATCTCAAAATGTTTTAAAAAATCGATATAGGTAAAGATATCTATCGTAATAATTATAATCATACTTGAGGGAAACAAGTAATTAACTTTCTTAACCGATGCAAGGTATAGTATGATTAGAGATAAATTAACTATTGGTTTTGTATATATTAGAAGTGCTTTATCAAAAAAAATAGCCACACACACAACTAACAAAAAGGTGATATAAAAAATCCAATAAGTAATATTCATCTTTTTCAAAAAAACCAGATTTTACATAAAAAATTAACTATATGATTCTTAATTACAATCAACTAATGTTCTAAAAATAATCATCTTCATTTGGTGTTAATTCATGTTGTTCTATAAAAAATTTAATAAGAAAAAATTGTCCGAAAATTTGAACCACCGTTGTGATCACAGTAAAAACATCCAAGTATATATAAAACCTGTTTAAGGCTGTCACAATATTCGAAATCAAAAAACACGATGCAGCCACCATTAATGAATAGCTCACCACAGTCTTACTATTTAGGTATATATAATAACATACCCCTATAAATGCTGTAAAAGAAACAATTAACATAGCAAGAAAGCTGCTCTGTTCTCTGATTTGAGGCTTTATAAGCTCTACTACCGAATACAAAACATAACCAATCAAAGCCATTGAAATTAAAAGCTGTACGGTAAAAACCTTTTTGAATCTAATTTTGATTATTTGTAAGCTTTTCCACAACAAGATGATATTAAACAAATAATATAGAGAAAGAAGAATGTTTACGGTTTTAAAGTTACCCCGGTAATCCTTAAAAAACAACACTTCACACACCAAAATAAGAAGCAAACTAAGCACAACCAGATAATTGTTATGTTCTGAATTTACAACATACAACAAACATAAAGAAATGATTACAGGAGGTTTAAAGTAAATAAGCAATTCGTTTGCAAAAACCACTACAAGCAGCACAAAAAAACTTGCTATATAAAATAATTGATATGTAAACTTTTTGATATTCAAGTGTTTTTTGTTTTATACAAATTAGAACCCTTCAAATTCTTCCGATTTTAACTTCAAAGACCTTGTAACCATATAATTAATCAAAAAAATCATAGCTAACGAATCACAAATCAACATCAAAATCTTTAACTCGTGTGATTCAAGGTAAAACCGATCTATTAATCACATGTAATCTCCAAACGCAAAATTGAGCATTGATAAAAAAACCATAACGATTTTTCTGACCTTATTTATATAGTACATTGCTCCAATAATCACCAAAACATAAAGCAATAACAGATGAAGAAAACCAAGCAAATGCAAATCTCCCATCCCATCTTTAAGAGCCTTATATATCATAAAAAAGATCACCGTATACAGCAGCGTTCCCAATATCAATGTAAAAATATCCCTACTATTATAAACAAATGATTTATGGTTATAATACAGGAAATAAAATAGCAACACAAATACACTTATTCTAATAACAATCAGGCTCCTTAAATTGTTTTCACCATTAAAAAACTCAAACAATCCTCCAAAAAAAAGCAACAGAAGAACTACAAGATGAAAGACTCTTACTTTTTTAGTACCAACTATATATGATAACATTAATAGCCCTATAAGAATTACACCAGAATAAGCAGATAAAAAAACACTCTCTAACACAAACCCCAGCACTTGACCAATAACAAAAAACGAGATAAGAAATTTTAGTAATTTTTCTCCATTCATTAAATTTTACTTGTATCCAAAGATTAACACTACTTAATTTTGAATACTCCCCTGATTAACAATTGTGTAATTTCCTTTACACAATATACTAAATTTCAAAAACAAGTAAAAACCGTTAAAAAATTGAGGTATCATATATTCTTTAACTTAAGCGAAGTAGGGCTAGAAATCTTAAACTGTACGAGAAAAAAAACAGCCAACAATTGATAAATAGAATTTATAATCTCAAATTCTATTGCCGGTATATAAAACCTATTTAGTGCAAAACATGAATCACTAATCACAAAATTTAAAACAGCTATTAAAAACCAAAGAGATTGAGATGATCTTATATTCACATACTGAAAAACGGCACCAATAAAAAGCAAATACAATATGATCAAATAGCTCACACCATAAGGTCGAATTTCATCCATTGTTCCTTGAGTAGCATCATAAATTTCATAAGCTATATAGGTCCATGCCACAAAAAAAACAGCTAAATAAATAATGTCTACATTACTATAATCGACAGGAGTATAATTTTTATACAAATAATAAAACAATATCAAATAGCAAATGGTATAGCTTAAAAGCACATACACAAAACTATTATTTATATCAACCAACAGAAAAATATCTCCTAAAAAGCATAATAATAAGATTATCAAAAACAAACTATCAGTTTTTTTCACACTAAACCAGTACAACATAAAAAACAAAGGCACAGTAGTTGGTTTTATATAGAATTCCAATTCTGTCCATTGCAAAGCCGTACATAGAACACAAAGCCCACCTGTTATTATTAGCAATATTTTAATAAGTGTTCTTATCCTCATTTTATCTTATCAAGAAATTCATCTTCACTTATTATGGGTACTTCTAATTTATTTGCTTTTTCTAATTTGCTTGGCCCCATATTTTGTCCTGCCACAACATAAGCTGTTTTGGAAGAAATTGAACTTGAGACCTTACCCCCATTATCTTCTATTAATTTTTTAAGCTCGTTACGAGACACTTTTTCAAAAACCCCAGACACTACAAAAGTTTGACCACTTAGAGTATCGGTTTGGTTCGCTAGTTTTTCTGCTGAAATTTCTAACTGTACCCCGTAATTTTTTAATCTATTGACTAAAGCTTCATTTTCTTCAGAAGTAAAAAATTCGTTGACACTTTGCGCTATTTTAATGCCAATCTCATCTACATTTACAAGCTCTTCTTCTGAAGCTGTCATAATAGCATCAATCGATTTATAATGCTTTGCTAATTTTTTGGCTACAGTCTCGCCTACATATCTAATTCCCAGAGCAAACAATACCCGTTCAAAAGGAATTTCTTTAGACTTCTGTATGCCCACAATAAGATTATCTGCACTTTTCTCAGCCATTCGTTCCAATGGAATGACTTGTTCTTTTTTCAGTTCATATAAATCTGCATAATTCTTTATCAGGTCTTCATTCACCAACAAAGCAACGGTTTCACCCCCAAGCCCCTCGATATCCATTGCTTTTCTGGAAATATAATGCTGAATACGCCCAATAATCTGAGGATTACACCCTTGGTAATTAGGACAATAATGCTGGGCTTCTCCTTCTTTTCGAATCAACTCGGTACCACATTCAGGACATTGATGTATATATTGTGTAGGCACAGAGCTTTGATCTCTTTTTTGAAAATCAACACCAATAATCTTTGGAATAATTTCACCTCCTTTTTCTACAAAAACTGTATCTCCTACACGTATATCCAGTTTCTCTATTTGATCGGCATTATGCAACGAAGCTCTTTTGACAGTAGTACCCGCCAATAATACCGGATCAAGATTAGCAACGGGTGTAATTGCCCCGGTACGACCTACTTGATACGTGATTTCCTGAAGAACAGTTGAAGCTTGCTCTGCTTTAAACTTGTATGCCATGGCCCATCTTGGTGCTTTGGCTGTATACCCCAATTCTTCTTGTTGCTGAAGATCATTTACTTTGATCACTACACCATCGGTCTCATAAGGTAAATCATGACGATGCTCGTCCCAATACGCAACGTATTCAAGAACCTCATCTATAGATTGTACCAATTTTGATTCTACTGGCACCTTAAACCCCCATTGCCTAGCCTTTTCTAAATTTTCGTATTGAGTAATTATCCCTAATCGATCTCCTTTGATACTATATAGTAAACAATCCAAAGGACGTTTTGCCGTTTCACTACTATCTTGAAGTTTCAAGCTTCCCGAAGCTGTATTGCGGGGATTAGCATACGGCTCTTCTCCCGCTGCCAAGCGCTCTTGATTCATTTTTGCAAAACCGTCGTAAGGCAAAACAATCTCTCCCCGAATATCAAATTTTGCAGGAAAATTTCCTTTTAACTTTAAAGGAACCGACCTAATGGTCTTTACATTGGTGGTAACATTATCTCCCTGAATTCCATCTCCTCGAGTAACCGCCCTTATTAATTCACCATTTTCATAGGTTAAACTTATTGATGCTCCATCATATTTGAGCTCACAAGTATAATTAACCTCCCCGTCAACTAATTTTTTAATCCGTTTTTCCCAATCCAACAAATCTTCTCTCGAATAAGAATTATCCAATGAATACATTCTATGTTCATGAACTACAGTCTCAAAATTTTTGGTTACCTCACCTCCAACTCTTAGTGTAGGTGAATTAGAATCATAAAATTCTGGATGCTCCTCTTCCAGTTTTTGAAGCTCTTTGAGTTTCATATCAAAGTCGTAATCACTTATAGTAGGCGCATCTAAAACATAGTAATTGTAGTTATGTTGACGTAATTCTTCCCTTAATTGATTAATTTGTTGTTCTGTATTCATGTTTTAATTCCCATTTTCGCACTACAATATAGGTAGTGATAACATTTCTATGATTCTAAAAATCTAATCTAAATTTATAAAAGAATGCTTCAAGCAGCAATCTGAATATTTTATAACATTTTTATAACCCCGAAGATCTTTTCTTAGGTTCTATCCAGTTTTAACCATTTTGGCACCTCTACAGGTTTAAAAGTTTTCATTTTTTCTATTAATCGGTCGATATCATCATCAACCAACAATAAATCATAATTTTCCATTTTCAAGAACCCTCTTCTTACCATATTTTCAAGCAAACCTAAAAGATGGTCATAGAATCCACCAGTGTTTAGCAATCCAATAGGTTTTTGATGCAACCCCAACTGGGACCATGTAATAATTTCAAAAAGCTCTTCAAGAGTTCCAAATCCTCCCGGGAGGGTTATGAACCCATCACTAAGTTCATGCATCTTCATCTTTCTTTGATGCATATTATCTGTAGTGATCAACTCACTCAATCCCTGGTGCACTACTTCTTTAAGTTTAAGAAACTCTGGGATCACCCCTACAACCTTCCCTTTATGTTTCATAGCACCCTTGGCAACTTCTCCCATAACTCCAATTTTGGCGGCTCCATACACAAGAGTAATATCCCGTTCTGCCAGTTTCTCACCTAATAAAAAGGCTTCAGAAATTACATTGGTATCATTCCCTTCACTGCTTCCACAAAAAACACAAATAGAATTCAATTTATTCATACCTTATATATTTTTGGTTAAACTTGCTCGTATCATTCGCTCATTATTATATAAATCCTTACGCAGCTCTACCAAATCAAACCCAACTTTATTAATCACACCCACAGTCTCAGGCCCCAGATACTGATTAATTTCAAAATACAATACTCCTATAGCTGATAACCTTTTCTTTGCCAAATTTGTAATCTTTTCATAAAAAATAAGCGGATCAATATCTGATACAAATAAAGCCTGATGTGGTTCATTATTCAAAACATTAGGTTTTATCTCTTTTTTCTCTAACGCTCTTACATAAGGGGGATTAGAAACTATGATATCAAAATCTTCAGACAAATTATCTGTCTTTAAAATGTCTTGATGAATAAATTTTACAGAAACCTTATTTCTTTTTGCATTCGTTTTTGCCACCTCAATCGCTTTTTCTGAAATATCTATAGCCTGCACCTTGGCATTTGGTAAATTTTTGGCAAGTGAAATCGCTATACAACCACTACCGGTACCAATATCAAGAATTTTTAAAGTACTACGATTACCCTTTTGATCTTTAAGAATCCAATCAATAAGCTCTTCTGTTTCAGGCCTTGGTATAAGCACATTCTTATTGACCATAAAAGGTAAACCATAAAAATGAGTCTCACCCAAGATGTATTGAATGGGCTCTTGGTCTTTGAGTCTTTTTTTGGCTTTTTCAAATTCCTTTATTTCTTCCTGAGGCAATTCTTTATCAAGATGTATTGCCACGTCTACTCTCGTTAAATTTGAAATTTTTTCTGAAAGCATATAGAAAAAAGAAAGAACCTCTTCTGGCTCATAAAGCTCTATTAAAGAATCAGTAAAATCTGCTCGAATATCTTTAACCTTCAACGTTACTTATTTTAATCCAATTCTTTTATCATCCATGCCTGACAACTATAATGCCCGGTATTTCCAAGCGGGGCTTCTAATTCCACAAAACCCATCTTTTTATATAACTTTCTTGCTGCTTTCATATAAGGCATAGTCTCTAAATAGCACTTAACGTAGCCCTGATTCTTAGCAAAATCCAAACATACATTAATCATCTTGTGCCCAACGCCTTTACCTCTAGCTTTAGGTAAAAAATACATTTTTTGTAGTTCACAAGTGTCAGCATCTCCATTTTCCAGAGGAGCTATACCCCCACCACCTATTACTTTTCCATTTTCTTCGATAACAAAATAGGAGCTCCTCACCTGGCCATAGGTTTCAAACATCATATCCAATGCTTTATCTTCATAAGCGGTACCTACTTTAGGGACTCCCATTTCAATCAAAACAGATCGAATTACTGCTGCAATTATTTGGTTATCTTCCCGTTTTATTGTTCGGATTTTTATTGCCTCCATTATATTTTAAACACTACTTTTGCCCTTTACTTTAGATAAATATGATCTTAAAGGTTATTTATAGTTTTTAACTAAAAGATTAATCTTTATAACGACATTGAAATATACGCTAAATCTAACAAGGAATCAATGAGGAATTTTTTATTATTATCAACAATATTTGTGCTACTTACAGCATGTACTTTTTCGGAAAAACCGAAGTTTAAATATGTTGACAACCTTGAGGTTAAGAACATAGGATTGCGCAATGTAACCTTAAAAGCAGATGCTATTTTCAACAATCCAAACCACTTAAAAGGCAAACTTTCGATTGATAGCGTTCTTGTTTTTGTTGATAACATTGAAGTAGGCGCAATTTCTGCTCAAGAGTTTAATGTTCCCTCGCAAAGTGAATTCGCGATCCCGCTTGAAGGCACTTTTTCTCTTTCGAAAATTTATGAAGAAAACAAAAAAAGTCTTCTTGGAAGTGTCTTAAAAGTAATCCAAACCGACTCTCTTGATATAAAATATGAAGGAACAATACGTTATCACCTAGGGAGTTTTTCTTATCCTTATCAAATAAACAAACAACAAAAGGTAAGCATAAAATAAGTGGACACGCATAACATTTACATACAACGATGCCTGCAACTAGCCAAAAATGGCTCAGGAACATGTTATCCTAATCCTATGGTTGGAAGTGTTATTGTTTATAATAATAAGATTATTGGCGAAGGTTGGCATTATAAGGCTGGCAAACCTCATGCCGAGGTAAACGCCATTCAATCTGTTAAAAATCAATCGCTTCTTAAAGACGCTACTATATATGTAAGCTTAGAACCCTGTAGTCATTACGGAAAAACTCCTCCTTGTAGTGATCTTATCATAGAAAAAGGAATTAAAAAAGTCGTAATCGCTACTATTGATCCGTTTGCGAAAGTATCAGGAAGAGGCATACAAAAATTAATAAATGCCGGCTGCGATGTTGTTGTGGGTGTATTAGAAACCGAAAGCCACGAATTAAACAAGAGGTTTTTCACTTTTCATACCAAGAAACGCCCTTATATTATCTTAAAATGGGCCAAGACTAAAGATGGTTTCATAGCTCCTTTAAATACTCAAAAAAGAGAACCGGTCTGGATAACAAATAAATATTCCAGGCAACTTGTACATAAATGGCGTGCAGAAGAACAAGCTATATTAGTTGGCAACCAAACTGTTGTAAAAGACAATCCCACTCTTACAACTCGAGACTGGAACGGACCCCATCCTATAAGAGTAATCATAGACAGGTTTGGAAAAATCCCAAAAGCATCCAATGTCCTTGACCAAACTACACAAACAATAATAATTACTTCAGAAGAATTTAAAAAAGAAAACAACAAAAACATTATTTACGAAGTAATTGATCAAAAAAACAATGAGGTTGACCAAATTTGCGACATTCTTTATCGTTACAATATCCAATCGGTAATTATCGAGGGAGGCGCTGTTACTATTAATACATTTGTCAATCAAAAAATTTGGGATGAAGCTCGTGTTTTTGAAGGAAATCTTTCTTTCGGAATGGGAATTAAATCCCCTGTGATTAATGGAAGATTGGTTTCTGAACGTAAAATAATGAATGACACATTAAAGACATATCGAAATGATTAAGAATATAATATTTGACTTTGGTGACGTCTTTATTAATCTGGACAAAACAGCAACATATAAAGAACTATTAAAACTAGGTGATTTTCAAATTACAGCCGTAGTAAAGGAAGTTAACGACCTTTATGAGATGGGACAAATTTCTACATTAGAGTTCATTGACGCCTATCAAAAAGTACTACCCAAAGCTTCAAAACAAGATCTTATCCAAGCCTGGAACGCTATTTTACTTGATTTTCCATTATATCGCTTAAATTTTCTAGAGAACCTGGCAAAAAAACAAAACTATAAACTTATTCTTTTAAGTAACACCAATGAATTACATATTACTTGGATCAAAGAGAATATTTCATTTTATGAAACTTTTAAATCCTATTTTGATGAGTTTTATCTTTCACATGAAATATACCTAAGGAAACCTAATACGGATATTTTTGAATTTGTTTTAGAAAAAAACAATATCCAGTCACATCAAACCATTTTCATCGATGACACCAAAGAAAATACTGATTCTGCAGCCAAACTTGGGATTCATACATGGAACAACAACCCTAAAACTGAAGATATCACTAACCTGTTTACTATAAAATCTGATTTATTTTGATTTACCTTATTCTAAGCATCCTAGCCTCAAGTTTGATTTTTATAATTTTCAAACTTTTCTCTAAATACAATGTAGACACTTTACAAGCTATTATTGTAAATTATGTTGTTGCCTTTATATCTGGAATCATAGCCTATACAGAACCTGTAGAAATAACAACCATAACAAAGCAAGGTTGGTTTTATGGAGCCATGGTTTTGGGGATAATTTTTATATCGGTATTTAACCTAATGGCGATTACTACTCAAAGAAATGGTTTATCGGTTGCTGCAGTAGCCACCAAAATGAGTTTAGCCATCCCTATTATATTTGGCATCATAGTGTATAAAGAAAGTACAGGAATCTTAAAAATGACAGGGATTATTATTGCTCTTGCAGCAGTATATCTTACCTCTATGAAAACCGGCGAAGGTGTATCAATCACAAAAAAAACACTAATATTTCCGCTTTTGGTATTTATTGGCAGCGGAATTATAGACACCAGTCTAAAATATTTTGAAACACATCATGTTTCAAAAAATGATGTCCCTATTTTTTCGGCCACTATCTTTGGCTTTGCGGCAATTGTAGGGCTTTTTACTTTGTTATACAAAAGAATAACGGGTACTTTAAAGATCTCTTTAAAGAATATAATTGCCGGTATCGGTTTGGGTGTCCCTAATTATTTTTCAATTTATTTTTTAATAAAAGCATTAAGGCACGACAACATGGACAGCTCTACCGTCTTTACCATTAATAACGTAGCCATACTTTTGGTCTCTACTCTTGCCGGTATTTTATTTTTCAAAGAAAACTTAACATTGAAAAACTGGATTGGCATTATACTGGCAATACTAAGTATTGTTTTGGTAGCATTTTCTATATAATACTACTTGTTTGGAAACAAAAGACACATACAACACAATTATTACCCCCGGAGAAGAAGTGCTTTTCAAAGACCGTAATAGCAAATTCTTTGGATATGCATTCCCCATTTCTACAGAAGAAGATTCCAAATCAATTATAGAAGCACTCAAAAAACAACATCATTCAGCAAGACACTGGTGTTATGCCTGGCAAATAGGTACCGAAAATATTAGATATCGCACAAATGACGATGGAGAACCTTCTAATTCTGCCGGGCAACCTATTTATGGCCAAATACAATCCTTTGATATTACTAATATTTTAATTGTCGTAGTGCGATACTTTGGAGGTGTTAAATTAGGTGTTGGAGGGTTAATAAACGCATACAAAACTGCAGCTCAATTAGCCTTGGAAGCGTCTAAAATTGTAGAAAAAACCATTAATATTAATTATCTTATCACTTTTGAATACAAAGACATGAATAAGGTAATGCGAATTATAAAAGAACATAATTTAACTATTACAAAGCAAGAGCTCGAGCTGAACTGTAAAATTTATATTTCTGTAAGAAAAAAAGTCGCAGACAAAATAAAAGAGGTTTTTTCCCCGTTGTATGAAGTAAAAATTGACAAATTAGAAAGTTAATGGTTTTTTTATTTTTTTTAATAAATAAGGAGGACATTGGATTGGTTTTCTTGTTTCACCATCAACAAAGACCAGGGTTGTAGAAGCAATTGTTAATAATTCGTGATGTTGATTAAAAATTTCGTAATCAAAAACAATTCGAACCGTAGGAATTTTCCTCAACGAAGTTTTAACAGTCAATTCATCGTCGAAGAACGCAGATTTCTTAAATTTAAGGTCTAAAGTAAACACAGGAAGCATAATACCATTTTCTTCCATTGATTTATAGGAAATTCCTAATCGGGATAACCAATCAATTCTCGCTAACTCTAAGTATTGAGCGTAGTTTCCGTGATGGACGATGCCCATTTGATCGGTTTCGGAATATCGCACATTTAGTTTTGTTTCTGAGTTGATTAGCATATATTTAAATCAAGGATTATTAACATTTTTAAAAGTAGTACTATCAAATTATGCAAAAAAAATAATTAAAATTCAACCCCAAAATCGTTTTTTTTTTACATTTTTTGTTCACATATTTGTCAAGCAAAAACAGTAAGGAGTTTTTCAACAATTTCTTTTTAATAACTTAACAGAAAAATAGTAAATCTAACCACTCGAATGAATGTAACTGCGCAATCAGTTTGGGATAATTGTTTATCTTTTATAGAAGACAATATAACACCACAAGCTTTTAAAACCTGGTTTGAACCGATCAAGGCTGTAAAACTTACGGATGGCGCTCTTAGTATTCAAGTACCAAGTAAGTTTTTTTATGAATGGTTGGAAGAACATTATGTAAACCTTTTAAAGGTTTCTCTTACTCGCGAGCTAGGGGAAAATGCAAAATTGGTTTATGTGATTAAAATGGAAAACACCTACGGTAACAAAAAACCATTTACCGAAAAAATTCCTAGTGCAAATCGCACTTCAGTAAATTCTCAGGAAGTTGATGTTCCTATTAAAAGCAAAAATCCAGAGTTAAAAAATCCATTTGTTATTCCCGGAATTAGGAATGTTAAGATAGAATCCCAACTTAATCCAAGTTATAATTTTGAAAATTTTCTTGAAGGAGACTCGAATAGATTAGCGCGCTCTGCAGGAATGGCTGTTGCCAATAAGCCAGGAGGCACATCATTTAATCCATTACTTATTTTTGGTGGAGTGGGCCTTGGAAAAACACATTTGGCACATGCAATTGGAGTAAACATTAAAGACAACTATCCAGAAAAGACAGTTCTGTATATATCTGCAGAAAAGTTTACACAACAATACATAGAATCTGTAAAAAAGAACAATAGAAATGATTTTATTCATTTTTATCAAATCATAGATGTATTAATCGTTGACGATATACAACTATTATCTGGTAAAGCTGGAACTCAAGATGTATTCTTTCATATATTCAATCATTTACACCAAAACGGAAAGCAAGTTATCCTAACTAGCGATAAGGCGCCTGTAGACATGCAAGATATCGAACAACGGCTACTTTCACGTTTTAAATGGGGATTATCTGCCGAATTACACCAACCAGATTTTGAAACACGTGTTTCTATAATCAGAAACAAACTATATAGAGATGGTGTTGAAATGCCTGAAGAGATTGTTGAATTTCTGGCAAACAATATCAAAACTAACATCCGCGAACTTGAAGGGGCCATTATTTCATTAATAGCACACTCATCTTTTAACAAAAAGGACATTACCATCGACTTGGCAAAAGCTATAGTTGATAATTATGTAAAGAACACAAAGCGTGAGGTTTCTATTGATTATATCCAAAAAGTTGTAAGCGATTATTTCCAAATGGATGTAGAAACTTTGCAATCCAAAACACGTAAGCGCCATATTGTACAAGCACGTCAGCTTGCTATGTTCTTTGCAAAAAAACTCACCAAAGCATCTTTGGCTAGTATAGGTACACAAATCGGAAAAAGAGACCATGCCACAGTTCTTCATGCCTGCAAAACTGTAGATAACCTATCTTCTACAGACAAGCAATTCAGAAAATATGTTGAAGACCTAGGAAAGAAACTTACTTTATAGCAATATATTTCTTCAAAATGAAAATCAAAATTTTAATGGTATGCCTTGGTAATATCTGTAGATCACCATTGGCAGAAGGTATCTTGAAGTCAAAATTGGACGCTAATAAGTATATTGTAGATTCTTGTGGAACAAGCAGTTATCATATTGGAAACAAACCGGATCAAAGATCAATTGCTATCGGAAAAAAATATGGCATTGACATCACAGATCAAAAAGCTGCTCAATTCAACACCAATCACTTTCAAATTTTTGATCATATCTACGCCATGGACAACTCTAATTATGAAAATATCTTAAAGCTAGCCAAAACAGATCAAGAAATTAATAAAGTGAAGTTAATCCTTAACGAACTCTATCCCAATGATAATCTAGATGTCCCCGATCCATATTATGGTGGAGAACAAGGATTTGAAGATGTTTATCAAATGCTCAATAAAGCATGTGATAACATCGTTAATAAACTAGAGAATCTATATTAACTTTTTCAGATGTAAAGTTTTCGTATATTTAGATTTGTGTTATTGCTTACACATTACTAATAAACAAATTTAACCATAACAAGTATCAAACAACAGTCTCCCTATGGAACTTAAACCCCTAGATCCCAAAGGAAAGCTATATTTAATACCTACACGATTAGGAGATGATGTACCCCTAGAAGTACTTCCAATATCTATAAAAAAGGTATTAGAACAGGTTAATCATTACATTGTAGAAAATGAAAAACCGGCTCGTAGATTTATAAAAAAAGTAAGTCCAAGTAAATCTCAACGCTCCCTTGTTATCCACACGGTAAACAAATACACCGATGTATCTGAGATACCCAGTTATTTAACACCTTGCCTTAACGGAGAGTCAATAGGATTACTATCGGATGCCGGTTGCCCTGGAATTGCTGATCCTGGAGCAGAAGTAATACGTATAGCTCACGAAAAAGGAATCCCGGTAACACCACTGGTTGGCCCCTCCTCTATCCTGTTAGCAATGATGAGCAGCGGAATGAACGGTCAAAACTTCACTTTTAATGGATACTTACCTATAGATAAAAATGAGAGGAAATCTACAATTAAATATTTAGAAAAAACATCATTAGAGAAAAATCAGGCGCAAATTTTTATAGAAACACCTTATAGAAATGACAAGATGTTTGCCGATTTAATATCTATTTTACACAATAACACACGTCTTTGTATTGCTTGTGACATCACTCTTACCACCGAGTTCATAGCAACAAAAACAATCGAAGAATGGAAAAAAAAAGAAGTTGACCTCCATAAAAGACCAACTATTTACATTATACAACGAGATTAATAAGCTATCTACAATTCGACTTTTGCTTTCCTATTAGGAACCACATAAGAGGTATCATACCCTCCAAACCTTTTCATGTAGTAACGAATTGTAGTTCCGAACGCATCTGCAAAACCATCAACTCCGCCACTTCTTAAATATCTTTTTACAGCATTTGGCCCACCTAAATGCGCAGCAGCAAGAATTCCAGATTCCGTAACCTCTACCCCATTCATGGTTCTACCAACAAACCATTTTATATCTCGTCGTAAAACCCATTTGTTTCTGGAAAGGTATGCGTAAAATGCTTTCTCTTGAAGCACCGGATTAGCAAGAAAATCATTTCTACTTATGTTTTTTACTCCAATTAAATCCAAAGTACCTTTACCAAACTGGTATTTTCCCATGTATCCGAATTGATTTACAACACCGTAATCTCCTCTTGATTCTTTAAAAGCAACTGCTTCTTTAAACCCCAAATACGATTTCCCAAGTTCTGGAGTAACATAAGTAGCACCTTCGTCTTCGATTTCATTAAAATTAGGAGCAACGTAATAAAGATCCAGCCCTGCAGTACTATATGAACTAAAATCTGCTTTCTCTTTTGTAGTAAAACTTAACAAAAGTATCCCCCCAATTGTAAGTAAAATAGATAAACTTATTATCTTCTTTATCATATAAAAAATTTCTAAGTAGCCACTCAAAAAAATGGTCCCCCCTACTTAAATTTTTGCCGTGCAAATATACGGCATTTTTTTATATAAAAAACAATAACATGTTAAAATAATTATAATATTGAAAAACAGGTGTTTACGCAAAAAATACAGGGGAAAAACCCCCTAAAAGTGCTAAAAAAAACCAAAAATCGACACTTAAACGTCAAATCATGCGTCTTGATCGATAAAAATTATACATCTATACTAAACAGAAATTCACAAAAAAAAGATAATTTTGTTGATAAGTTTATACGTTTTTTAAACTTTCAGATAAAAAAAGCTCTTTTTTTCCTACAAAAAATAATTCCAGAAAATCACCTTTTAATCCCCTGTTTGTTAATCCATTTTACATATTGTTTTTTGTTTCGATTATGCTGAGCCAGAGTCTTTGCAAATTTATGATATCCCATATTCTCAACATTGGCCACAAAGAAATAATAATCGTGTCTTTCATAGTTAAGCACAGCATCTATCGAAGAGATATCAGGCATTGAGATTGGACCAGGAGGTAATTCAGCATATTTATAAGTATTATAAGGACTATCTAGCTCCAAATCCTTATACAAAACTCTTTTTATAACTGTATCCCAATCGTTACGATGTTTCTTTATAGCGAATATCACAGTTGGATCAGCGTCTAGTTTCCAACCATTTTTATACCTATTCATATAAACACCTGCTACTCTAGGGCGTTCATCAACTTTTGCAGTTTCTTTTTGCACTATTGATGCAATTGTCGTAACCTGATTAGGAGTAAGCCCAATTTCATTGGCTTTTGTCTTACGTTTTTCATTCCAAAAGCGATCATACTCCTTATACATCCTATCTCTAAATTGTTCTGCAGAGGTATTCCAAAAAAACTCATACTTATTAGGAATATACATAGACAAGGCGCTTTCTAAAGAAAACTTTTTTTCATTAATAAAAATAGAATCCTTAAAGGCCTTAACCAATGAAGTACTATCTGCCTCAATCTGAACAGCTATTCTTCCTGCAAGATTTTCAAGTCTTTCCTGATTATTAAAACTAACATTGATTGGAGTGTTTTTACTGCGTAAAACTCCAACAATATCATTGTTATTAAGCCCTTTTTTCAAAATATATCTACCTGCTTTTATATTATCTACATATCCTTTTCTTCTGGCTATTCTATCAAAAGTGTATATATCTTTTACTAATGGACTAATCTCTTCAATAAGTTCTGTATATGTTGCTCCTGTAGGGATATAAACTGTTGCAGTTTCAGTTTCAAAATCTGTATTTGGTGAAAAAATTGCCTGATACACATAGTAAGCAAAAATCCCTCCACCTATTAATCCTAATAAAACTATTATTAATAATATTTTTTTAATGTACATATAGTCGTTGATATAAAAGCTCGTCCTTGTACGAGTTGTTTATTAAATTCCATTCCTTTTTAATCCCCACTTTACTAAACCCACAGTTTTCAAAAAGTTTGATACTAGTAGTATTGTCTTCAGATATATTAGCATACAACTGATGTAAGCGCAAGTGTGTAAATCCATATTTTGTAATAAGCTCAAGAGCTTCGGCTCCATAACCTTTGCCTCGCTGCTCTTTTTCTGCTATTATAATACCTACTCCAGCTCTATTATGCGTGGGGTTATAATCAAAGAGATCAATCAACCCAATCGATGCGTCATCATAGGTACAGATTACCAATCGCAGTTGCTTGATTTCATAAATATCTTGATGTGCGTTTTCTAAATACTGTTTAATCAAAAACCTCGAATACGGGGTTTGGGTAGAGCTCATTTCCCATATCTGCTCATCATTTTCGATAACATAGACAAAATCCAAGTCTTCTGGCTCCAAGGCTCTTAAAAAGATATTTTCTCCTTTTAGTGTTAGCATTCAATCTCCCCTTTAAACACCTGTTCTGCAGGCCCTATTAAAAAGATATTTTCATATTTATTGGCACTTTTAGAAAAAGTAACTTTAAGCTCTCCTCCGGGTGTTTGTACACTTACCTGATTTTCATTTGTTACCTGGGTGGCATGCATAGAAAGTGCTACAGCAGTGACCCCGGTTCCACAGGACAATGTTTCATCTTCTACTCCTCTTTCATAAGTACGAACCGCAAATGAATTTCCATTTATTTTTTCAACAAAATTCACATTACTCCCAACCTCAAAATAAGGAGCCCCATTTCTTATTTCCCTTCCAACATTTTTCACATCAAATTCTGGTAATCCATTTACCATAGTCACGTGATGAGGGGACCCTGTATCTAAAAACAAATGTGAGTCATACTCCTCAATCTCTGAGACATCTTGCATTTGTAAATACACCAATCCGTCTTTAATCTCTGCATAGTGCTTACCATCTATAGCGGTAAAGGTAGTTTTATCCTTTATAATCCCAATAAAAGCTGCAAAAGCTACCAAACATCTTCCTCCGTTACCGCACATCGAGCTTTCGTTACCATCGGCATTAAAGTACACCATTGTAAAATCATCTTCCTGATTTTTAGGCTGTTCTAACAACATCAACCCATCTGCACCGATTCCAAATTTTCTGTCACAAAGTCTTGTAAACAATTTGGTATTATTTTTGGATATTATAGAATCTCGATTATCAATGATTACAAAATCATTTCCTGTACCCTGATATTTATAAAATGTGAGTGTCATTATTATCTTACCAATTATAAGGGCAAAGGTACAAAGAATGTAAACATAAAAGCGTTGTTAATTGTGAGTTAAATATCGTAAAAAAAGTATACTATAATTGTAATTTTAAAAGTTATGTACAGTCTATTTATACAGAACTAATTTAATTAAACAAAAAAAAGAAAAAGATGATGAAAAGATTTTTAAGTTTATTGGTTGTAGCAGTCCTGGCAGGGATCATGACAATTAGTACATATAAATTGTTTTTAGAACCAGAAGCGGTTGTGGTTCATAATACTGAAAGTAAATCAGACACAATTCCTGTAAATTATACTGTCCCCAACACAAGTTATACCGCATCTGCAGCTAGTATTGATTTTACCGAGGCAGCTGAAAAAACGGTTAATGCAGTAGTACATGTTAAACAATATGGAATAAGTCGTACCCCAAGAAATTTGATGGATTTCTTCAGAAACGGGGGCGCCGCAGAACGTAGAATCCAAGGAGCAGGCTCTGGTGTGATAATTACTGAAGATGGTTATATTGTTACCAATAACCATGTAATCGATGGCGCTTCAGACTTGGAAGTAACATTAAATAACAATAAATCATATAAAGCCAAAGTAGTTGGTACTGCTCCACAGGCGGATATTGCTTTAATCAAAATTGATTCAGACCAAAAATTATCTTATATCCCTTTTGGCGACTCAAATTCTGCTAAGATTGGTGAATGGGTACTTGCTGTAGGTAACCCATTTAACTTAACCTCTACTGTCACAGCTGGTATTATTAGCGCCAAATCAAGAGATCTAAACGAATATGATGACACAGCACAATCTTTTATCCAGACTGATGCAGCTATAAATCCTGGAAATAGCGGAGGAGCTCTGGTTAATATAAAAGGAGAACTTATAGGAATCAATACCGCTATCACATCACAAACTGGAAGCTATGTTGGATATGCCTTTGCAGTTCCTTCAAACAATGCCAAGAAAATCATTGATGATATTATTGAATTTGGTGATGTGCAACGAGGTATTATTGGAATTACAGGTGGTAATATAAATCCAAGTGCTGTCGAAGCCTATGACATCTCTACTTCACAAGGTGTTTTTGTCGCCTCGGTTGCAGAAAATAGCGGTGCCAAGAAAGCAGGCATAAAAGAAGGTGATGTTATAAAAGAAATTGACGGACTACCAATAAAAAGATTTGCCGACTTGACAGGTTATGTAAACAGTAAGAGACCTAATGATATTATTAATGTGAAAATCTTAAGAAAGAAACAAGAACTTGTTGTCCCGGTAAAACTTACAAAATACGAAATTCAAAGCTACAATATTAATGACGTGGGTGTTGAAGTTGTTAATCCACCAAAAGATTATCTTAAAAAATTTAAAATGGACCATGGCGTAGTAATTAGCAAAGCATTAAGCTCAAGAATGAAAAGATACAATCTAGAAGGTCTTATAATTAGTGAAATTGATGGAAAAAAGGTAAAAAGTGTTTTGGAAGTCAAAAAAATTATAGAAAGCAAATATCCAGATGAAGATATTACTATTAGTTTAATTGACAGAGAGGGTGATAAAAGAGAATTCGTCTTTCAATAAAAAAACCAAAAAGCCTATAAAAACAATAACTCCCACTACTTTAATTAAGTAATGGGAGTTTTTTATTAAAAAAGGTTTTACGAAAACGTTTGAAATATATACTTTTGCACGAAATTTCAAGACCGTTAAAAAACACAACGAACTATGAGCTCTAATGAAGTTTATGAAAAAGAACTTGCCTTTCAGGCAGACAGACGTCGCGCAACAGTAGCATTTATCAAAACTGTAAGTGATTTATGGTATGACAACTCTATAGAGTTGGTACTTTTTAGAAATCAGTTAATAGACAAAAATGTTAGCGAAATTATCAATCTGCATGAGTATGCTGGAGAATTTGTACAAAAACCGATATCCATTTTTGATTCGGTAGAAATCGCACAAGCCATAAAATTAATGGACTTGCCTCCGGCCAAATTAGACATTGGCAAACTTACTTACGAATATCATTTGTCTAATGACGAACATGGTTCAATCAACAGGTTTGTTCAAAACAAACTTAAAGATGCAAAAAAGGTAAAACCGATTTCTCCAAAAAATGTGGTACTATATGGTTTTGGAAGAATTGGCCGTTTGGTAGCAAGAGAACTTATGACTATTACAGGCAAAGGTAGTCAGCTACGGCTTAGAGCTATTGTTACAAGAGGTCCCGTTACAGAAGAAGTGCTAGAAAAAAGAGCTTCTTTATTAAGAAATGATTCTGTACATGGTGATTTTGCAGGTACCGTAGAAACCGATATAGCTAACAAGGCCCTTATCATTAATGGCACAACGGTAAACATTATTAGCGCCAATAATCCCGAAGATATTGATTATACCTCTTATGGAATTAATGATGCTTTGGTTATAGATAATACTGGTGCTTTTAGAGATAAAGAAGCGTTAAGCAGACATCTAAAAGCCAAAGGAATTGATAAGGTTTTACTTACTGCTCCTGGAAAAGGTGTCCCAAACATTGTACATGGAGTGAATCACAAAGAATACGATCCGGATCAGGTGGATATATTTTCGGCTGCATCTTGTACTACAAATGCCATTACGCCAATTTTGCAAGCTGTTGAAGATAGTTTTGGAGTTGTTAATGGTCATTTGGAGACGATACACGCATATACAAACGACCAAAACTTAGTCGATAATATGCACAAAAAATACCGAAGAGGTCGCGCAGCGGCCCTTAACATGGTAATAACTGAAACAGGTGCAGGTAAAGCCGTTTCAAAAGCATTACCTAGCCTTGAAGGAAAGCTAACTTCAAATGCAATTCGAGTTCCTGTCCCTAATGGATCACTGGCAATTCTAAATCTTAACTTGGAAAAGAAAGCTTCTAAAGAAAGTATGAATGCCATTATCAAAAAATATGCACTGGAAGGAAACCTGGTAGAACAAATCAAATATTCATTAAATAATGAACTTGTATCTAGCGATATCGTAGGGTCTTCAGCTCCATCAATATATGACAGCAACGCAACGATAGTTGACTCAAATGGAAACAATGCTATATTATACGTATGGTATGATAATGAATATGGATATAGTCATCAAGTAATAAGATTATCAAAATATATTGCCAAAGTAAGACGTTTCACATATTACTAGAAGTAAAAAACATATTGATTATAAAAAAAGCCGCTGTCTACAACGGCTTTTTTTATTGAATCAACTCAAAAGCAATATATTTATTTTCAATTGATTAATAATAATTTAGAAGCCGCTCAAATTCTTGCAAAAAAAACTTTCTAATTATCCACAATATCGTACATTTATTGTCGTTACAGAAGAAATTAACCGGAAACTAAAAAAGGGATATCCTCCCCAAAAACTTAGACATCGTTAATTAACAGTTCACCTTTCTACAGAATCGGTGATTATTCGGAGCACATAATTTAAAACTAAGAACCTAAACGCATGAAATTATCAAAATATCTATTAGCTATAACTATACTACTTTCTTTTTCTTCAATAACCAATGCACAGGAAGAAAATGTAACTGTTGAGCAGGCATTAAAGCAAGAGAATATTGAAAAGCAGTTTGATATTGTTATAAAGAAATCCAGCAGATATCAAGAATACAAGGTTATAAAACAAGTATGGATCAATAAACTTAAGGCAAATCTTGCTGATACATTAAAAACATTAGAAGGAAAACTAAACACCACGAATAAACAAATAGCAGATCAAAAATCAACTATATCCGGTTTAGAAGCTTCCCTTGCCAAAACAAATGAGGATCTTGCTTCGGTAACCCAACAAAAAGATAGCATGAGCTTTTTCGGGGCTATGGTAACCAAATCCAGTTACAAAACGATCATGTGGGTAATTATTGGTGTGCTTTTAGCCCTACTAGGATTTTTTATCTACAAATTTAAAAACAGCAACGCTGTTACGATCCAGGCAAAAAAAGCTTTAGCCGAAACTGAAGAAGAGTTCGAAGATCACAGAAGAAGATCTCTCGAGCGTGAACAAAAGGTTATGCGAAAGCTTCAAGATGAGATCAACAAGCAGCGCAAAGCAGGAGCCAAGTAATTCAGTTTTTTAGATTTTTTTATTGTATTCTTTTGCATCTTTGTATTCCATTGAATTTTGAAATGAGATGCGAATAGATATTATTACCGTTGTACCCGATATTCTGAAAAGTCCTTTTGAAGCCTCAATCATGAAGCGATCTATAGAAAAAGGATTAGTAGATGTACATTTTCACAACCTAAGAGATTATACTACCGACAATTATAAACAGGTAGATGATTATCAATTTGGTGGCGGCGCTGGTATGGTCATGATGATTGAACCTATAGACAAGTGCATTTCCAAATTAAAATCAGAAAGGGATTATGATGAAATTATATATATGACTCCCGATGGAGAAACATTAACTCAAAGCATAGCTAATCAACTCTCTTTAAAAGGTAATCTTATCGTTTTATGTGGTCATTACAAAGGGGTCGATCAACGTGTAAGAGATCATTTCGTAACCAAAGAGATTTCTGTTGGAGACTATGTATTATCTGGCGGGGAATTAGGAGCTCTTATTCTTTGTGATGCCATTATACGATTAATTCCAGGTGTACTGGGCAATGAAACTTCAGCATTAACCGATTCATTTCAAGATGATTTATTAGCCCCTCCCATTTACACGAGACCTGCTGATTATAAAGGATGGAAAGTTCCAGAGGTCTTAACATCTGGTAATTTTCCAAAAATTGAAGCCTGGAGAGAAGAACAGGCATATAAAAGAACTCAAGAACGTAGGCCTGATCTATTAAAAGAGTAAATTTGAAATATTTCAAATTTACACCGTAAAACGCTTGCATGTAATCAAATAATACTTATTTTTGCACCCTGATTGAAATAACCTCTGGCGAAAATCGTGAATGTTGTCTCAACAAAACCAAAGAAACTATATCAAAATGGAAGATTTAGTAAAATTCGTACAAGACGAATTTGTTGCAAAGAAAGAAGTACCTGAATTCTCTGCTGGTGACACAATCACAGTTTATTATGAGATTAAAGAAGGAAACAAAACACGTACACAGTTCTTTAGAGGAGTAGTAATCCAAAGAAGAGGTTCTGGATCAACTGAAACGTTTACTATCAGAAAAATGTCTGGAACTATTGGTGTAGAACGTATTTTTCCAGTAAATTTACCGGCTCTTCAAAAAATTGAAGTTAACAAAAGAGGTAAAGTTCGTAGAGCACGTATATTCTATTTCAGAGGACTTACTGGTAAAAAAGCAAGAATCAAAGAAAAAAGAAGCTAATTTTCTTTTCTCTTTCAAACGTAAAAAAGACTGCAAAATGGCGGTCTTTTTTTATGAACAAAAGTTAATATCTTTGGTTCATAAACAGTTGATAACTAATGCAATAACATTTTGTGATCAAATAATCAATTTTTCTTATCTTTATATAACAAAATTACAATCTTTAAGAGATGACAAAAGGATTCCTAAATTTTGTAATTACACAATACGTTCTTTGAACAACTGAAGACCAGTTTAAGATTAAAATAAATATGAAACGAAAGTTATTTTTTTGAGTACATCCTTGAAATCAATTTAAGGGCCTTACTTTGAAATAATTTCAAAATGAAATTCAAAAGAAAAAATTAAGTTTTGACACCTTTTTAATTTTAGATGGCATAAGACTATATAAGTGAAAAACTGAAAAATTACTAACGTAATTAACAAAAGCAGACACCTCTAATAGTCGTTAGAGTAGCTCTTATATTATTCAAATTTTTATTTAATAATTAATCTACTCAAAATGGAAGTAATGATTGCATGGTATAAAAAACGAAAGTTTTTATTTTATTGCGGGTAAAACAGCTAACGTGGTAGATGATTATTTCCGATGAAGCCATATCAAAATACTTGTATTCTTGATATGGCTTTTTATTTTTTATAATTCTTTATATTATTTAGACAAAAATTACTTATCTCCTATTTATCGCCCTCTTTATTTCAGGATAGTCTAATTACATCTCTTTAACTCAAAACTAACAACACACAGGTTGCATTTGCATGACTAGATTTGTATCTTCGCGCACGGAAAATTTCTATGACAGCTAGTATTATTTTGTTATTACAACAAAATCATCACCATGAATTGTTTGTCTTAGTAAAATTATACGACTAATTATTTCCTTAAAAAAGAATAAAACAGAAAGGTATCGCAACACTTGGTCGTACTTATGATTAAGATACCGTTATAAAAAAACAAGAAATATGGGAGTTAATACCTCAAAGATTGTTTACACCAAAACTGACGAAGCACCAGCTTTAGCAACCTACTCTTTCCTACCTTTGGTAAAAAGATTTACAAAAGCAGCGAATATCACTATAGAAACAAAAGATATATCCCTGGCCGCAAGAATTCTTGCTATTTTTCCTGAAAAATTAACAGACAAACAAAAGCAGGCCAATGCCCTTGCAGAACTTGGTGAACTTGCTCAAAAGCCCGAGGCAAACATAATCAAACTCCCAAATATTAGTGCTTCAATTCCACAATTAAAAGCTGCAATAGCCGAATTACAACTTCAAGGGTTTGATTTACCCAACTACCCCGAAGAACCAGAAAATGATACCGAAAAGGAGATCAAAGCCAAATATGATAAAATAAAAGGGAGTGCCGTAAACCCTGTACTAAGAGAAGGAAACTCTGATCGTAGAGCTCCAAAACCAGTAAAAGAATACGCCAGAAAAAACCCTCACTCGATGGGGGCATGGAGTGCAGATTCAAAAACTCATGTATCCACCATGAATAGTGGAGATTTTCGTTCTAACGAAAAATCTGTGACCCTATCAAAGGCTGGAGATGTAAAGATCGAATTAGTTGAAAGCAATGGAACAACAAAAGTTCTTAAAGAAAAAACAACGTTACTCGAAGGTGAAGTAATCGATGCTACAGTTATGAGCAAAAAAGCGCTAATTGCTTTTCTTGAAGAACAAGTGGCAGATGCAAAAGATAAAAATGTATTGTTTTCATTACACATGAAAGCAACTATGATGAAAGTTTCTGATCCAATTATATTTGGACATGCGGTAAAAGTATTTTTTAAGGATATTTTTGAGAAACACGCCGATGTACTTGAAGAAATTGGTGTAGAAGAGAATAATGGATTTGGAGATTTAATCAATAAACTAAAAAGAGTACCAGACGCCAAAAGAGAAGAGATCAAAGCAGATATCCAGGCTTGTTATGAGAAAGGCCCAAAGCTTGCCATGGTAAATTCTGATCAAGGAATTACCAACCTGCATGTACCAAGTGATATTATCATCGATGCTTCTATGCCTGCGATGATTCGTAATTCGGGACAGATGTGGGATGCAGATGGAAATACGCAAGACACAAAAGCAGTAATACCAGACAGTAGTTATGCCGGTATTTACCAGGAAACTATCGATTTCTGTAAAAAACATGGTGCTTTTGACCCTACTACTATGGGTACCGTACCTAATGTTGGATTAATGGCCAAAAAAGCTGAAGAGTACGGTTCTCACGACAAAACTTTTGAGATCCCTGTAGATGGTAGCGTTCGAGTGGTGGATAATGAAGGGAATACACTAATAGAGCATACCGTAGAAAAAGGTGATATCTGGAGAATGTGTCAAACCAAAGATGCTCCGGTAAAAGATTGGGTTAAACTTGCTGTTAATAGAGCAAGAGCTACCAATACACCTGCAATCTTCTGGTTAGACGAAAACCGAGCTCATGATGCCGAATTAATCAAAAAAGTAAATACCTATTTACCAGTACATGATACATCTGGACTTGATATACGAATTATGTCTCCTATAGAGGCCACACGCTTTTCTTTGGAAAGAATAAAAGATGGGAAAGATACAATATCAGTTACAGGAAATGTACTGAGAGATTATAATACTGACCTCTTCCCTATTCTAGAATTAGGAACTAGTGCAAAAATGCTATCTATCGTTCCGTTAATGAATGGTGGTGGATTATTTGAAACAGGTGCAGGAGGATCAGCTCCAAAGCATGTCCAGCAATTTAATAAAGAAGGACACCTAAGATGGGATTCTTTGGGAGAATTTTTGGCGCTAGCCGTTTCTCTTGAACATCTTGGCGAAACGAACAATAATCAAAAAGCCTTAATCATAGCAGAAGCGCTTGATCAAGCTACAATAAAGTTCTTGGACAATAAAAAATCTCCTTCTAGAAAAGTAAACGAGTTAGATAATAGAGGTAGTCATTTTTACCTGGCAATGTATTGGGCTCAAGCCCTTGCCGGTCAAGCTCAAGATACAGATTTACAAAAAGAATTTGCTGCAATAGCAAAGCAATTAGAAGAAAATGAAACAAAAATCATCCAAGAATTAAACGATGCACAAGGGAGCGCCGTTGATATGGGTGGATATTATTGGCCCAATGTTGATAAAGTAGCAAATGCAATGCGACCTAGCAAAACATTAAATACGATTATCAATGCTTAATCATAATCATAAATAAGAAAAAAAAGGCCAGTATTCGATAATACTGGCCTTTTTTATAGCCTTTTACGGCTATTTTTAATAATTAAATAACATTTGGCTATCAAAATAGTCGTTAGCTTTGACCGTTACTATTTATGGATTATGATATAAGGTTGATCGATAGATTTTCTTGATTTGTATATTATTCTTTGAAAAAAGAGAGCTTCATTATAATTTTAGGTATGAAACTTGTGCCAACCTCCCTCATAATATCACTAAATAAATTTTAAATCATTTATCCCTTGAAAAAGCACACTTTAATCAGCTTATTATCCCTGATCATTCTTCAATTTTCTGCACTAGCCCAAGAAAAATACACTTTAAGCGGAACGGTTTCTGAACAATCCAGTAACGAAACTCTAATTGGAGTAAATGTTATTTTTCCCGAAATAGGAAAAGGAGTGGTGACCAATGAGTATGGGTTCTACTCCATCACTTTACCACAAGGAACTTATAAATTACAAGTAAGTTATCTTGGATTTAGAGATATTGTGCAAGAAATCGAATTAAACGAAAATAAAAAACTTAATTTTCAGTTGACCGAAGCTTCTGAAATGTTGGACGAGGTGGTCATTACCGAAAAAGCTGAAAAACTAAATATAAAAACCCCACAAATGAGTCTTAATAAACTCTCTGCAGGAACAATTAAACAGATTCCTGTCGTTCTAGGGGAAGCAGATGTAATTAAATCGATCATTCTTTTACCCGGTGTTACTAGTGGTGGTGAAGGTGCATCAGGATTTAATGTACGTGGAGGCTCTGCAGACCAAAACCTCATTCTGCTCGACGAGGCTACCATATTTAACTCCTCTCATCTTTTCGGGTTTTTCTCTGTATTTAACCCAGATGCCATTAAAGACATAAAACTTTATAAGGGAGGTATCCCAGCAAAATATGGCGGACGTGTATCTTCAGTTCTAGATATCTATCAAAAAGAAGGGAATAGTAAAAAGTTTAAAATGAGCGGAGGCCTTGGTGCAGTATCGAGTAGATTATTAGCCGAAGGACCACTAAAAAAAGATAGAGGAGCTTTTCTTGTGGGAGGAAGAGCTTCATACGCCCATCTGTTTTTACCACTGGTAGATGACGGAAACGATAATGTAGCCTACTTTTATGACCTTAACACCAAACTAAATTATAAACTTAACGAAAATAATAACTTATACTTATCAGGCTACTTTGGTCGCGATGTATTTGGCATTAGTGAGAGTTTTGAAAATATTTATGGTAACACGGTATTAAACCTAAGATGGAACCATTTGTTTTCAGATAAATTATTCTCAAATCTATCACTTATCTACTCCGATTATTTTTATGGCCTCGAATTGGATTTTGTAGGTTTTGAGTGGGATTCTGGGATTAGAAATTTCAATATTAAATATGATTTAAAACATTATCTAAGCGATAGTTTTCAACTTAATTACGGGATTAATAATATCTATTTTAGATTTAATCCCGGTGAAATTAAACCCAATAGTGATGATTCTGGAATTACCCGGGAAAAGTTAATTAATAAGTATGCCAATGAGTTTGGAGCATATATCGACGCTGAACATAAAATTTCTGAAAATTTAACACTTCAATACGGAGTTAGGCTTAGCAACTTTATACGTTTAGGACAAGATGAGTTAAATGTATATCAGAATGATAATCCACTTTTATTTAACGAAGAACTGCAAATCTACGAATCTGCAGAACCTATAGGAACAGAAAACTTTAGTCGAAGTGATCAAATTGAAACCTTCACAAATCTTGAGCCTCGCGTAGCTCTGGCTTACGCTTTCAACGACAACACCTCAGTTAAGGCCAGTTACAACCGAATGGCTCAATATTTACATCTACTTTCAAACACCAACTCTCCTACTCCGTTAGATGTATGGACACCAAGTGGAAAATATATCAAACCACAACTTCTTAATCAATATGCATTAGGATATTTTAAAAGCATAAACGACAACGAATATTCCCTTGAAACCGAGATTTTTTATAAGGATATCAAAAATCGAATCGATTATATAGACGGAGCAGATTTGATTGCCAATAATGCAATTGAGCAAGATATATTAAATGGAGAAGCCAGAGCATACGGTTTAGAATTTCTATTACGTAAAAATGAAGGAAAGTTTAAAGGTTGGTTAGCTTATACCTTGTCAAAATCTGAACAAAGAACTCCTGGAAGAACACCTAATGAACCCGGGATAAACAATAATGAATGGTATAATACACCTTATGATAAAACTCATGATATATCCTTTAATGGGTCTTATGAATTAAATGAAAAGTGGAAATTCGGGGCTAATTTTGTTTTTCAAACAGGGCAGCCTACAAACTATCCTACGGGACAATTTGAATATCAAGGCCTAGTAGTACCGGTATTTGATGGCCCAAGAAACAGCGAACGTTTACCATCATATCACCGCATAGATGTGTCTGCCACATTAACTCCCAGAAAAAATAAAAACAGGAAATGGCAAAGTGAATGGGTGTTCAGCATCTATAATTTATACAATCGTAGAAATGCAGCTTCAATTACATTTGCAAGAAATACAGATACATTTGTAAATGAGGCTATCCGGACTTCAATTTTTGGTATTATACCTGCAGTAACCTATAATTTCAAGTTTTAGAAAATGAAAAAGATAATTTATATACTAGTATTTACCTTGGTCTTTACAAGTTGTGAAGATGTTGTTGATGTAGATGTTCCTGAAGGAGAACCAAGATTGGTTATTGATGCTTCTTTTGAATTATATAACAACGAATCACCTATTACAGTTGAAGGCGGTGTGAAACTTACACTGTCTGCACCTTTTTTTGATGAGGAAGTTCCTGCAGTAAGCGATGCTACTGTTTTTATTACAAATCTCAATGACAATTCAATTATTAATTTTTCAGAATCTATTAATGAATCGGGGCTTTTTACACCCGATGCGATAGACTTCATTCCTGAATTTGATACTACATATCAACTTACTGTTATTTATAACAATGAAACCTATATTGCTACAACAGAACTAATCCCAACCGTTCCGATCGACAATATAGAACAAGGCGATGGTACTTTATTTGATGGTGACGAAACAGAAATTATTATTTTCTTTACCGATGATGGAAACCGTGATGATTTCTATCTTTTTGATTTTGATTTTAGTTTATTTCTAGCCAGTGAAGACCGTTTTTATCAAGGACAACCCTTTAACTTCTCCTATTTCTATGAAGACATGGTAGCAGGTCGAGATGTAACTATCAAAATACTAGGAATCGATAAACGGTATTTTGAATACTCAGAATTACTGATCGCCCAAAGTGAGCAAGATGGAGGAAATCCCTTCCAAACTCCACCTGCTATACTTAGAGGTAATATTATTAATACTACCAATCAGGATAACTATCCTTTAGGATATTTCAACCTTTCTGAAGCAGATAGATTTGAATTCACTATACAAGAAGAATAGTATTTATAAAAACCTATCTGCCTAGACATTAAAAATGAGTATTTTTGAAGCATGAATTTTACCAAAACAACAGAGCAAGCTTCAAAGTACAACCATCTTGAAAAGATGAGTGTTCATGAATTACTGACTAATATCAATAGTGAGGACAGCTTGGTACCTCTCGCAGTAGAAAAATCAATCCCTCAAATTGAAATTTTGGTTTCCAAAATAGTAGATAAATTAAAGAACGGAGGGAGACTTTTTTATATAGGTGCGGGAACAAGTGGTCGTTTAGGTATTGTTGATGCGAGCGAATGCCCTCCCACTTTTGGAGTATCGCATGATTTGGTTATTGGATTAATTGCAGGAGGAGATAAGGCTATTAGAAAAGCGGTAGAATTTGCCGAAGATAGCACACAACAAGGGTGGCAAGATTTACAAGAGTGTCACATTTCAGAAAAAGATGTAGTGATTGGGATTGCAGCATCAGGAACCACCCCCTATGTTATAGGCGCACTACAGAAATGTAACGAAAATAATATAATTACCGGTTGTATTACATGCAATGAAGGAAGCCCCTTGGCCAAAACAGCACAATTCCCGGTGGTCATTATTGTTGGCCCCGAATTTGTAACAGGAAGCTCCCGAATGAAAGCTGGTACTGCTCAAAAACTTGTGCTAAATATGATTTCTACAACTACTATGATCCAATTAGGCAGAGTAAAAGGCAATAAGATGGTTGATATGCAGCTTAGCAATAACAAATTGGTAGATAGGGGTACTCGAATGATTATGGAAGAATTAGATATTTCGAAAAAAGAAGCAGCAGAGTTATTAGAAAAATATGGTAGTGTACGCAATGCGATCAATAATTATGGAACCAAATAGAACGAACAAAGAGTTACTTGGCAAAGGGGTGCAACGCATGGCTATTGCTCTTATTTTTATGTTTATTAGCCCGGTAATTATCCATTCGGCCTTTAAAAATCAAGATCATCCTTTATATATCCCAATTTTAATACTAGGGCTGATAGGGGCTGGATTTGCAATATTTATGGCTTTCAAAGGGATACGCACCATTATGGAGTCTATGTTTGGAAAACGATAACCCTATTTATTATCTCTTATTAAATCCCTTCTCGTTTGTTAATGGGTGAGGTAGGATTATAGCCAAAACCTGGAATTTTTATTTCTATCCCTAGAGTATTAAGAATATATCCAATAACAGCATAATGATGTATAGTATGACTATTTGCATGAGAAAGAATACTTTCTAAGGTATAGTTTACTGTTACTTTTCCCTGCCCCATATTATCGGTAACATGAATAAGGTAATCTGTATTTACATCTATATAAGAAAGTAGTGTTTCTTGCAATTTATATATATGCTGTATGGCTGATTCTTTACTGGTAGATAATACCTCATCTCTTTTACGAGCTGTTAAATCAATATTATTAGAGTCCAAACCGCTAATAACGCAATCAAAAAAATCAAGTGTATGCCTTATATGAGATCCAATACTAGAATAATAAGGTCCAACAGATGTATCTTGATAGGTTTTAGAATCTATCGCATCTAATAGAGCAATAGCATTATTAAGGTTATGATTAATTGAGGATATGATTAGTTGTTTCATGGGCTATTTAGACGTAAGATACATAATTAACTTACATAATACAGTCATTAGAAAGTAAAATTAGTTTTTTTGATGGTATAGCAAAATATTAAACGGTTATTATCGTTTTCAATTACAGATATTTATAACACAACGAAGTTCTTTCTTACAGAACAGTAGGACATTTATCACTAAAATTAAGGTTTACCCGTAAAAATCAAGATAAAATGCGCATTTTATCGATTAATGACGTTTTTTTTTGGATGATACCTAAAAAATATCGTATACTTGTTCCGTGATTTAAAAGCCCCATTAGAATGAAAAAAATTGCACTTATCTTATTCTTATCTTGTTTTATCCCCAAAATCAATGCTCAAAACTTGTATGATGATGCTTTGACTGCTGCTAGTTATGCATACTCTCATAGTAAGAAAGCACATGGGTCTAACAATGTATATCACACACAAGAATATGCAGATAAAGCTATTGAAGCTTTTGAAAAAGTAGAAAGCCTTGCCGATCAATGTGGATGTAAAAAGGCAAATGAAACTGCTTATCAAGCAAGAGTTGATATGCAAAGTTCGCTGGAGCAAGACACATATGAGCGTAGTAGATTTTTTGCAAAGCGTGCCAAAGAGCTTGGTTCTACATTACTTGAACAATTAACATTCTGTCAGGCCAATACTGGTAGTTATGATGATAGTTATACAGAAGAGGCTTCTATAGATGAAGAAAATGATATAGCTGACTTGAGCGATGATGTATCCAACAAACAAAGAGAATTAGAAGAAAAGAGACGTCAATTAGAAATCGAACAAAGAAAATTAGAGCAGCAAATCGCAGAGCAAAATAAACAAAAAGCTGAATTTGAAGCTAGACGTGCTGCCGAATTAAAAGAGCAAACAATTATAAAGTCAAAAGCTGAACAAGCATTAAAAAAGCTTGAAAATGCATTACAAGAACTTAGCGTAGTACTTAATGAAGAGGCTACTTTCGAATCACAAGCAGATTATTTACGAAGTGAGAACGAATTAAAAAACGAATCTCTTGACGATACAAAAAGTTTCTATGTAAACAGAGCAAAAGAACTTACCCAGACGGCTATGCAACAGTTTGCAGGTTACAATATGGTAGAAAATTAATATTAATGCTGAATTTTATTTTGAGCCCCAAAATAAAATTTTTCGAGACGGCACCTTTACAAAAGGTGTCGTTCTTTTTTTAATTCTTTTTGGTTATTACCACTCTTAAAAGCAGTAGATCATCAAAATATTTTGGATCATCTATCTACTGCGTTATCTCAATAATCCAAAAGACATACCGTTTTTTTCCGGTAATCCCTTTCGATTATAAGTTACATTAAATCTAGGGTCTGACACATAAGGCATTCGTTCTTGTTTAATAACTTCAATACTTAAAAAATCAAACTCAGAGACTACCTTTCCTGTAATACGGTAAATCCCTTTCCCTTTGAAAGGATATTTCTTGGCTGCCGGTGGAAAATGCACCGTATCAATCCACGCTCCTTTCTGATCTAAAAATGTTCCAAAAAACATACGATCACCTCTGGAAGTTCCCGTGTTCTTAACAGTTATTAAATATCCATAAATCACCACAATGTTATTTAAATATGAAACCAAATTACTAGTCAGCAAATTACTTGTAGGTGGTTTTTCTAATAAAACAAAAGGATTATATAATGTAAAATTCAATAATTCCAGTTGATCAAAAGCGTTTTCTAGATCTGTGATCGTAAACTCGGGTAAGACAAAATCCTTAATATTTACCTTGAATAACTGCTTCTGAAATTCATCACTGGCAACGTGATTACATTTATAATATGCCTCCCATAATAAACTACGTTTATTCTTACCAAAAGATCTAAAGGCATCAATTCGAATAAGAATATCTAATTGTTCTATAGATAATGGTACACGTTCCATAAAATCATCTAAGGAATCAAATAAACCATGCACTCTAGCCTCTATTATTTTCACCATTGAACGCTTTTCAAGCCCTTGAAGATGTTGAAAACCTAAGTAGATTTCATTTCCATTAATTGTTGATTCTATTAAACTGGTATTGATACAAGGTACATGAATAATTGCACCATTAATTCTTGCTTCATGTAAATACATTTCTACACGATAAAACCCTCCTCCATTATTAATAGTAGCCACCATATACTCAAGAGGATAATAACACTTCAAAAATAAACTTTGATAAGACTCTACTGCATAAGAGGCAGAGTGTCCTTTTGCAAAGGCATACCCCGCAAAACTTTCTATCTGTCGCCATACTTCAAAAATTACATCATCTACCTCTCCACGCTCGCGACAATTAGCAATAAATTTATTTTTCACAGCTTGAAACTCTTCTCGAGAACGATACTTGCCACTCATTCCCCGACGTAATACATCTGCCTCTCCCAGGTCAAGACCTGCATAGTGATGAGCTACCTTGATAACATCTTCTTGATATACCATTACTCCATATGTATCGGGCATTATATCCCACAAAACAGGATGTGCTTGCTTTCTACGTTCTGGATTTTTATGTCGTAAAATGTACTCCCGCATCATCCCGCTTTTTGCTACTCCCGGGCGTATAATAGAGCTAGCTGCAACCAATGTCAAATAATCTCGTACTCCTAACTTTTTCAATAGCATTCGCATTGCTGGAGATTCTACATAAAAGCAACCGATACATTCGGCTCTTTCGATCATCATATTGATATTAGGATCCTTAAAAAAAGGCTTTGCATTATGGATGTTAGGTAAAATTACCTCGGGATGGTTTTCTTTGATAATGGCAATAGCATCCTTTATTTTTCCAAGCCCTCTTTGCCCTAAAATATCAAATTTGTAAAGTCCAACATCTTCAGCAATATGCATATCAAACTGAACCGTAGGAAATCCTTTGGGAGGTAAATGCGTGGCTGAAAAATAATGAATAGGCTTTTCGGAAATAAGGATTCCAGCTGCATGGATACTTATATAGTTTGGGCGACCATGCAAATATCTTGCATATTTAAGCACTAATCTTGAGAGTTTATCCAGCTTATTGGGATCGTATTTCCCATCGCTTAATTTATCTATTTCGTGTTTGGGAAGCCCAAATACTTTACCTAACTCTCGAACTGCACCACTATGCTTAAAAGTTACATATGCTCCTAATAAAGCAGCTTGTCCATCATTTCCAAATGCTTCAAAAATAAACCGTGTTACATCTTCTCTATCCCAGCTAGAAAAATCAATATCAAAATCTGGCGGGCTTGCACGATATAAATTCATGAAACGTTCAAAATATAAATCTAGTTCTATAGGATCGACATCGGTAATTTCTAATAAATAAGCAACGATACTATTAGCCCCACTACCTCGCCCTACATGATAATAGTCTTTGGATTTTGCATATTGAATGATTTTCCAATTAATTAGAAAAAAACTCACAAAATTTTGCTGCTTAATCAAAGACAGTTCTTTTTCTAAACGTTGACGTATAGAATCAGTTATTAATTCATAACGTCTTGGTAATCCTAATTCACATAATTCGACAAGCTTTTCAAAATCTGCATCAATACTTTCAAAAACTGTCTTTAAATTTTGATTTTCTCTATCCTTTGAAAAATTAAACTCAATACTACATTGTCTAAGCAATTTCTCTGTATTCTTTAAAATATGAGAATAATTTTGAAAAGCCTTTTTGATATCTGTTACAGGATACATTTTATGTTCAGGTTTACCTTGTTGTGATTCGGGCAATTTACTTAACAACATATTGGTATCGATAGCGCGTAAAAGCCGGTGTGTATTAAAGTCCCGTTTATCCCGAAAAGTTACAGGATGTAATACTACCAATTTATCGGTAAACTCACTAAGCTTCGAAAAACGTAACTTATTAATATCGGTTAGCCCTACACCAATAAATTCATTAGCCAGAAAGGTTGTTTTTTCTGAAGCTAATAACTTTTCAAAAGGATAAATAACCAAACTATGATAAAAGGGGGGAGCTTGATCAGGAAACGTTTTTTCTTCATGTAAATGTTCAGAAAGGAAACGGTTTAGTTCAAAAAAACCCTTATTATTCTTTGCCAGGCAAACATAGCATTGCTTGGCATCATTACGAAAATCAATACCAACAATAGGTTTAATGTCATACGAAGGTGCTTTTCGAATAAAATTTAGACAAGCAGACGTATTGTTTATATCGGTCAAAGGAAAATAATCACACCCATGTTGTTGAGCCATTTCTAATAGCTCAATTTCAGATATAGTACCGTATCGAAGACTATAATAAGAATGATTATTTAGATACATTTAGGTTAAAATTATTTATTGCGTTCTATGTGCTAATACTATAGGTGGCTCTCCACTAAATGGATTTGTAAAATTTCCGATAGTACGCGCCCCTTCTCCCATAGTAGCAGCACGCATAATACTTCGATCTCCAAAACGAATCCGTATATCATCCATAGCCCTATACAGATTAACTGTTTTCTTTTCATCATCAAATAAATTGATTTGATAAGTTCCTGCAGTTAAACCACTATATCGTACTCCTACGAGGCGTATTAATAACCTTCGTCTAAAAAGGTTTTCAAATAACTGCATTACTACTGGAATTAAATGATGATCTGCCGAGGTATACGGAATTTTTATTTGCTTTGAATAAGTCTGAAAATCAGAGTAGCGAATCTTAACAGTTACACAAGAGGTAAGCTTCCCTCCTCGTCTTAATTGAAAGGCCAGATTCTCTGCCATTGCCGTAATTGTAGTTTTTAACGTAGTTATATTAATTGTGTCCTGACCATAGGTGCGCTCACTAGAAATAGATTTACGCTCATGATACTCTACTATTGGTGTGTGATCGATTCCATTGGCACGTTGCCATATGATGCGGCCATTTTTACCAAACACCGAAGTCATCATATCTACAGGCATTTTTTGTACCATATGCACATTCTTGATTCCCATATTACAAAAAGTACGATAAGTTTTCTCTCCAACCATTGGTATTTTCTTGATGGATAGTGGTGCCAGAAAAGCCTTTTCATAACCAACATCGATTTTTAATTGATTATTAGGCTTAGCTTCATTTGTAGCAACTTTGGATACTGTTTTATTTACTGAAAGACCAAAGGAGATAGGCAACCCCGCCTCGTGAATAATTTTATTTCGCAACTCTGAAGCAAATTTATAACATCCAAAAAAACGATCCATTCCGGTAAGATCGGCATAAAATTCATCTACACTGGACTTTTCTAAAACAGGCACTTCGCTTTGCAAGATCTCGGTTACTTGTTTTGAAAATTTAGTATACGTCCCGGCATTGCCACGTATATAAATTGCATTAGGACAAAGTTGCCTAGCCATTTTCATAGGCATTCCAGAATGAACACCATATGCTCTTGTCTCATAACTTGCTGCACTTACTACTCCGCGATCACCTGTACCGCCAACAATAACAGGTTTATTATTGAGTCTGCTATCCAATAGACGTTCGCAGGACACAAAAAAAGTATCCAGATCGAAGTGCACAATTGTAGTATTCATAACAATTCCTTTTACATATAAACAATATTATTTTCCCCATGTTTGCGTAAATAACTCTTGATGATTTTAGTAGTATGATATGTATGCTTTTGTAGCACCAAAAAAGGTTCAAAATCATCAAAATATGATATTTGTTCTGATTGATGAACATAACCATACCCTTTATACATTCCGTTTTGAATCATAACGAAACTATGTTCATTTATAGTTCTACCTTTTTCCTTTATTAGGTAGGTTTCTTTTTGTTTTTCTATAGATGTCAATGCTTTTTGAACACGCATATTATATAATGCTATAGATTCTTGACCATAACATATTCCTTTACAGTTTTTGATACGATAATGCGAGCAACTTCCTATAGTGTTTTGTAATCCACAATATCGAGGGCAAAGTTGGTAATCAAAGCATAGCCGTTCTAATTGTTCTATAGCATCAGATCGTTTATAAAACACTTCTAATGAATCATCAGTACTCTTTGATCTGTTGATGGCTAGCTGCACAACTCCTTTCCTATTAATGTATTTTATTATTCGGTATGGAGCTACAGGCCTTTTTTGAGCGGTATTAAATTTCGGAAAGTGTTTCTGTATCTTTTCTGCTTCCAACAATAAAGCTATTAATTCGTTACCTGTTATTTCATAATCTATGGTATATGTTTCCTGACCAAGAGCGTATTCTTTATTCTTTTTATCATAAAAATGACTAATCACTCGTTGCTTTATATTCTTTGCTTTACCAGCATAGATCACTTTCCCTTTTTTATCTTTAAAGAGATAAACTCCTGTTTCTTCTGGTAATTTATTAATTACATCTACATCAAGATGCGGCGGAATTGTTGCTTCTTTTGAGCGAGCATTTAAAAAAGAATTTATGATTGTGTAATTTGGATCAAGCGTCAAAATCCGTTGAAACAAAATCACTGTAGCATCGGTATCTCCTTCTGCACGATGTCTATCAATCAAAGGGATATTAAGAGATGAACAAAGCCTACCTAAACTATAAGAAAATAGTCCAGGTATCAATTTTCTGGAAAGCCTTACCGTACAAAGTTTTTTTCGAGTAAATGTATATCCTAAATTTCTAAATTCTTCTCTGATAACATTGTAATCAAAACTAACATTATGAGCCACAAAAATAGCATCGGTAGTGATTTCGATAATACGTTCTGCGATTTCATGAAATTTAGGGGCATTTCTGACCATATCATTATCAATACCTGTAAGTCCAGTAATAAAAGAAGGAATACTTTGCTCTGGGTTGACCAGGGATGTAAATTTATCCAGGATTTTATTTCCTCGTAATTGTACAATACAAATCTCTGTAATACGGTTTCCCAAAATACCTTTTCCGGTAGTTTCGACGTCAATAACGGTATATAGTTGGTCTTGCATTATACTTTTATTAAGAAATACAAAACTACTATAAAAAAATGAATTTATGGAATATTTCCTATTAATTGGAAATATTCCATTTAACAATAAAAAACAGGCATAAAAAAACCCTCATCGGTTAAGATGAGGGTTTTATAAAGAAGGCGGTGACCTACTCTCCCACGATTGTAGTACCATTGGCGCTAACGGGCTTAACTACTCTGTTCGGAA